>JBCCLJ010000004.1:0-87506 GCA_039026915.1 Acidobacteriota bacterium
ACAGCCTCTGCGCGCCGGCGCAGCGAGAGTCGAGATCACCCCGCCCTTGGGCGGTGCGATGTACGGCTACGGTGCGCGCCAGGGAGTCTCGGCAGGAGTGCACGACCCGCTCTACGCTCGCGCCGTCGTGCTCTCGGCCGGTGGCGAGACGGTGGCGCTGGTCGCTCTCGACATGGGCTCGGTACGGCGGGGAAGCGTCGAGCGGGTGCGCGCCGCCGTGCTCGAGAGCGTCCCCGTGGACCTGCTTCTCCTGATGGCCTCGCACAGTCACTCGACGGCGGTCTACGGCGAGCACCCGACGGCGGAGAATCCCTGGTATCGACTCACGGAGGCCGGCATCGTCCGGGCAGTCGAGAGTGCCTATGGCGCGCTCACTCCAGCCCGGCTCAGGGCCGGTACGGGGGAAGCCGATCTTTGCCACAACCGTCGCGCCCTGCAGGATGACGGCTCGGTGGAGATGCTGTGGGAGAACCGCGCAGGAGTCCCGACGTCTCCCGTCGACCGGACGGTGGGTGTTCTTGCTCTCGATGGGGAGGGCGGGGAGGCGATCGCGACGCTCGTCAACTTCGCCTGCCATCCGGTGATTCTCGGACCGGACAATCTCGAGCTGTCGGCGGACTACCCCGGAGTGATGGGACGGCGCATCGAAGAGACCGCCGGCGGCGTCGCGCTCTTCATCCCCGGTGCGGCCGGGGACATCAATCCCTTCTGGGACAAGACGCCGCTGGGCGAAGGTGCTTTCGATCAGGTGGAAAAGGCGGGCTCGGCTCTGGCCGAAGCAGCCCTCGACGCCCGCAGATCAGCAGCTTCCGTTTCCGTCGAGACGATCCGTCACTCGACCCGTGAACTCGAGCTCGAGGCGCGGTGGGACTTCGATTCGGCCGAGCTGCGCCAGCGCTTCGATGCCGCCGGAGCCGGACAGTACTTCGACTACTACCGCGAACGCTACCTCGCCGAACGACGAACGGAGGTCTCTGCGGTCCTGCTCGGCGATTCCGTCGGTCTGGCCACTTTCCCCGGTGAGTTCTTCGTCGAGCACGGTCTACGGCTCAAGGCGCAGAGTCACCTTCCGCACACCTTCTTCGTCGGCTACACGAACGGCGAGCTCGGCTACTTTCCCACGATTCGAGCCGCCGGTCAGGGAGGGTACGGGGCGACCGAGGGTACCGTCGTGGCGGTGGGGGCCGGAGAGCGCCTCGTCGACGGTGCGCTGATCGCGCTGCTCGAGCTGAGTCGCCGACTCAGCGACGCCCCCGACTTCTAGTGTCTTCGGCGCGGCTCGGTGCTGAATGACGGAGTGGATGCTCCTCGAAGAAGTTCCACATCTCGGTCTTCGCGTCGATGTCGCTTGTCGTGGGACCAAGGAACCACTCGGCCATGGGCAGGCCGCCGGGCCACGTGTGTCCTCCGCCGTATATCGTGAACAGCACAACGGCGGCGCTCCGTTCGCATCCTCTGTAGTCGCGGCGGACGATGCTGTCCGTCACGCTGGAATCCTCTGGACTCGGACGGCAGCGGTTGCGACGAGCCCACAACTCCGTCCATTCAGCGACGCTGGGGAACTCCACCCCGGGTGGCGCAACCCATGTGCTCCCGCCATCATAGGGAGCGAGTTCGTCAGCCGTCCCATGAATCGAGATCATTGGCATCGGCGGCGCGCCTTCGCACCGACTCCAAGGCAGCATTTGCGCGCTGGCGACCAAGCCCACAGCGCCGATTCGATCCGCAAGCTCGCAGGAGAGCACGAAGGCCATGCCACCGCCGTTGGAGAGTCCGTTGACGAAGATTCTTCGCGTGTCGACGTTGTAGCTCGCAGCAAGTGTGTCGATCAGATCGTCGATGAACTGGACGTCTTGGGCTACGCCAGGGCCTTCGCGCAGCACGCGCCATCTCTTGCCGAGCCCGGCCGGATACACCGTCAGGAACGATTTACGCTCGGCGAGCTCGTTCCAGCCGCTCAAGTCTCTGTGCAGCGCCGGCCAGAGGGCACCACCGTGTAGGTTGATGACCAGCGGCGTCGGCTCGGAGGGATCGTAGCTGTCTGGAACGAAGAGTAGATACTCCCGCTCCTCGCCCGAAGAGACGAGGCTGCCGTTGTTGCGGTTCTTCAGATGGAAGTCGACAGCGTGAAGCAGCGCCAGTAGAGGCGGCAGCCCGAGAAGCGAAAAGACGGCTCCGAGGACTTTGGCCCTCCTTCGGACTCTCCGCGCGTTCATCGGTGGCGATTCCAAGCGAGTGCCAACGGTGCCGCCGAGAGCCTGACCAGTGGGATCGCGAGTATCGCGGTGAGCAGGAGAAAGTGAGAGCGGAAGAGCACGACGGGAAAGAGCCAGTCGAGGACCCGGTAGAGCCCGAGCACCGACAGGCACCACGTGAGGGCGCCGAGGACGAGCGTGCGATCTTCCACCAGCTCTTCACCCTGGAGTCGCCCGACGATCCATCCGGCTGCGACCATCTTGGCGCTGACGAGCAACGTGAGGATCCAAGGTGCTGCGTTCCACAGTGCGCTGAGGGCGTTTTGCCGCTCGAGGGTCCAGGAAGCGAGCGGAACTGCGATGGTCAGCAGAACCAGCGTTGCGAAGACGCTGGCCTTTGCGAGCCACCTTCGCCCGCTGAGGCCGATGTACAGGCTCTGAACCAGCTGCTTCCAAGTGGCGCCGATCAGACCAGCGAGTCCCATCACGGTCAGCAGCAGGGCGCGTTGCGGTCCGGCGAAGTCGGTCAGCTGACGCCCAGCTCTCGCGACCTCCGCCCACGTTCCCGTCGACGGTAGAGCGATCAGCAGCAGACCAGCGACGACGAGCCAGGTCACGACGGTGCTGAGAAGGGTGGCCGTCAGCTTGGCTCGAAGGAGATCCGCCGTGGTCTGAGGACGGACCGCGAGGAAGGGAGTCAGCTCGTACGTGTCTCGCGCGTCGGCGTTCGTCCGAACCGTGGCGGCGACGAACGTCGCCAGCAGGACTGGAGTCAGAAGGACCACGCTGACAGTTCCGAGGATCAGCCTCGGTGTTTCGCGGAAGAAGAAGAGCAAGCAGAGCTCGAGCGGAACGACCATCAGAACGAGCGTGGGCAACGAGCGGCCGTGGCGCTGCCACTCGAGCCAACGCTGTGCCGCTCCAGGCGAACTCCAAGTTCGGGGCCGTGATCGAAGGGGCCGGAAGGACGGACTGAGCCGGTCGGGCACGTCCCCGCATCTCGCCCGGGTCAGGGCTCTGCGGGCCGTGAGGTAGGCCAGGGGCAGGTGTGGAGCCAGGAGCACGATCATCGTGGCTTCCGACGGGCGAAACTGCAACGCCGTCAGGACGACGAAGCTGACGGTCGCCAGCCAGCTCACGGTGACCACAACCCTCAGTCCCCGGAGCGGGTAGGGCATCCAGGTCAAGGCCTGCGTCCAGGCGAGGATCGCGACTCCGAAGAGGGAGGGCCAGATGAGAGGCACTCTGGCCTCCGAAGGCCACACCGCCAGGCTCCGCGTCAGGATCCAGAGCATCGTGATCGCAAGCGACCCATAGAACATGGGCCAACCGGCAAGAGCCGAACTGGTCAAGGGGCGAGTAAACAGACGGGACGGATAGATCGACTCTCGTGCCGCGAGGTCGCCGGAGAGTCCGAAGCTGAAAACGGCCAAGAGGTACATGACGGTGGAGCCGAGCGGAACGATGACTGCGAGTGCGAACTGCCAGTCTTGGCGGAGCTCCAGCTGCCCGGTTCCCAGGACCAGAACGCGCAGCATGAGCAGCATGGCAAAGTAGAGTGCCAGGAGACCCGAGCCGAGGCGGTGACGACTTAGGAATTCGTGAGCGATCGCCGTCGCGCCGCTGCCCGAGAGGGCTTTTCTCATGGTCCGACTGCCTCTTCGTGGCTCCCTTGAGAGTGAGCAACGAAGGCTTCGTCGAGCGATCCGTAGGACTGCAGAATCGACGAGAGCGGTGCCGTAAGGACGATGCGGCCTCGACGGATCATCGTCACGTGATCAGCGACCTGCTGCACCTCGTCCAGCAGGTGGGACGAGAACAGGACCGTCCGTCCGTCGTCGGCAATCGTGCGCAGGATGGCCCCGAGGTTGTCGCGACGAACGACTGGGTCGAGCCCCGAAGACGGCTCGTCGAGCAAGAGTAGGTCGGGCCGATAGGCGAGAGCGCTCACCAGCCCTGCGCGGGCCTTCTGGCCCTTGGACAGATCGCTGATTCTCGCTCCAGCAGCCAGCTCGAAAGAGTCCCTCAGCTCTCGCGCGAAGGCCTCGTCCCATGCGGGGTAGAACGTGCTCACGTAGCGCAAGAGCTGGTCGATGCTCATCCAACCCGGAAGGTCGTTCTCCTCGGAGAGGTAACCGATTCTCGAGAGTGCGCCGACCGGGTCCGCCGCCGGATCGAGCCCGAAGACGCGCACCGAACCGGTTTGAGCTCGCAAGAGGCCGAGCAAGTGCTTGATGAGGGTTGTCTTGCCGGCACCGTTCGTTCCGACGAGTCCGTGAACGACTCCCTGTTGCACTGAGAGGTTGACGTCCTGCAGGGCCTGTTTGGCGCCGAACCTCCTCGAGAGCTCGGAGACTTCGATGACGGGCCTGTTCACGGTTCGTATCCTAGTCACACCGTTCATACGCGCCGCGCGGTGGCGGCGTCTTCGACCGAGTGCCGTCGGCCCCCAGCGATTGGCGGATGATCCGCATCGACGCAGCTATGATCTCGGTCCGACGTCAGATCAGAGCTTGTGGGGGAAGTGCCATGTCGACGAGGCGAAGCCCAAGCGGACACTGGAAGTTCGCGACCTTTCTCTTTCTTGTTGCGCCGCTTCTGGCGGGAGCCCAGGACCCTTTGCTCGAGCAGGTCCTCGGTGGCGCTCCCTTTCCCTCGAGTCTGACGGCAGCTCCGGAAGACGCGGGCTTCGCGTGGGTCTTCAACGACCGTGGCGTGCGCAACGTCTGGTTCGCAGAAGCGCCCGACTTCGAGGCTCGACGGCTTACCTCGTTCGACGCCGACGACGGTCAGGAGCTCGGCTCCCTGACCTTTACCTCCGACGGGGAGCGGCTCTTCTTCGTGCGCGGTGGAGCGCCGAACGCACGCGGCGAGCTGCCGAACCCGCGCACCTTCTCGAAGGGCGTCGGCAACTCGCTCTGGTCCGTCGAGCTCGACGGCGGCGAGGCCACGAGGTTCGGCGAGGGCTACTCGCCCTTCTTCCTCGACGATGCGACGCTGGGTTTCTTCCGACGCGGCGACCCGATGAAGACGGCGCTCTCGAAGTACGAGCCGGAGCGACTGCTGCGGATTCGCGGGAGCGTCGGCAACCTGCGAGCGTCGCCAGAGGGAGAGCGTTTCGCCTTCGTCAGCAGCCGAGGAACCCACTCCTTCGTCGGCCTCTTCGACCCCACTGCAGACGCCGTGCGCTTCCTCGCCCCGGGCGTCGATCGCGACCAGTCTCCGATCTGGTCGCCCGACGGCAGCGAGGTCGCCTTTCTCAGGCTCCCGACGGGCACACAGGGTGAGATCTTCGAGCCTCTACGCGCGGTCGACGAACCGTGGTCGATCGTCGTCGTCGACGTCGACAGCGGAGACTCACGCACGGTCTTCGAGGCGCTTCCCGGAGCCGGATCCGCTTACCGTGGAACCGTAGCTCCTGACCAGATCGTCTGGACCGCGAGCGGCCACCTGATCTTCCCCTGGGAGCGCGACGGCTGGACGCACCTCTGGTCCGTGCCCGCCAGCGGTGGCGAGGCGCGCAACCTGACGCCGGGCGCCTTCGAGGTGGAGGCGGTTGCTGCTCTGCCCGACGGGTCGGGCGTTGCGTACTCGTCGAATCAGGGCGACATCGACCGCCGCCATCTTTGGCGCGTTGGTCCCGGCGATGCGGCGCCGCAGCCGCTGACGTCGGGCGATGGCGTCGAGCAGTTTCCGACCCCCGCAGCCGACGGCACGGTGCTCGCTTTCCTGCGTGCTGACGGGCGCACTCCGCTGCACCCAGCGCTCCGCTTCGCCGACGGGCGCGAGCAGGCCTTGGCGCCCGCGCAGCTCGCCAACTTTCCCGTCGACCGAATGACGGAGCCCGCGCAGGTCATCTTCGATTCGGCCGACGGTCTCGACATCCACGGCCAACTCTTTCTGCCGCCCGCGCGGTTCACCGGACCGCGGCCCGCGGTGATCTTCTTTCACGGTGGCTCGCGCCGCCACATGATGCTCGGCTGGCACTACAGCTCCTACTACCACCACTGCTACGCCTTTCATCAGTACATGGCGAATCAGGGGTACGTCGTCTTGTCGGTCAACTACCGCAGCGGCATCGGCTACGGTCTCGAATTTCGCGAGGCGTTGAACTACGGCGCGTCGGGCGCCTCCGAATTCAATGACGTGCTTGGGGCCGGCCTCTACCTCGCCGGTCGCGAGGACGTCGACGCCGACCGGATCGGTCTTTGGGGCGGTTCCTACGGCGGCTACCTCACGGCCCTCGGCTTGGCCCGCGCCTCGAGCCTCTTCGCGGCGGGTGTCGACATTCACGGCGTGCATGACTGGAATCGCACGATCCAGAACTTCGTGCCGAGCTACGAGCCACTCGAGGATCCCGAGCGGGCCCGGCTCGCCTTCGAATCGTCACCGCTCTCGAGCGTCGATACGTGGCAGTCGCCGGTCCTGCTCATTCACGGTGATGACGACCGCAACGTGCCCTTCGCGGAGACGGTCGAGCTCGTCGATCGCCTGCGCGAGCGCGATGTCGAGCACGAGCTCGTCGTCTTTCCCGACGAGGTCCACGGCTTTCTCCTGCACTCGAGCTGGCTCGAGGTCTTCGGCCGTGCTGCCCGATTCTTCGAGCATCACCTCGCTGCGGCGGCGGAAGAGAAGGCGGCCGCGTCGGGAGGCTGATCGTCTCGGGGCGGCAACTCTGTTCGCCGGAGCGCGTAACATCAGCAGATCCACTCAAGACGGCCGGAGGTGCTTCGGCCAGACGGCGGCGTCCACGCGGTCGCCGCATAACTCGACTGAGGAGAGTTCCATGAAAGCCACCGCTTCTCTGCTTCTCGCTCTCGTGCTCTTCGTCGCACCGGCCGTGGCGGTCGATGACGACTTCATGTCCCGCGTCTCCTTCGGCCACGCCGACAGCAACGGCGTCAAGATTCACTACGCGACGATGGGTGAAGGTCCGCTCGTCGTCATGATCCACGGCTTCCCGGACTACTGGTACAGCTGGCGCGACCAGATGGAGACCCTGGCCTCGGACTTTCAGGTCGTTGCCATCGATCAGCGCGGCTACAACAAGAGCGACGCTCCCGACGGCCAGTCGAACTACGGCATGCGTTATCTCGTCGGTGACGTTGCCGCCGTCATCAAGAGCCTGGGACGTGACAAGGCGACGGTCGTCGGTCACGACTGGGGAGGCGCCGTCGCCTGGCAGGTCGCGCTCAACCTGCCCGACATGGTCGAGAACCTGATCATCCTCAACCTGCCGCATCCGAACGGCATCGGCCGCGAGCTCGCCAACAACCCCGAGCAGCAGAAGAACAGCGACTACGCGCGCAAGTTCCAGGAGGGCAGCGCCTCGGATCCGGACATCTTCTTCGGCATGCCGATGAACGCCATGACGCTCTCCGGCTGGGTCACCGATGCGGACGCGCGCAAGCTCTATCAGGAGGCCTTTGGCCGCTCGGACTTCGACGCGATGCTCGCCTACTACAAGGAGAACTACGGTGGCATCGGTGGCGACGCCGTCGAGCTGCCGAAGGTCAAGATGCCGGTTCTGCAGTTCCACGGCCTCGAAGACACGGCGCTGCACTCGGACGGTCTCAACAACACCTGGGACTGGCTCGAGAAGGATCTGACGCTCGTCACCGTGCCGGGCGCCGGACACTTCGTTCAGCAGGACGCGTCCGAGATGGTCAGCACGACGATGCTCTGGTGGTTGAAGGCTCGCTCGAAGTGACGTCGCGCACCCTCTACTGGTGTCCTCAGACGCGAGCTTCTCGAGCTGCTTGGATGCTCGAGGAGCTCGGTCTCGAATACGAACGCGTGCACATCGACATCCGGGACGACGAGCGCCAAGATCCAGAGGGATTTCGGCGGGCGAGTCCGCTCGGCAAGGTGCCGGCTCTGGCGGACGGAGACGCCTACGTCTCGGACTCCGCGACGATTTGCCTGTACCTGGCGGATCGCTACTCTCTTGGCGAGCTCGCTCCGAAGCTCGACGCTCCCGAGCGTGCGGACTATCTCTACTGGACGATCTTCAATCCCGGAGCGGTGGAGCCTGCAATGTCGGAGAAGTTCGCGGGCAACGAGCCGAACTCGCTGTCCAACAGCTGGGGAGACTTCGACCGCGTCATCGCGGCGATGGAGTCCGGGCTCGAGGGAAGAGAGTGGATCGTCGGCGACCACTTCACGGCGGCCGATCTGATGCTCGGTTCGAGCGTTCTCTTCCTGCGCACGTTCGGTGGGCTGCCGGAAAGCCCCGTGCTCGAGGCGTACGCCGACCGCTGCGCGGCGCGGCCCGCCTATCAGAAGGCGATGTCCTTCGACGCTGAGGCCGCCGGCTGAGGCTCGGCCGCGAAGGCCCAGAGCCAGGGAGGAACGGCGCCGCGCCGGCGTCAGCTGCCGACCGGGAGACCGATCGGGCAGCTCACGCCGGTGCCGCCGAGCCCGCAGTAGCCCGCCGGGTTCTTCGCCAGATACTGCTGGTGGTAGTGCTCGGCGTAGTAGAACTCCGGAGCGTCCAGGATCTCGGTGGTGATCTCACCGTATCCGGCCGCCTTCAGCTCACGCTGGAAGGTCTCGCGGCTCTCGAGAGCCGCCTTGAGGTCGTCGGCGCCGTACGTGTAGATCCCCGACCGGTACTGGGTGCCGATGTCGTTGCCCTGACGCATGCCCTGGGTCGGGTCGTGGTTCTCCCAGAAGACCTGCAGGATGCGCTCGCGCGAGATCTCGGCAGGATTCCAGACGGCGAGCACGACCTCGTTGTGTCCGGTGCGACCGCTACACACCTCTTCGTAGGTTGGATTGGGCGTGAAGCCTGCTGCGTAGCCGACCGCGGTCGTGACCACGCCTTCGGCTTCCCAGAACTTACGCTCGGCGCCCCAGAAACAGCCCATGCCGAAGAGCATGCGCTCGGACCCCTCGGGAAACGGGGGCAGCAGGGGAGCTCCATTGACGAAGTGAGCATCGGGCACGGGCATCGTCTCCGTACGGCCCGGGAGCGCCTCCTCGGCGGTCGGCATGCGCGTCTTGACTCCGAACAGTCCCATAGCTGGCCTCCTGAGTTTGCAAGCTGTTTCGGCGCTGACGATAACAGCTGTGAGCCGTTCGAATTCCCGTCGTTCTGTTAGTGTAGAAAGCTGTCGCATGCAGACTACGCGAGGAGCAGAAAGCGCCTTTGGGGCGTGGCTCCGAGCGCCAAGGAGGGGGCGATTTGAGCCTCGGTGAAGACGAAGTTGCGGAGCTCTTCTCGGCGCTGGCCCGCGGGGAAGACGACGCTCTCGAGCAGATCATTCCGCACATCTACGACGACCTCAGGCGGGTCGCGCGGCAGCAGTTGCGCCGGTGGCGTCCGGGCGAGACGCTACAGACGACGGCGCTCGTGCACGAGTCTTTCCTCCGCCTGAATCGCCTCAATGCGAACCGACCGGTCGATCGCTCTCACTTTCTCGCGGTCGCCGCGCGATCCATGCGCCACATCATCGTCGACTACGCGCGAGAGCGCTCGGCGACCAAGCGGGGTAGCGGTATCGCTCCGGTCCATCTCGACGACGTTCAAGTGGCCGACGATCAGCACGTCGAGACCGTGCTGGCGATCAACGAAGCTCTCGAGCGCCTCTCCGACATCGATCCGCGTCTGATGCGCGTCGTCGAGTGCCGCTTCTTTACCGGACTGACGGCCGCCGAGACCGCCGAGGCTCTCGAAGTCTCCCGCAGGACCGTCGACCGCGACTGGATCCGCGCTCGCGCCTGGCTGGAGGCGGAGCTCGCCTGATCCATGACCGTCGATCGCGAACGACTTCGGCAGATCGACCGCATCTTCGACGAGGCACTGGATCTCGAAGGTGCTGAACGCGAGCGCTTTGTCGACGAGAACTGTGGCGCCGACGCAGAGCTGCGAGAGAGCGTCGAACGGCTCCTGCGCGCGGCCGACCGGCCGCAGATTCAGCCCGGCGGTGCTCTGCTCGGCAACTTCGGCGACGAGCTGCTGCTGCATCTCGAAGACGACGAGCACCACCCCGGTAGCCAGGTCGGCCCGTATCGTCTGATTCGAGAGATCGGGACCAGCGGCGCCGCCGTGGTCTTCCTGGCGGCGCACGAGCAGGACGAGTTCGGCGAGGAGGTCGTGCTCAAGCTCTTCCGCGCTGAGCCGGAGAGCGCTCTCTCGGGCTGGGCTCGCAAAAAGTCGGAGAGCTGGACCGACGACATCACGCTCGTCGACGGCCGCACCGAGCCGCTCGAGCCAGAGCTCTTGGAGGCGGATGCAGACGGTGCCGAGAACCAAGTGCCCGTGGACGGTGAGCTGCTGGGACTCGAGCACCCCGGCATCGTCGAGCTGCTCGACGCCGGCTACGCCGAGGACGGACGTGTCTTCGTCATCATGGAGCACGTCGAGGGCGATCGTCTCGACGAGTACTGCGATCAGCGATCGCTCGGAATCGCAGAGCGGCTGGAGCTCTTCGTCCAGCTCTGTGAAGCCCTTCAGTTCGCCCACTCGAGTCTGGTCACGCACGGAGATCTCAAGCTCTCTTCGGTCCTGGTCGATCGTTCGGCTCGCGTTCGTCTTCTCGACATCGGGCTCGCCGAACTCCTCGGCACCGGTTCGACGACCGTGCTCGGCCGAGCGGCGCGAGCGGGCCAGGGAGTGTGGCCCGACCTGCGCCGTCTCGGTGAGATCCTGCTCGCACTGCTGACGGGGCGCAGGCTGCGCGACGAATCGAGCGGGCCCCGCCAGCCGGCGAGCGAGCAGGTCGGGGCGGAGGGGGACGTCGTGCACGTGGCTCTCGCACGGGCCCGCGGGCTGAGCCCCGGCGAGCTGGCAAGCACGTTGCGGGGTGACCTCGACGCCATCGTCGAGCGCGCTCTCGAGTCGAGTCCCGGTCGCGGCTATCCGACGATCGAGGACCTCGCGTCGGACGTGCGGCGCTATCTCGACGGTCGCAGCGTCTCTGCCCGGCCGCGCAGCGAGCGTGAGCGGACGATCTTCCTGCTTAAGAGCCGTGCGCCGGTGCTCGCCGTCGTCGGTCTTCTCGGTCTGCTCGCCGGAACCGTGCTCGGACCTCGGCTGCTGAGGACCTCGCCGCGGCCGGCGGAGAACGTGCAGCTCGAGCGCTTCGTCGCGCGTCTGCTCGAAGATGCGGACATTGCGGATTCGGGGGGAAGGCGCGTCACGGCCCGGCAGCTTCTCGACCGCGGCGTGCAGCAGGTGGAGCGATCGGCTCTGCCCGCGACGGCGAAGTCGGCGGAGCTGACCATTCTGGCCGGTGGCTATCGGCAGGTGGGTGCGTACGACCGCGCCGTCACGGTGGCCACTCAGGCGCTGGCGGAGGCACGCGACGCCGGCACCGACGAGGCGCGACTTGCCGGCCTGCTGGTCAACCGCGCGGAGCTCGAGCTGATGGCCGGGCTGCCGGTCGCCATTTCCTCTGCGGAGGAGGCTCTGCTGCAGGCGACGGAGCTCGACGACGACGGCCTTGCTGCGGCCGCGGACTCCGTCCTCGGCCGCGCCCTCGTCGTCGACGATCCGCCGCGGGCTGCCGCGATCCTTCAGGACGCTCTGCCGCGGCTGGGTGAAGGCTGGATCTTCGAAGCGCAGCTGGCGTTCGCGCGGGCCCTCGACCTGACCGGAGATCCCGGTGGAGCGGAGGTCGTTCTCCAGGAGGCGGCAGCCTCGGCGCGCTCGGTGCCAGGCTCGCGTCTCGGCCGCGTCAAGAGCGCGCTGGGAGATCACAGTCTCGCCAACGGGCGCCCCACGATGGCCTCGGAGTACTACGCGGAGTCGTTCGAGGACTATCGCGCGGCGCTCGGTGAAGTGCACTGGCGCATCGCCGACGTGCAGCGTTCTCTTTCGCAGAGCCGCGTCGCCGAGGGACGTCTCGAGGACGCCCTCGAAGCGTCGCGCAAGGCGCTGTCGGTCTCTCGGCAGGTCTTCGGAGACCGTCACCTTCGGACCGAGCGGGCGCGCGCCGATTTCGCCGTGCGCCTCTTCGACCTCGGCGAGGGCGATCGAGCCAAAGGGCTGCTGTTGGCGGTCGCAGCAGCACTGGAGACACAGCTCGAGCCCGGTGCCGAACGGCAGACGCTCGAGGCTCTGGGCTCCCTCGGGCTGGTACACCACGCGCTGGGCGAGTATGCCGAGGCTCGGGCGGTCTTCGAGAAGTGCGCACAACGTTCGAGCGACGCGAGCGACGCCGATCGCGCTGGGGTGCGGGTTCTGCTGGCGCGCTCCGCTCTGGCAGCGGGGGGCGGTGAGCAGGACTCGCTGCGGGCCAGTCTCGAGACCGCTCTCGCCGAGCCTGGCATCGACCCGGCGGTGCAAGCATTGGGCCTGGCGGCGCGAGCCCGGGATCAGCTGCAGACTGCCCTATCGGACGATGAGCTCGCAGAGACTGCGCTCGTCCTGAGCAGCGCCATCGACGAGGCGACAGCGGTCGCCGGGCCGGGCAGCTGGAAGGTCGCGGAGGCGCGCGCCGAGCTGGCCGCCTTGCACCTGGCTCTGGGGAGTCTGGAGGCGGCCGGCGTGCAGCTCGAGCGCGCTGGTGCGGTGCTCGAGGGGCGTGGCGATCCGCTCGAAGAGCGCTACGCCGAGATCATGCAGTCCGCCGGCTGAACCGCCTCAGCGATCGTCGTCCGCGCTCGTCTCCTCTTCGACGAGCTCGCCTTTGACGTAGCGGTCGTACCAGGCCAGGTAGCGTTCGAGCCGGTCCTTCTGAAAGCTCGGTCGGCGAATGCCGTGGTGCTCGTTCGGATACACGACGAGCTGCGTTTCGATACCGCGACGGCGAAGCGCCTGGTACAGCTGCTCGGAGTTCAGAATCGGCACGTTCCAGTCGAGCGCGCCGCCCATCACGAGGGTCGGCGTCGTCACCTTCTCGACCTTGTTGAAGGGTGAGATCCGTTCCCAATTGTCACGGCTCTCCCAGGGCAGGCCGAGCTCCTTCTCCCAGTAGTACTGGTAGTGATCGTGGCCGTAGTTCGAGATGTACAGGACCTCGCTGGCGCCGGTGATCGCCGCTTCGAAGCGCTCGGTCTGGGTAATGACGTAGTTGGTGAGGATGCCGCCGTACGACCAGCCGCCGACGCCCAGGCGCTCCGGATCGGTGTAGCCGAGCTCGATCGAGTGGTCCACGGCGGCCATCACGTCCTGGAAGTCCTTGTTGCCCCAATCGGCCCAGATGGCCTTCGAGAACTCGTGCCCGTAGCCCGAGCTGCCGCGCGGGTTGCAGCGCACGACGACGTAGCCATGCGCCGCGAAGAGCTGAGACTCGAAGTCGAACGACGCTTCGTACTGCGCGACGGGCCCGCCGTGAATGCGCAGCAGGGTGGGGTAGCGCAGTCGCTCGTCGTAGTCCGGCGGCAGCGTGATGAAGCCCTCGATCTCGGTACCGTCGGCGCTCTCGAACCGTACGTTCTTCACCTCGCCGAGCTGAAGCCCCTCGAAGAAGGCCGCGTTGGCACCGGACAGGCGGGTCTCGTCCGCTGAGCTCGCCGGGCTCCAGTAGACCTCGAAAGGGCTCTCCGCCGTGCTCGAGAGGAAGGCGATGTCGCCGTCGGCGTTCCAGTGGGCGCTGCGAACGCTGCGCTCGCCAGAGAGCACGCGCTCCAGATGTCCGCCCTCGGCCTGGAGCCGCGCAAGCTGGCGTGTCGCCGAGTCTTCGAGAGAGAAGAGGATCTGCCGACCGTCGGGGGCGTAGCGCGGCGACGACACGTTGCGATCGAGAGACTCGGTCAGATAGCGCACGTCCCCGGAGTCGAGGTCGACGACGGCCAGGTAGCCGACGTCGTACCAGATGGACTCGGGCCGCGTCTGGGCGATGAACGTCACCGAGCGTCCGTCCGGGCTCCAGGAGGGCTGCGAGTCGCTGCCCGGGTTCGTGGTGAGGCGTTTGGCCGTACGCCCGAGGTCGCTGTTGTCCGCCGAGACGACCCAGAGATCGGTGTTGTCGTTGCCGTCGGGCTCCTCGGTGCGGTTGCTGGCGAAGACGATGAGCTTGCCGTCCGGACTCCACTCCGCCGCCTGGTCGTCGAAGTCACCAGAGGTGATCTGGCGAAGCTCGTGGCTCTCGAGGTCGTAGACGTAGTAGTGGCTGCGGAGACGGTCGAGGTAGCCGGCATAGTCGCGTTTGAACTGAAGTCGGTCGATGACGTGCGGCTTGGGCTTCTCTTCCTCCTCTCCTTCGACCTCCGGCTCTTCGTCGCTCAAGCTGAGAAGGAGGCGGTCTCCCTGGGGCGACCACTCGTAGCCGCCGACGCCGCGCTCGAGGCTCGTGAGCGGCTGCGCGTCTCCGCCGCGCAGATCGAAGGCCCAGACCTGGGTCTTGCTCTCGCCCTTGCCGGTGCTGCGCGAAGAGAGGAAAGCCAGCTTGCGTCCGTCCGGGCTGAACCGCGGGCTGCTGGCCGAGTAGCCCGGCGCCGTCATGCGCATCGGCTCCCCCTCGCCCGTCGGTGCCATCCAGAGTGCGGTCTCTCTCGACTCCTCTTCGAGGTTGGTCGTGCTGACGGTGTAGGCCACCCAGTTGCCGTTCGGACTGATTCGCGGAGAGCTGACGCTCTGCAGAAGGAAGTAGTCGTCGACCTGCAAGGGTCGCTGCGCCAGTGCCGACGGGCTGGCCGATCCCATGAAGAGTGCGCAGAGGCCGGCGACCAGAGTGAGGGAGGGAACCAACGGAGTGCTGTGTGCCTTCATCGAGAGTCCTCGAGCATCTTGGAGAGTGCGGAGCAAAAGGGGACTGTAGCAGCGCCGTGTGAGCGCCAGTGCACGCTCGATTGTCCGATCTCGAGTCGGAGCAGCGCCACGAAGATCATGGATCTCCTTGCCGAGCTGAATCCGCTGCATCGTCTGCTCGCAGCGTTCGTCGCGGTGACCGCTGCCGACCGTCTCTGTTTGAGACGAGCTCGCGGCCGCTCGCTCACCGGCTTGTTCTACTTTTGCTTCGCCTTCGCGACGATCGGAGCCTCGGCACTGCTGCGGGTCCCTCAGGCCTTCTGGTGGGCGTCCGAGGCGAAGTCGTGGACTCCGGAGGTCGGTGTGGTCACCGCGGCCGAAGCGAGCTTCAGCGCACCCGCCTGGAGACGGTGACGACCTTCGACCTGTGCTGTGGCTACACCGTGAACGGCGTGGAGTACGAAAGCTGGCGTTGTTGGCCGGGGGGCGCCGCCGGCTGGCGTGCCCTCGACTTCGAAGTCGGCGACGAGGTGCTGCTCCACGCCGACCCGAAGCGGCCCGAGCGTGCGATGCTGGAGACGACCTCTCCGATCGGCTGACGATGCCCGGCCTGGGCCTTTTCGCGATGATTCCTGCGCTCTCGACGACCTGGTCCCGGTGGAAGGAGCGGATGCAGGGCGAGTCGCAGGCCGGAACGCGATAGATTCCACGCTCGTGCTGCGCGCTGCACGGTGCGAAAAGCTCCCCGCGCAAGGAGTGGGCCCCTCGCCGGTTTCTCTCTTGGGCGCTACGACCGCGAACCTGAACGAGGTATGAGATGAGAGTTTGCCCAGGTAGACGAATCGGAGCGCTGGTCGCCCTTGCCCTGATGACCGTGGCTTTGCCGGCTGCCGCCTCGATCGACATCGATCGCACCTACTCCGACGCCACGGGAGATGCGGACTCTCTCGCCGGAACCGCTCTCGACATTGTCGAGGCCCGCGTGATGATCGACGACTCAATCGTTGCCTTCAGCGGCGTGCTCGCTTCACCGACCGGCAACTTCGAGACGCTCTTCGGCAGTGGTTCGGTGGCGCTGCCCGGAAACCAGGCTCGCTACCTGGGGATGTTCTACAGCCTCATCATCGACGCCGACCGGGATCCCTCGACCGGCTTTTTCGGTGCCGAGTACATCCTCGAGGTCACCTTCAACGTCATCCAGCAGAACGGCAGCGATCCCCCGGGGGACTTCTCCGACGGCATCGCGCTCGGCGATCCGGTCATTGGCCTTCTGCGCAGCTTCACACCGACGGGTGCCCAGTCGCTGACCAATCTGTCGAGCGGCTTCTCGCGCACCGCGGACAGCTTCTCGGTGACCGCGCCCCGCTCCTCGTTCGACTTCGGCGAGGAGATCTCCGTTCAGGTGGCCGCTCTGACCTTCGGGACGGACGGTGAACTGTGCCTCAACCCCCTCGAGGAGCCGACCTTCTGCTCCTTCTTCTCGGACTTCGCGCCCGAGTCGCCGGACGTGCTGATGCTCGTCGCTCCGACGACCCCCGGCACGGTGGAGTTCACCGATGCGCGCTTCACCGCGCGCGAGTCGGACGGCACCGCGAGCGTCTCGGTCAGCTATACGCCCGGGACCGGATCGGAGAACGCCTCCGTCAACGTCGCCGTCGTCGGCGGTACGGCCGACGCAAGCGACTTCTCGGGTCCGACACCGCCGACGGTGAACTTCAGCGGCGGCGCTGAGACCGCCGAAGTGCTCTTCAACGTTGTCGACGATCGCACGGCCGAACGCGTCGAGACGGTCGAGCTGCGCTTGACCTCTCCCGATGGAGCCCTGCTCGACGACCAGGCCGAGACGACGCTCGTCCTCCGCGACGACGACGTCGAAGTCTCCCAGGAGTCTTCGGTCGGCGGTGCTACCGCTCGCTCGCCGCTGGTCCTCTACGATCCGCTGGGAAGGAAGGCGGTTCTCTGGGATCAGATCGTGAACGGCGTGCGGCAGATCTGTGCACGCATCTTCGATGCCGATGGGGATCCGTTGACACCTGTCTTTCTGGTCGATCCGCGACCCGGTGTCGATCAGGTGAATCCTTCGGCAGCCTTCACCCGCAGCGGCCTCGCGGTGGTCTTCGAAGAGGTGGCCGCGGGCTCGGCCGGCAAGGCGAACGCCAATCTGGTGGGGGCCTTCCTCGCCGACTTCATCGGTAACCGTGCTCCGGTGGAGCTGCCGATCGAGGACCTCAGCGTGGCTTCCTCGCCGCAGGTCGCGGCCGATCGCAACGGCAACATCGTCGTCAGCTGGAACGAGGAGGGTGAGCTCTTCGCGCAGGAGTTCGACGAGAGTACGACGGGCTCTCGTCGGTTCACGGTAGGCGTTGCCGAGATCAACTCGCCCGTCGAGACGGCGAGCTCGGCCAACGGTGACTACGCGGTGGCCTGGTTGGAGGGCTCTCCCTTCAGTGCGTCGCGGGTGATGGTCCGCCGGTACAGCCGAGGTGGTCGTGCGCAGGGCGCTGCAATGATGGTCGAAGAAGGGCCAGGGCTCGACGCGCCGAGCCTTGCCATGGCCGCTGACGGCAGTTTCGTCATCGCCTACGAGCGGGCGACCGGTGGCGGTACCGACGTCGTCGCGGCGCGCTACGACCGCGACGGTCAGAGAGTCGTTGCACCCAAGGTGCTCAGTACCTCCTTCGGAGACAACCTCAACCCCTCGGCCGCGCTCAACTCGAAGGGCGACTTGGCCGTCGTCTGGGAGGAGAACCTGGGCGCTGCGCTCAAGGGAGGGCAGCTCAACGGCAACCTCGTCGGCAACTTCTTCGATCCGACGCTCAGCCCGACGACCGAAGTCGTCGAGATCGCAGAGCCGGACGGCGAGACCGGAGTTCCGGTCGAGGCCGAGGTCAGCGTCGACGAGGACGATGAGACGACCGTTGTCTACACTCGCCGCCGCGACGATGAGCCCGATCAGATTTTCCAGACCGAGCTCACTCCGAGCCTCTCCGACGGCGTCTGCGAGCCGGGTGACGAGAAGCTCTGTCTGCAGCAGGAGCGCTTCGGCATCACCGTGCAGTGGGAGGACTTCCAGGGCAACACCGGCAGCGGCCGCGCGGTGCCGCTGACGACCGACTCCGGCTACCTGTGGTTCTTCAGTGAGAGCAACGTCGAGATGGTCATCAAGGTGCTCAACGGCTGCCCGCTGAACAACCGGTTCTGGGTCTTCGCCGGTGGCCTGACGAACGTCGAAGTGACCTTCACCGTCGATGATTCGCTGACCGGTGCGAGCCGCACCTATGCGAACCCCCTGGGCACGGACTTCGCGCCGATTCAGGACACGAGCGCGCTCAACGCTTGCACCGACGCCGACTCGATCGTCACGCAGCCGGAGCTCCTGACGAAGGCGAGCTCGCTTCCGATCTGCCCCAACGATGCCGAGGCCCTCTGTCTCGGGCCTGGAAATCGCTTCGAGGTTCGTATGGACTGGCGCACGGCCCAGGGCACCTCCGGGGTCGGTATGCCGACGGGCCTGACGTCGGACACCGGCTACTTCTGGTTCTTCGACTCTTCGAACGTCGAGGTGGTCATCAAGGTGCTCGACGGCTGCGCTCTGACGAACCACTTCTGGGTCTTCGCCGGCGGACTGACAGACGTCGAAACGACGATGACAGTGACCGATACCCTCGCCGGCACGTCGAAGACGTACCGCAACCGCCTCGGCGATCCGTTCCAGCCGATTCTCGATACCGCCGCCCTGCAGACCTGTGACGCGAGCCGTCCGGAGCGCAGTGGCCAAGAGCCCGTCGTGCCGAGGTTCCCCGGCCGCTGATCCCAGCGCTCTACGGCGCTCTCAGCCTCGGGGTCGCGCCCGAGGCTGCCGCTCGTTCGAGCTGCCCCGCTGCCCGCTTTTCCTTTTCCTTGTTCCTTTTCTCGGGAGATTGCTGGATGAGACGCTCCGTCGGACTTCGTTCTTTCTGTTTCCGGGCCCTGGGTTGCCTCGCCCTCTTCACGACGGCCACCTTCGGTCAGACGATCGATCGCACCTTCATCGACGCGACGGGCGACGCCACGGCGCTCACCGGCCGGGCGCTCGACGCCCGCGAGCTGCGCATGACGCTCGATGCCTCGACGATCTCTTTCGAGGGATCTCTGGCCTCGCCCAACGGGGCCTTCGACAGCGAGTTCCTGAGCGGAGCCGGAATCACTCCGGGCTCGCAGCGTTATCTCGCTGCGTTGCATCTGGTGCTGATCGACGCCGATGACAATCCCAGCACGGGACTGCCGGGCTTTGGCGCCGAGTACATCCTCGAGGTCTCTGCGACGATCTTCGAGGATCCGGTGACGGCCGAGGTGGAGCTCGACGAACCGCTCGTCGGCTTCCTCAAAATCTACGCAGCAAACGGGGCTGAGACCGTGACGCGGCTTTCGTCCTCGTTCAGTCGCAGCGACTCCGGCTTTCAGGTCAGCGCGCCGCGCTCCAGCCTGACGCTCGGCGACTTCATCACCGTGCAGTACGTGACGCTGGCGTTCGGTACCGACGGCGCAACCTGCTTCAACTTCTTCGACGAGCCGGCGTTCTGTGGCTTCGAGTCGGACTTCGCGCCCGACTCCCCGGCGCGGCTCGATCTGACGGTGCCGAGCGCTCCGGCCACGATCGAGTTCACCGAAACGCGCGTCACGGCGTCCGAGTCGGAGGGCTCGGTCAGCGTGACCGTGCAGCTCGACCCGGGCAGCGACTCAGGCGATGCGTCGGTCGGTGTCGAGGTCACCGGCGGTACGGCCGACGCATCGGACTTCACCGGGCCCACCCCCAGAGCGGTGACCTTCACCGAGGGTGAGACGACCGCCCAGGTGGTCGTAGACATCGTCGACGACGGGGAGGCGGAGCGCGTCGAGACGATCGAGCTGAGTCTGGTCGGTCCGGACGGCGCCCGCCTCGGGGAGCAGTCGAGCACGACGCTCGTGATTCGCGACAACGATGTGCCGGTGACTCCCGAGACGACGGTCGGGAGCACCACGTCCCGTTCTCCGGTCGTCGCCTACGGTCTACAGGGTCAGAGAGCTCTCGTCTGGACGCAGCTCGTCGGCGGCAGACGTCAGGTCTTTGCTCGCGTCGCCGGTGCCGATGGATCGGTGCTCCGCTCCGATTTCGCCGTGGCTCCCGATCCCTCCGTCGACCAGCTGAACCCTTCGGCTACCTTTGCCCGCAGCGGCCTCGCCGTCGTTTTCGAGACGGCGGTTCCGGGTGGCGCGGCGCGTTCCGCCAACGGCAACCTGGTCGGCGTCTTCTTCAGCGGAGCCTTGGAAGAGGCCGTGGAGGAGCTGCCGCTCGAGGACACCGGCGGTGCGACGTCACCGCAGGTTGCCTCCGATCGCAACGGCAACATCGTCGTCAGCTGGAACGAAGGCGCGGATCTCGTCGGCCAGGAGTTCGGCGGAAACACTCAAGGAAGCGGTCGCTTCCCGATCGGCCAGGCTGACGAAGACTCGGTGCCGGAGACGGCGAGCTCGGCGAACGGCGACTACGCCGTCGCTTGGCGCGAGGGCTCGCCCAACGGCGTCTCGAGGATCAGGGTGCGTCGCTTTCGCCGCGGCGCCCGCAGTCAGGGCAGCGTCATCACCGTCGAAGAAGGGCCCGGGCTGGACGCTCCCAGCATCGCGATGGCGGCCGACGGTGGCTTCGTCGTCGTCTACGAGCGTCCTGGGAGCGGTGGGTCGGACGTCGTCGGCGCCCGCTACGGCAGCGACGGTGAGCAGGAAGTGCCGCCGACGACACTCAACGCTGACGCCGCGCAGAACACGAATCCGTCCGCAGCCGTGAACGCCAAGGGCGATCTGGTCGTCGTCTGGGAGCAGAACATCGGCGCAGCGCTCAAAGGCGCTCAGGCCAACGGCAATCTGGTCGGCAACTTTTTCCTGCCGGATCTGAGTGGAGCCACTGAGGAGATCGTCGTCGCGGAGACCGATGCCACGACCGGCACACCGTCGGAGGCGGAGGTCAGCATCGACGACGACGACGATACGACCGTGGTCTATACCCGGAGACGAGAGAACCAGCCCGATCAGATCTTCGAGACCGAGCTGACGCCGAGCCTCTCCGACGGCGTTTGCGAGCCCGGCGACGAGCGTCTTTGCCTTCAGGGAGAGCGCTTCGGCATCACCGTGCAGTGGCAGGACTTTCAGGGCAACAGCGGCAGCGGCCGCGCGGTGCCGCTGACGACCGACTCCGGCTATCTCTGGTTCTTCAGCGAGAGCAATGTCGAGATGGTGATCAAAGTGCTCAACGGGTGCCCGTTGAACGATCACTTCTGGGTCTTTGCCGGTGGCCTGACCAACGTGCAGGTGACGGTCACCGTCGACGACTCTCTCACCGGTGCGAGCCGCACCTACACGAACCCGCCGGGGGTCGACTTCGCGCCGATCCAGGACACCAGCGCTCTGGCCGCCTGCACGGAGAATGATCGTCTGGTCTCCGAACCGCAGCTGCTGTCGAGCGCTCTTCCGGTCTGCCCGAACGATCCTGAAGCTCTCTGTCTCGGAGAGGGTGGCCGTTTCGAGGTGCGCCTCGACTGGCGCACGGCTCAGGGCACGTCCGGTGTCGGTATGCCGACGGGATTGACCCCCGATACGGGCTACTTCTGGTTCTTCGACTCGTCGAATGTCGAAGTCGTCATCAAGGTGCTCGACGGCTGTGCGCTGAACGACAACTTCTGGGTCTTCGCCGGCGGTTTGACGGATGTCGAAACGACGATGACCGTCACCGATACCGTCGCCGGAGTGTCGAAGACCTACGTGAACACTCTGGGAGATCCCTTCCAACCGATCCTCGATACGGCCGCGCTGCCGACGTGCAGCGCGAGCCGATCCGAGTAGGAGACTCTTCAACGGAAGTCGTGGCTCGGTACGCGCGACAGCTGGTCGATGGGCCAGAACTTGTCGGCCTTCACCGACAGGGAACCGTCTCGCTTCTGGAGAATGCCCTCGACGACGAGTCCGGCGGAGCCGACGATGACCGTACGGTGCTCCTTGAGCAGCTGAGGCATGACGACGGCCTGACTCATGCCGGTCTCGTCTTCGAGGGTGATGAAAAGCAGTCCCTTGGCCGTGCCCGGCCGCTGCCGCACGATGACCGAGCCGGCCGTCTTGACGCGCCGTTCGGGCTCGACGCCGTCGAGCTCGGCGGCCGAGAGGATGCCGCGCTTCTTGAGCTGCTCGCGGTAGTACTCCATTGGGTGGCGCCCGGCCGTGAGGTCGGTGACCGCGAAGTCCGTCAGCGTCTCTTCGAAGAGCGACATCTCGGGTAGCGGTGAGGGTGCCGTGTCGGGCAACTCGGTGAGCAGAGGGCCGCGATGCTTCGCCGCGCGGGCGACCTGCCAAAGTGCTTCGCGACGGGAGAGTGCTCTTCCCTGATCGCCGAGGGACAGGAGAGCACCGATCGCCGCGAGGCTCGTCGCCTCGTCTTCATGCAGGCCGCAGCGTTCGATGAGGTCGTCGGTGCTGTGGAAGCGGCGGCGACGACGTTCGTTCTCGATCGCTTCGCCGGCCTGGCGCCGCAGTCCCTTCACGTAGCGCAGGCCGATACGGATGGCTCCCGCTGTCGGCTTGGAGCGGGAGGGCGTACGTTGGGCGTCGTGCGGCAGATCGAGCTCCGCATGCGGCGCGTCCGATCCGGGACGCCACTCGCGCCGATGGTGCGCCGGACGAGACGGCGAGGCGGTGCTCTTGCGCGCTGCAAGTCGGGCGCGGTCTTCGTCACTCGGCTCTTCCCAGAGGCACTGCCAGCCGGAATGGTTGACGTCGATCGGCAGTACGACGGTGCCGGCACGTTGTGCCTCTTTGACGAGCGTTGCCGGGTGGTAGAAGCCCATGGGCCAGGCGTTGAGGAGTGAGAGAAAGAAGGCTGTGGGGTGATGGCATTTGAGGTAGGCGCTGGCGTAGGCGATGAGCGCAAAGCTGGCGGCGTGTGACTCGGGAAAACCGTAGAGCGCGAAGGAGGTAATCGCCTGGATAATCTGCGCTTGGCCTTCGTCGCTGATGCCGCGCGTCTGCATGCCTTCGCGCAGGCGAAGCTCGATTGATTCCATGCGCTCCATGGAGCGTTTGAAGCCCATGGCGCGGCGCAGCTCCTCTGCCTCGCCCCCGGTGAAGCCAGCGGCATCCATGGCGAGTTTGAGGATCTGCTCCTGGAAGATCGGCACGCCGAGCGTGCGCTGGAGCGTCGGCTTGAGGGACGGGTGCGGGTAGGTCACCTCTTCGCGCCCGAGCCGTCGCTCGAAGAAGGGATGCGTCATCTTGCCGACGATGGGCCCGGGCCGGATGATCGCCACCTGGATGACGAGATCGTAGAACTTCTCCGGGCGGTTGCGCGGCAGCGAGGCCATCTGCGCGCGGCTCTCCACCTGGAAGACGCCGACCGTGTCGGCCCTGCGCAGCATTGCGTAGGTCTCGGGGTCGTCGACCGGCAGGTGCGCCAGATCGAGGTTGAGCTTCTCGTGTTCGCGAATCAGAGGCACCGCTTCTTCGAGAGCGTTGAGCATGCCGAGGCCGAGCAGGTCGACCTTGATGATGCCGAGGTCGGCGCAGTCGTCCTTGTCCCACTGCACGATGACGCGGTCTTCCATCGCCGCCGGCTCGAGCGGTACGACTTCGTCGAGCCGACCAGCGCACATCACCATGCCTCCCGAGTGCTGGCCGAGGTGACGCGGGTGGTTCTGCAGGTTGCGCCAGCTCTCGATGAAGAGCTGCATGCGCGTGTCGCTCGGGTCGAAGCCGAGAGAGGTCAGCTCGTCGTCGAGCTGGTGGTCGTCGCCGCGCTTGATGTCGTAGTGCCAGCTGCCGAGCCGCTTGGCGAGGCGGTCGACCTGCTGCTTCGAGTAGCCGAGCACCTTGGCGACTTCGCGTGCGGCCATGCGGTCGCGGTAGGTGATGACGTTGGCGGTCATCGCCGAGCCGTGGCGGCCGTAGCGCTTGTAGACGTATTGAATGACCTTCTCGCGCTGGTCTCCGGAGGGCAGATCGAGGTCGATGTCTGGCCACTCGCCGCGCTCTTCGGAGAGGAAACGCTCGAAGAGCAGCTCCATCTTCACCGGGTCGACGGCGGTGATCGACAGTGCGTAGCAGACGGCACTGTTCGCCGCCGAGCCGCGCCCCTGCGCCAGGATGTTCTCCTGCTGGCAGAAGCGCACGATGTCCCAGACGATGAGGAAGTAGCCGGCGAGATCGAGCTTGTCGATCATGCGCAGCTCTTTCTCGATCTGCGCCTGGGCCTGCGCGGTGAACGGCCGGAAGCGTGCACGCGCGGCGTTCCAGGTGAGCTGGCTGAGATAGGACATGGGCGTCTCGCCCGGGGGCAGCGGGTACTCGGGAAAGCGATAGCCGAGATCGTCGAGCGTGAAGTCGAGTTCTTCGGTGAGGTCGAGGCTCGCCTGCAGCGCTTCGGGCAGGTCGTCGAAGAGCTCATGCATCTCGCCGGCGGAACGCAGGTAGCGCTGGCGCTCCGCGGCGACGACGCGACCTGCTGTATCGAGCGTCGTGTGATGACGAATGCAGGTCATGACGTCGTGCAGCCGCTTGTCGAAGGGCTTGGCGTAGCGCACGCCGTTCGTCGCCAAGAGCGGCAGACGCATCGATTGGGCGAGCGCGATCAGCGTGCGGTTGCGATGCTCTTCGGCGCGCAGACCGTGGCGCTGCAGCTCGACGTGCAGGTTCGGTCTCGAAGACTCTGAGGGAGTGAAGATCTCGGCGATGCGGTCGAGCCGACGCCGCGCGAGCGTCGCGTCACCGCCGGCAAGCGCGCGCACCAGGGCGCCTTCGTCGCTGCCAACGAGACAGTGCAGCCCCTCGGCGTGCTCGGCGAGCATCGCGGCGTCGACCCGCGCTTCGCCTTTCGGGTGTGCGAGCGCTCCCGCGGTGATCAGCTTGCACAGACTGCGGTAGCCGGTGCGGTTGCGCACGAGCAGACTGAGCCGCACTTCCGGCGCCGGCTCGGCCTTGCGCTTGCCTGGCGCCGGAGCCAGAGGGATGCCGGTTCCGGGGAGAGAGCGCTGCAGGACCTCGGGCTCTTCCTTACCGTCCCAGGCGCGCAGCGTCAGCGGGTCGAGCACGACCTCTGCGCCGACGAGCGCCTTGATGCCGGCTTCCTTGGCCGCCTTGTAGAAGCGCGGCGCACCGAAGACGCCGCCGCGGTCGAGTAGCGCAACCGCGGGCAGCTCGAGCTCGGCGGCGCGCTCGACGAGGTCCTCAGGCTGTGACGAACCGCGCAGAAACGAGAAGGACGACGCCGCGTGCAGCTCGCAGTAGCGCGCTTTGGCCGGTCGCCGCTTCTTCTGAAAGTCGCGCTCGCGCAGCTTCAGCTTGCGCGCTCCGGGGGAGACGTACGTGCCCCGCCGGATCTGCTCATCCATCGTCCCAGAGTTGAAGGGGCCGCTGCCGTACCCCCAGCTGAGGTCGCGAACGTTGTCCGGCAGATGGTCCATCGCGACGGGCTCGTCGTCGCTCTGCCCCTTTTTCTCGGGATCTTCGGGCAGATCGTGGGAGGGACCGCGCTGGCGTCGCATCGAACGAGTATAGCGTAAATAGAGCGTAAATGGCTCGAAGCTGACCGAACGCTACTCCCAGTCTGAACCGTGCACCATGAGCGTCATTGCGAGGAGCAGCGACCTGACTCGCGCAGCAGAGCTAGGGCGCTCGACCCCTCCGGGCTTGCAGATGCTGCGCATCTACTGGGTGGCAATCGGCTCAAAGGCCATGCCCCAGCCGCGAAGAACGCTCACGATCGGGGAACCTACGTTCCACCTGCCAGGTCTCATTCTCCGGAGGTTCTCATGAAGCCGTGGAGAGGTCGCCGGATATTCTGGATCGCGTAGGGCTTCGTGCTCTGGCTCGTTCTTCTGTCGGAGGTTCCCGCGAGCGAGAGGGAGCATCCGGTTCTGCAGTTAGCCGTTGCGTTGTGGCCGATCGCGCTCCTGTGGAAGCTCCTTTCCGGAGCAGTCGGTGAGTTCTTGCCGCTCCTCCTGCGTCGAGCTCCATTCGTCGTCGCGGGAGGCGTCGTCGCTTGGGCTCTGATCTTGTTTGCTTCTGCGTGGGAACCCAGAGCGCGCGATGACTTCGGGCTGCTGACGCCCGGTGTCGTCATCGAAGAGGCTCTCTACGCCTATCCGCTGACCTGGGCCCTTCTGGTGGCGCTCGGCCTGTGGCGGCTTCGAGCCTTTCTTCAGGAGGACCGCGCCGCGGTCTTTGGCGCCTCCAAGGTGGTCTTGTTGGTTTGGGCGTGGGAGCTGGTCGGGAATCTGTCGCTCTGGCTGAGCGCGAGCCACGGCTACGTGATGGCGTTTCTCTGGTTGAACATTGCTGCTGGCTTCGTGCCCATGGCAGTGGTCCTCGGCGTTCGCAGGGTGCTAGCGAACCCAACTGAACTCCCGCGCTCAACGGGCTGGCTCACCTCTTCACGGATCGGAGAACGTGCCGCCATTCTCTCGGTCCTATTCCTGGCTGCGAGCCTCGTAGCTCTCATCGAGCGCGTCAACTTCGATCGGGTCCTCGAAGAGTTGGAACGGGCGCGCGGAGCCGCTCGGACTTGTCAGGAACTGGAACGTCAGCTCCCAGAGCGATCGCCGTGTCGTGGAGCTGAGTAGTCCCGCAGGGCGCGAACCCGCAGAAGTCTCGCTTCCACTAGACGCGACACTCTCGCAAGCTTGCTGCCGAGATCCGATGACTGGACGTGCAGCAGTGCCGCGCGACGCTTCGAGGACGCGGTCGAGCGCTGTCTCGATGCCAACGAGTTACAGCGCCTGAAACTCTCCCTGCACGAAGGTCTCGGCCGGGTGACTCAGGGAGTGGATGCACTCCAGTCGCTCAGTCCGCTTTCGAAATCCGTGGCGAAGACGAAGTCGAGCGGGAGAGGATTCAGTTCCCGGTCCCAGAGAGAGAACACCGGAACGCCGTTCTCGTGCGTGATCGCGAGCAGTGCTTGGGGCGCCGAGGCCAAGTGCAATGGCGTTCCGCTGACTTGAACCGCCGTGGCGATCGCGAGCGTGGGTGTCCAAGCTTGAATCTCCGTCGCCGCTCCCACATCTCGCAGGGTAAAGAGCTGGTCTTGCCGCCATGCGGCGTCAGCAACGTTGTTCGACAAGGTGTTGACCAGTTGCAGAGTGACCGCGTCAAACAGCCGTCCTGATCCGAGCAGCAGGACGGATCCATCCGGCGCGACGCGAATCGGATAGGTCATTCCGTCGCTGCTGTGGAAGGGGGAGTCCAGTCGGTTGCCGAACGTGCCGTCGCCGAAGATCTCGCGCGAGTGGAGGTCGTTGGGACTGATTCCCAGACGAAGGTGATACAGCCTGCCGTTCGCCTCACTCCAGCGAAATTCCTGCGAGCGGTATGCGCGCCAGTTGTCCGAAGCGATCTCGGTTGCATCGAAGGCAAACGTCTTGAAGGTGACACTGCTCGAACTGCGGTACTCGCATGTGAAGAGGTGAGTCCCGGTCGCGGCGAGACCGCAGACAGTGTTCGGTAGGTTGACGAACGGCGTTTCGACGGGCTGCGGGCCCAAGAGATCGATGCTCGTCACCTCGCCCGCCGTGTAACCGAAGTAGAGCTTCTCGTCTGCCTCACTCAAGGTCATCCAGTTTGGAGCGTCCGAGAGAGTGAGAGTCTCCGCGTAGCCTCCTTCCCTGGCGTTCCACCTGAAGACGCTGGCGTGAGGCCTGGACAGAAGAAAGACCGTGCCGTCCGAGTGCTGCGCGATCGCGTCGGGTACGAACGGCAGGCCGACCGGGTCGACAGGGGCACCTGGCGCCGGAGGCTGGAGTGAGTCGAGAGGTACCTCCACGGCGATCGGTCCTTGACCCTCGTCGCGAAAGGTGAGCACGGTGTCGCCGAAGAGCACGATGCGGGCCGGCGCGTGGTCGAGCGCGACGTCGCTCTGCTTCAGCAAGGTGTTGGTGTATGCCGAGATCGTGTCGCCGCGCAGCACGATGGGTACGTCGCCGTAGAACACGAGGTCGTCCAGGGCACCGCCGAAGGAGTTGGCGTAGGTCAGATCCGACGTCTGGTGGACCGTGCCGGAGTTGTCGGCGACGAGGAGGCCCGAGGGGAAGGCGTAGGTGACTTGCGCTCCGGGGTACGTGCCGTGGTACGGACTGTCGTCCGCGTACTCGAAGGTCCCGTCGCCATTCAGCGGAATCTCGACGATGTCCGCCGGGCTGCCGCCCCGTCGAGCGAAGATCTTCTGAGCGCCTTCGGCCAGCGAAAAACCGAAGTAGGAGTAGCGATTGTTCTGGTCCCATTCGAGCAGCGATCCGGTCAGTTTGTCGACGCTTTGGATGTCGCTCTCGTCGTGGATGTAGAGGTAGGAACCCCAAGTCGCCAGCTCGCGGATGTCGTAGAGGGCGTTGCGGAGATGTGTTTCCTCGGCCGTCTGCAGGTCCAGGTGGGAGACGCGGCGGCCGAAGGCCACGTAGAGGCCGTCCGAGTCGGCGTGGATTGCCGTCGGAGGGTCGGTGAGTGGCCAGGGCGCTTGCCAGGAGCCCGTTGCAAGGTCGAAACGCTCGATGCGGGGAGGCGAGTCGTAGGCGATGAAGAAGGTGTCGTTGCCGGAGACGGCTTCGACCCAGGGAGTGGCGACCAGTGCGGCTGAGCGTTGGTAGACCCGGACGCCGAGATCGTTCGTCGACGTCAGCGACCAGTCGTCTCCAGAGCTGGCACTGGACAGCGTGGCAGTCGATAGCGCCGCGATGATGAGGATCGCAGCAAACCGGGCCCTGCTGCGCCAGAGTCGGCTTGTGGGTCGTGGGCTAGAGAAGAAGACATGTAACCATGCATTCTACTCTCCCCCCGCCAGAGGCCCGACGTCCTAGACGTCCCCGCTCGTTCGATACCTCTCGAACCACGCGAGAATGTGCTGCACTTTCGAGATCAGATGACTCGGACGTGCGGCGATGCCGTGGGACGCTTCGGGAATGCGCACGAGCGCCGTTTCGACGCCGACGAGCTGCAGCGCCTGGTAGTACTGCTCCGACTCGGACATCGGCGTGCGGTAGTCGGCCTCGCCGGTGATCAGCATCGTCGGCGTCGTCACGTTCTTGACGTACGAGATCGGTGAGCGCTGCATGTAGTGCTCGAGATTGTCCCAGGGCAGGCCCGGGAACCAGGTCATGTGCGCGGTCGGGATGTCGGCGGTGAGCACCCAGCTGTACCAGTTGATCACCGGCTTCTGCACGGCGGCCCCGGCGAAGCGCTCGGTGTGGCCGACGATCCAGCTGGTGAGCACGCCGCCGCCGCTGCCGCCGGTGACGAAGAGCTGCTTTTCATCGACGTAGCCCTGGGCGATCACCGCGTCAACGCCGGACATCAGGTCGTCGTAGTCGTTGCTCGGGTAGGCGTGGTGGATCTCGTTGGCGAAGTCCTCGCCGTAGCTCGTGCTGCCGCGCGGGTTCGTGTAGAGCACGACGTAGCCGGCCGAGGCGTAGAGCTGAATCTCCGCGGCGAAGCGGTCGCCATAGTCCGAGAAGGGGCCACCGTGAATCTCGAGGATCAGCGGGTACTTCTTGGACGGGTCGAAGCCGGGCGGCTTGGCGATCCAGCCCTGCACGTCGAGGCCGTCGTGCGACGACTTCCACCAGATCTCTTCGACGGCGCCGAGCTCCTTGTGGCCGAAGAGGTCGTCGTTGAGGCGAGTCAGACGGCGCGGTTCTTTGCCCTGCTCGACAACGGCAAGATCGGCCGGGTGGCTCGGGTTGGTGACGGTGAAGGCGAAGCGGTCGTTCTTCGAGACGGAGTACTGACCGCCGCCGTACGGGCGGCCGAGTGAGAGTCCGCCGAAGTTGTCGGCCAGGATTCCCACCTCACCGTCGAGCGAGATGCGCGCGAGCTTGCCGTTGCCCTCGGTCGAGTAGGTGAAATAGAGGCTCTTGCCGTCGCTCGACCAGCGCTGGCCGCCGAGGCTGCGGTCGATCTCGGCTCCCAGCGTGCGCACGTTCTTGCCGTCCGCGTCCATCACCTGAAGCACGCTGTTCTGGTGGCCGAGGTACTTCTGGTCGTAGCCGCCGTAGGCGATGTGCTTTCCATCGGGCGAAACGATGGGGCTCCGGTCCGGTCCGTGGCGTGAGGTGAGCGCCTTGAGGTCGCCGCTCGCGAGGTCGAGAGCGTAGACCTCGCTGTTGCTCGGATCGTCCTCCCATTCGTCGCGCAGGTTGCCGGAGAAGTAGAGCGTCTTGCCGTCGGCGCTCCACGACGGCGTACCACCGTGGTTGAACTTGCCCGTCGTCAGTTGGCGCGGCGTGCCGCCCTCGGCGGTGAGCACGAAGAGCTGACGGAAGCCGGGCTGTGAGAAGCCGCCGCCGTCGGAGCGGTAGAACATCGTGTCGTAGACGCGGGCCGGCGGAGCCCACGTCGCACCCTGGGGCTTGGCCGGCATCTTGGCGAAGGGCTTCGGCTGCTCGGGAACGAACATGGAGAAGGCGATCCACTGCCCGTCGGGCGACCAGCTGAGACCGCCGGGGCCGCGCTCGAGATGGGTCAGCTTGGCGACCTGGCCGGTGTCGCTGTAGCGCACGAAGATCTGACTGCGGCCGTCTTCGTCGGACGAGACGTAGGCCAGACGGTCTCCCGACGGCGACCAGCGCGGCGAGCGGAAGCTCGCCTTGCCGGAGATCAGCGGGCGATGCCCGGTGCCGTCCCAGTTGATCGTCCAGAGGTCCGAGTTGGGCCGGTCGGTCATGATGTCGAGGCTCGTGCGCGCATAGACGATGCGGCTGCCGTCCGGAGCAATCTGCGGATCGCTCGCGTATTCGAGCTCGAAGACGTCGCGCGGGCCGAAGGTAGAGGCGTCGCCGTTGGCGAGAAGCGGCGCGGCGGCAGCGCACAGGACCAGGGCGGCGAGGATTGGCAAGGGCCAAAGAGGATGGGTCGGCTTAGTCATCGTTTTTCTCCTCTCGCAGAGCTTCCAATTCTGCAATCGTCTCTAAATCGCGGGGGCGGCCCCCTGCCCGTTTTGTCGAGATCAGCTGATCCAGGCTAAGGCACGGAATCTCGAGCCCGAAGAGCTCGAGAACTAGGCATGAGGGCCTCAGATTGTCGAAGTTACCGCCACCGGAGATCTCGCCGAGTAGGTCGATTGCTCCGGAACGGGTCGAGAGTTTGAAGTTCAAACCCGAACGAATCGTCTCCAGGTCGAAGCGAAAGGGTAGTCCCGGAGGCGCCCCGCGGAGATAGGGATCGAGTGGCTGAAGAGCTGCCTCCAAGCGTGACAGGTTCACTTCGGCTCGGCTGTAGACGACATCAACGTCCTGGGTCGAGCGTGCTGAGCCGTGAGCCCTCGCTGCGAGCCCGCCGACGAGAATGAAGTCGACTCGTGCTTCGACCAGCGATCGGAGCAGTCCTTCGAAGTCGGTCAGCGCTCGGCCTTTCTGCGCGCCTGGCGGAGCGCTGCCGCGAACCTCTCGAGATCCACCAGCTCGCGCACTCGTTCGTCTGGCGTCTTACGCAATTGCTCGCGCAGCAGGGTTCGATCGATGTCCTGCTTGTAGAGGTCGATAATCTCGTCGAGTGAGGATCGGCGTGTCTTTCCCGGCACAGGTTCCTTCCCGTTGTGGCCAGATCGTTCAAGTCTAGCGCCGGGTCAGCGTCGAGAGAACGAATCGCTTCGACCCTCGGCGGCCGTGAGTTTGCCCCTCGGATCTTGACGGCCTCTTTCTGGGAGCATGGTCTTATGGCTTCATGGAGGAGCTGTGATGAGTACACGTTCGACGGCATGGCACCGCTTGCCCCTGACTCTCGCGATGTTGGTTCTGTTCGCCTGCCAGCCCCCCGAAACCACCGACGAGGCCGCGACCCTCGCTGACCCGCGGCTCAATCTCGCGCTCAACGACATCCAGGTCTTCGGCAGCCACAACAGCTACAAGGAAGCGATCGCGCCGGCGCTGCTGGCCGCCTACTCCGCCGACAGTCCGGAGACAGCCGCGTCGCTCGACTATTGGCACCCGTCGCTCACCGAGCAGCTCGACCTCGGCCTGCGCAAGCTCGAGCTTGACGTCTTCTACGACCCGGAGGGCGGGCGCTACGCCGCACCGTCGGGCTTCGGCTGGGCGGAGGAGATCGGCGCCGGGTCGCGCCGGCTATTCGATCTCGAAGGCGAGCTGGATCGTTCCGGCTTCAAGGTGCTGCACGTGCAGGACCTCGACTTTCGCTCGAACTGCTCGTCGCTGACCGCCTGCCTGCTCGAGCTGCGGGCTTGGTCGGAGAGTCGGCCGGGGCATCTTCCCGTGGTGATCACGGTGAACACCAAGGATCAGGTCATCGAGCGCGACGGCTTCGTGCGGCCGCTGCCGTTCGACGCTGTAGCGCTGCGCGCGCTCGACGCGGAGATCCTGCGCGTGCTCGGCAGCCAGCGGCTGATCACCCCGGACAACGTGCGGCGCAGCTCGGCGACGCTGGCTGAGGCGGTCGTCGAGCGCGGCTGGCCGACGCTGCAGCGGGCGGCCGGTCGGTTTCTCTGGGTCCTCGATCAGGGCGGCGAGATCCTCGAGAGCTACCTCGACGGTGACGACACGCTCGCGGGGCGCGTCTTCTTCGTCAACGTGCCGCTCGACCATCCGGCCTCGGCGGTGCGCATCCTGAACGATCCCGTCGGGCAGGCGGAGGAGATCGCAGAGCACGCGCGTGCCGGGCGGCTCGTGCGCACGCGCGCCGACGCCAACACCGAGGAGGCTCGCACCGGTGATGTGTCGCGCCGCGAGGCGGCCTTCGCCTCGGGTGCGCAGCTCGTCAGCACGGACTACTACCTTCCCGAGCAGTCGCCGACGGACTACCTGGTGAGTCTCCCGGGGAGCCCGGGCATCGTGGCGCGCTGCCTGCTGCAGCGAACAGCCGATCCCTGCGAGATCGCGCCGGTGGAGAAGATCGAGACGCCGGTGCGCCTCATCGCGCACCGCGGCGGCGTCGTCGATGAGGCGACGCCGGAGAACAGTCGTGCGGCGATCGAGAAGGCGGTCGCCGAGGGCTACTGGATGGTGGAGGTGGACCTGCGTCTGACGGCAGACGGCGAGATCGTCGCGCATCACGACGAGACGCTGTCGCGGATCTACGGTGACTCGCGCCGCGTCGACGGAGTGAAGCGCGTCGACCTCGAGGCGCTACGCATGCGCATCGGCGGTGAGCCGCCGCTCTTCTTCGACGAGCTGCTGACGCTGCTGCGGGGCCGTCTGCAGATCATGCTCGACTTCAAGACGCCGAACGTCGCGCGGGAGGTCTTCGTCGAGATGGCGGACACGCTCGAGGCGAACGACCTGCTCGATGATGCCTACGTGATTGGCTCCAAGGAGTCACGCGCTGCTTTCGAAGGTCGAGCGCGCGTCGGCGTCTCGGCGGACCGTCTCGAGTCGCTGGCGGCTCGAGGGGGGCCTGTCGAGGGCTACTTCTTCTTTCGGCACGGACGAGACCTCACCTCCTACGACGTGCTGCGCGCGCTCGAGCTGCGCCTGCCGATCGTGCCATCGGTGAACCTCTTCCACTATGCGGATCTGAAAGAGGGCCCCGGCGGCGGAGCGGAAGTGGCTCGCCTGGCGGCGAAGCGCGATCTCGACCGTCTAAGCCGCTGGGGCGTGACCGACTTTCAGATCGACTCGGTGTACGGCGACGCGCTCTCGGGCGCGGACGCCCCCTGATCGCGCCTGGGACCAACGACTCCAACGGGCTGATAGCTTGCCGACCATGGCAGCCCTCGAGACCGCGCTCGTCAAGGCCGAGCGCATCGGCGTGCGCAACGCCAAGCGGCACATCTTTCTTTGTGCCGACACGACGAAGCCGAAGTGCTGCGCGCCGGAGCGTGGACGCGAGGCCTGGGCCTTTCTCAAGAATCGCCTGCGGGAGCTCGGCCTCTTCGACAGCGGCGAGGTGCTGCGCACGCGTGCGGACTGCCTGCGTATCTGCTCGAACGGTCCGATTGCCGTCGTCTATCCGGAGGGCGTCTGGTACCACAGCTGCGATCCGCCCGTGCTCGAGCGCATCCTGCAGGAGCACGTCCTGGGCGGTCGTCCGGTCGAGGAGTTTCAGCTCCTGGAGCGTTCTCTCGAGGGCGGAGAGATCGAACCGGGTGAGCCCGATGTGAAGCTGCCAAGGGGCGCCGGCGCGGGAGCGCGGTCAGCTCCTGAGCATCGTCAGTCATAGATGCCGTCGGCGAACCACCGTCCGTCAAGCCGATCTCGATAGATGCGGTACAGCCCACCGCTCTGCAGCTCGACGTCCCAGTAGTCGCGCTCGACCCGCGACTCGGACCACCACTGCTCTTCGAGTTCCCAGGGGCCTGAGGCGACGCGGATGCGGCCTTTGATCTTGAGCTGCTTCCTCTTGGAACCCTCCCCTTCGGTTTCGACCGGCTCTTCGCTTTCGCGAATCTCCAACGGTCGCGGGCGCCTTGCCGGGGCGCGACGGAAGAGGCCGGGTTGGCGATCGAGGCTGAGGGCTGCGGCGTCTTCGTTGCCGACCTGCTGCGGCGGAGACGACTGAGGCCGTTCCTCGTTTGTCACCACGTCGATCTCGACTGCCGGCCGCAGCACGCGCACGGCGAGCAGGCCGCGCCCCGGGTCGACCCGCTCTTTGACTTTGGGCGGCGGTGGCGGCGTGTACTCGACGAGTCGGAAACGTTCGGGGCTGTGGCCGTCCTGGGTGCGCGGCGAGCCGACCCGCCCCGGTCCGAGCAGGGTGAAGAGACGCGCCAGCGTCGTCGCGAGCCGGTCCGGTGAGAGCGACGCCGGGCCGAGTAGAGAGAGCTGAGCGAGCTTGGCGGCGTCGGGGTGCGCGGTGAGAGCGAAGCCGGTGACCGGAGCGCCGGCCGGGTGCGCTTCGAGGTCGAGACGCAGCAGCGTCAGCAGCGTCTTTACCTCGCGCGTCGGCGACGGCAGATCGATGCTGCGCTCCCAGAAGCCGTCGGGCTCGAGCTGCAGCGAGAGCTCGAGACGCCGGCAGCCGAGGCCGCGACGGTCGAGGCGCTCGACGAGGCGCTCGAGCGCGGTGCGCGCGACGAACAGCAGCGCCTCCAGATTGACGATAGGCCATTCGAGCGTCATGCCCTCGCGAAAGGTCTGTGGAGGCTCGCGGGCGATGAGCGGCTTCGGGTCGATGCCCCGCGCCACCGTATGCAGCTGCTGGCCGAGCTGTCCGAGCCGGCTCGCGACTTCGTTCTTCGGCAGCTTGGCGAACTCGCCGATGGAACCGATGCCCCAGCGCTTCAGCGTCTCGGCGACTTCGGCCTCCGGGCTCAAGCGATGCAGGGGCAGCGGCGCCAGGAAGAGCGCTTCTTCTCCCGGAGCGACGATCGTCGGTGAGTTGGGCAGGCCGGCAGCGACGCGCGCCGCCATCTTGCTCGAGGCGATGCCGAGACGTGCCGGCAGGCCGACCTGCTGCAGAGCCTTCAGCAGGTGCTCGCCGAAGTTCTGTTCGATCTCGGCGCTCCACTGCGTTGTTGAGGCTTCCTTCGCTTCGAGCGTGCTGGCGAAGTGCCGCTCGATGCCGCGCAGCTCGAGATACGCCAACCCTCCCCCCGCGTTCTCGACGCGAGGCGAGTAGCGGTCGATGACTTCGAGAAGAACCTCCTGGGCGGTGCGCTCGGACTCCGGATCGCGCGCGCGAGCGACCAGCTTCGGCAGGCGGGCGCGTGCCTGCGGCAGGGTCATACCCGGTTTGAGGCCCGCTTTGCGGGCGACCTTGGATGCCGCGACGATGCGCGCCGTCTGCCCGTTGCCTTCGAAGATGGCGACGCCCTCGCGCTGCAGCTCCGGCTCGCAGCGGAGACGTGCAGCGAGCGGAAAGAGCGGCAGGGCGATGCAGGCGATGCGGTGCCGCGTCTGCTGCTGCCTCTTTCTGTGGGCGCGCGCCGCGCGCGCTTTGCCGATCGCCTGCTGGGCGCGTTTACGGGACGGCCTGGCGAGATCCTTGGCGGCGAGGGGGCGCGGTGGGCGACTGGCGGGCATCAACGGCCTCCGCGCGAGACGAGGCGCGGCTTCTGAGACGCCGGTTGCGCCTTCCGACGCGGTCGTGCCGCGACCCGTTCGACGTCGAGATCGGCGAGGCCTTCGCTGGGCAGGCTGAGACCGAAGCTGCCGGAGAGCAGCGATTCGGCGACGTCCTTCGGCTTGAGTCGCGCGCGCGCCTTCTCGAGTCGCGCGGCGCCGTACACGCCCGCGAGCAGGCTCGGTGAGCGCTGCTGCCGAGAGCCTGGAGCCCGCCACCACGCCGCACGCCCGCGCGCCACTTCGACGACCGCCGTCGCCGCGGTGCCGCTGGCGCGGTAGGGGCTCGAGACGAGCAGCGCCCCGCGGTGGCTCTGTGCGGCGCGCGCGAGACGCAGCCAGGCGGCCTCCTGCCCCCGTCCGCCGGGGACCGGGGGCGCGCCCAGGTCGAGCACGACGAGCGGAAAACCGGTGACGAGCAACAGCTCGGCCGCACCGAGCGCCTGCTTGACGTGCTGCGGCCTGAGCCAGAGCAGACGCTCGAGACAGACGCCGGTGCGCTCGGCGATCTGCGGATCGAGGTGGTCGCCAAGATCGACCAGGGCCACCTGCTCACCGTTCTGCGTGGCGAGAGCGAGCGTCGCCTGCACGAGCGAAAAACGGCCGCTCGTGCGTGCACCCGGTGCACCGAGCACTTCGATCATCTCGCCGCGTGCGACACCGCCTTGCAGAAGCTCGTCGAAGGTCTCGAGACCGGTGGCGAAGAGCTCGGTGTCGCCGTGAGAACGCGAGCGCACCAGGCGCCGCGCCTTGAAGACCTGGTCCTGCAGTGGGTTTTGCCCGAAGCCGACCTCGTCGAGTTGGATACATTGCGTATCCGGGTCGAAATCGCCCTCCAACCCGTCGAAATCGCCCTCGAAGGGCGCAAATCCGTCGCTGCCGTAGTCGTCCTGAGGCGAAAGATCTTCGCGCAACGCTTCTTCGCTGAGCAGCTCCAGGCTGAGGCGGGGGGCGAAAGATGCGTTCGAGTGGGGCATGGATCAGTGTCGAGTGGGTCATCGAGTGTAGGCGTAACTGAGGCGTAAATTCAAGGGGCAAGTTGGGCTTCGATAGCTTGCCTGCAATCGATCCGTTAGCTCGTGGGCGATTCGGGCCGCTGCGACGCGACCTTTGGCCCGCTTGCCACGTCGGTTGCCGCTACGCCTGCTTCGCGGCATAGCGGCAACGCTCCTCACAATGGCGCGGAAGGGATCGCGGCATTCTCTTCACCGACAGACAAGTGGAACGCCACTGCCAGATCCAGAGCAGCTCGATCTCTACCGCGTCATTGCGAGGTTCATCTGACGTGGCAATCGGACCCAAGGCCGTGCCGCAGCGACCCGGTGTCTCAAGAAACGAGAGCACGCCCTAAGCGCAACGCACGCTGAAAGGACAAGTGCTCCCTGCCGGCCGAAGTTTTCTTGACCCGTGCATCGGGATCCCCTTCGCCATCGAAACTCTCCTCGGTCGCGTGGTAGACACGCGGGAACGTCATGTTGCGCGAAGGACTCAGAGAATTGGCCCGCTTTGCGGTGCGCCGTCCGTGGACGCTCATTGCGCTCTGCTCGGTTCTGCCGCTGCTGCTCGGACTGACGCTCGTACGCGTGCCGATCGACCTCAGCTTCACTGGCATCATGAACCGCGCCGACCCGCAGGTGGCGCTCTACTTCGACGTCAGCCGCGAGTACCAGCTCGGTGGCTCGCTGCTCGTTCTCCTCGAGGCGCATCTTCCAGAGAACGAGCTCGACGAAGTCGCCGATCGCCTCTCGCAGCGCATCGCGGCGCAGCCCGAAGTGCGCTCGGTCCTGCCGCCGGTGCCCGACGAGTGGTTTCTCGATCACGCTCCCTGGCTCGTCGACCGGGAGACCTTCGACGCGTGGACCGGGGCGGTGCGTGACCCGGCGGACGCTGCGGCGCGCGAGCAGCTGCAGAGCTCGCTCGAACGCCTGCGCGACGAGTGGCAGAGCGCCAAGGTGGAGGGCGCACGGCTGCTGCAGGTAGCGCTGCTCAACGATCCGCTCGACGAGGGCTTGGCCGGTCAGTCGTTCTTTCGCCTGCGCGAAGTCATCGAGGCGGAAGTTCCCGCCAACGTCACCGTCTCGTTTGCCGGCATGCCCGCGGTGGGCGCCGAGGATCAGGCGCGCACGCTCGGCATCATTCGTCGCCTGACGCCGCTCAGCCTGGTGCTCGTGCTGCTGCTCTTTCGCTTCGTCGAGCGACGCGTTCTCGGCCTGCTCAGCGTCGCGCTGCCGCTCTTGCTCTCGGTCGTCGCGACGCTCGGCGTCATCGGTCTGGTGACCGGCCGGCTGACGGTGATGGAGACCTTCTTCGGCGTCACCGTCTTCGGCCTGGGGATCGACTTCGCCGTGCACCTGCTCGTGCGCCAGCGCGAAGAACGATCGCGAGGCTTGGGGCTCGAAGAGGCTCTGCGTGCCAACCTCGCGGGCACCGGTCGCGGCATCGTCGCCGGCGGTCTGACGACGGCGGCAGCCTTCTTCGTGGTCTCGCTGGCGCCCGACCCGATTGCCCTTCACCTCGGGCTCTCTGGCGGCACTGGCCTCTTCTTCTGCCTGTTCTTCATGGTGTCGCTGCTGCCCGCGCTCTGGACGCTGCAGGAGCGGCACCACGAAGGAGACGAAGCGAAGGCGCTCCTGGTGCCGGCCAAGCCGCTGAACGTGCCCTACCTCTCGCACGTCACCGCCTGGTCCGTACGGCGCCCGACGCGCTGCCTGATTCTCGGCGCTCTGGTGCTGGCGGGTGCGCTCGCTGGCCTGCCGCGTTTGCAGGTCGAGACGAACATCAACAAGGTCTTCAACCGCGAGGTGCCGTCGGTCGAGACCGTGAGGCGTGTGCGCGAGATGTTTCGCTTGAGCGGCGCACCGTGGCTCCTCGGTACATCGACGGTCGAAGAGGCTGCGTCGGCGTCGAGCGAGCTGCTGGCCTCGGAGCGCTTTCACCGCACGGTGAGCGTTGCGAGCTTCGTCAGCAGCGACGACGCCGAGATCGAGCGGCGTCGCAAGACGCTCGAAGAGATCGCCCCCCAGGTCGACGAGCGTCTCGGCGCGGTGGCTCTGCTCGCGGGCTTCGGCGGCGGCTCGGCGGAGCAGCTGCGCCAGGGACTCGAACCGCTCAAGACCGCACTCGCCGTCGGGCCGCCGACGGTCGACAGCCTGCCCGAGGGCTTACGTCAGCGACTCATTGCACCGAACGGCGACTACCTCGTGCTCGCCTACTCGAAGGGCGATACCTTCGACTCGAAGGGCGCGCGTCTCGACCGCCGCGCCGCGCAGGAGGTGTCGCCGCGCGCCACGGGCATCAGCGCCCTGCTCGAAGCGATCATGCTCGGCGACCGCCCTTGGATCTTCTGGGTGGGACTCGGCATCGCGGTCGTCGTCGGCAGCATCCTGATGCTCGACTTTCGCGACGTTCGCCTGGCGCTGCTGGCGCTCGTGCCCGTGCTCTTCGGCCTCGTCGTCACCGTCGGTGCGCTCTGCTGGTTCGGTGTGTCGTTCAACATCATGACGATCACCGTGGCGCCGCTCATCATCGGCCTGGGCGTGGACGACGGCATTCACGTGGTGCACCGCATCTGGGAAGACCGCCGCGTGCCGATCGACGTCGCTACCGCCGCAGTGGGTCGCGCCATCGTCATGACGACGTTGACGACCTGCTCGAGCTTCGGCGTGCTGCTCTTCAGCGATCACCCGGGCATCGAGAGCATGGCGCTCGTCATGCTCATCGGCCTGCCGGTCTGCTTGGCTGCGTCGGTGACCGTGCTGCCGGCACTCGCGCAGCGGTGGCTCTGAGCCTCAGGCAGGGCCGAGCCGGATTGGGTAGGCTTCGGTTCGCCCTCGTCAAAGACAGCGCCGTGGCGTCGTGCGACGAGAGCCGGCGCGGGGGAGGAGCGAGCAGAGCGCGTCGAGTATCCGGCGCAGCCGGTTTGTGGAGAGGAAGAGGATGAAGCATCTGGCAGGCGCGACCGGTCTCAGAGTGCCCAGGCCCGTTGTCGTACTGCTGGTCGGCGCCTTCGTGGCCGCGACGGCCGGAGGATCGCAGAGCACGGCAGCCTTCGAGCCGCAGCCCGTCGAGCGGAAGGCCGAGGACGTTCTTCCTTCCGATCTGCTGCAGGGAGATCGTCACGTCGTCGATCCTGTCGTGCAATCCGACGGCTACATGAACCGCTACCTCTTGAAGACCGACTTCGGCGACTTCGACGTCGAAGGCGACCGCCTCCTGCGCATCCGCATCGCCGAGCTCGAGGCGATCGCGCGGCTTCGCGAGCTGGGCGCGACAGAGTCTTTTGCCAAGGCCATCGCCAGCTCAGCGAAGGACGTCGGCCGTCAGACCGTGGCTGTGGTGACACGCCCTGGAGAGACGTTGGAGAACATCCCTCGCGGTGTCGCGCTCAAGGCGAAAGGCATGTGGTTCGGTGCGAAGAAGACCGCCAGAAAGGCGGCAGCGCTGGCTCAGGACCTGAACGAGTCCGGTCTGAGCGGTGTGCGAAAGAAGGCCTCGGGAGAGGAGACGAAGGACTCCAGCGGTCGCTGCGGGGATCCGCCACAGCTGCGCGACCGTGCTCTGAGCCTGCTCGGCTACGAGGGCAGCGTGCGCAGGCTGGCGAATCGACTGCGGATCGATCCCTACTCGACGAACTGCGTACTGCGAGACGAGCTCGAGCGGCTCGGCAAGGCCGCGTTCGTCGCCGACCTGACCTTCGACTTCCTCGATCCGGTCCCGTCGGAGCTTCAGCAGGTCGGAGGGTTCTACGATCTGGCGTGGAGGCTTCCCAAGCGCGAGCTCGAGCGTCGCAACGACCGAGCGCTCAAGACGATGGGCCTGCTCGCCGCGCTGCGCTTTTCGTTCTTCGACAATCGCTGGTTCACTCCGACAGAGCAGACGGAGCTCGTCTTCCTCCTCGAGCAGCTCGACGGCGTTGCTGGCCGCGACGAGATCGTCACGGCAGCCAGCACCGCAGATTCTCGCTCGGCCGCGCGCTACTTCCTCGGCGTTGCCAGTCTGCTGACGCGGTACGCCGACGAGCGTGGACTGTCGCAGATCCGTCGCCTGGAGAGAGGAGAAGGCTTCGCTCTCGTGGGCTTGAGTCGCCCCACCGGCGGAGTCGTCGCGCTACCGTTCGACTACCTCAGCTGGCGCGTTGCCGGCGACGGCTCGGCGCCCTTCTTCGACCTCGGGGTCCGCGACCTGTGGGTCTCAGGGGAGGTCGCGTCGGAGACGCGTGAAGAGCTCGAAGAGAGAGGCTGGCAGTTGAGGACCGGTGTGCCGCTCGAACGCTGATCGTCGTTGGTGCGGCTCGACAGTTCCTGCAGTGTGAGCCGTCAGTACGATGTCCGCGCTCTCCAGATGAGTCACCGGGCCCCCTCCGGGCACTTACTTCGCGGCGATCTCGGTGGCGTTGCAGACCTCGATGTCGTCGGCACTCGGGGTCCTCTGAGCTCCGCGACGGCTCGAGCGGACGGGGGCGTGCGCTCCGTCGAGTAGCGTCTGAAGGCGCCCAGTCCACCGAGACTCAGCGGAGGAGTTCGCCGACGGGCTGAGCCACGCGCGGCTGGCGACCCCGATCGACGTCTCGATCGTCCGGAGCCGCCACGGTCCAGCCTCGCTGAAGACCGCCGCTTTTTCAGGGGTCGATGTCAAGCCCTTTGGTGCGCCGCAGCAGCTCTTCGATCAGCTGCCGCTGCTCTTCGAGAGCGTGCTGTTGCTCCTGGACCACCTTGGTCAGTAGGGCGACGACCTCGATCGCCGCCATCCCCTTGCGATCGGGTGTCGCCACGATCTCGGGCACGTCCTCCGCGATGAAACCAAGCTGGGGGTCGGAGGGCTCCAGCTTGTAGTTGTAGTGCACCGGTTCGAGCGCCTGCAGTGCGGCGAGCGCCTCGGCTGCGGCGAGAGGACCGATGTTCTCCTTGAGAGCACGGCTCGAAGCGTTGGTCCAGACTCCCCCGGCCGTGAGCCGCGCACCGGAGACCTGTGCGTGGATCGGATGGGTCGGGTTGAAGCCATTCGCAAGGATGGCGTCCTGATGAACGGCGATGTAACCCTGATTGTCGATCGTCATGCGCTCGACGTTGCCGGTCGCGAAGTAGAGCGCCGGGTTGGGTGCTGTAGCGCCCGATGCCGGGCGGACGTTGAAGAAGCCCGAAGCCTGTCCGAACGTGCTCCCCGAGTAGCCGAAGTTGAGTGCGTCGTTCGATCCGCTCGGGCCGACCGCGCTGAAAATGTCCTGCGAAGAGTTACCGAAGATATGCAGGTTGCCCGTCGGGTTCGCTGTGCCGAGACCAATTCTGCCGTTGCTGTCCATACGGAAGGAGCTGCTGGGCGCCCCCGAGGCGAGCACGAACGGGAAGGCGCTCTCGTCCTCGAACCAGACGAAACTGGAGTTGGAGCGCAGATCCCAGAAGTCCGTACCGTTGTCGAGACGGATGTAGGGAGACGAATCGGTCGCGATGTGGAGGTCCTGATCCGGCGAACCCGTACCGATGCCGATGTTGCCGGTACTGTCCACGTAGAGCGCGTTGTCCGGCGCACCCTCTTCCAGCGTCAGGATCTCCGGTGTGCCGGGAGAGACGATGTCTTCGATGAAGAACAGTGTGCTGGTCGTCTCCAGCTCCCAGCCCACGGTGCGCGTGCCGGACGACGTATCGTCCATCATGCGGATGACGGAGCTGCCGAAGGCGTCGAGAACCTCGAGGTCGTCAGCTGCGTCATAGCTCGCCGAACAGAGGCCGTCGCCCACGCACGTGTTGCCGGTGACGCTGAGGCTGCCCGCGAAGTTGTTCGTGGCAGCCGACTCCACGAAGAACAGGCCGGAGTCGTTGGCGGCGGGGGAGCTCGCCGGCCCGTCCCCCTGACCGAGGACGCTGCCCGGCTCCGGATCCACCTTCACGAGTCCACGGCTCGCCGAGACCGAGCCGCTCGCCCGCCGGCGAGATCCGCGAGTGTCTGCGAGGTTGGGATCGGCGTCTTCCGCGGGCGCGTTGGCCGTGCGGTCCCAGACGACCAGCTCCCACTTGTACCGGCCGTCGAGCGCCTCGATCGAATCGAAGACGATCTCGCGACCGAACTCGAAGGACTCGCGGAAGAGCTCTCCCTGAGGCCCGACGACCCGCAGCGTTGCCTCGGCGTACTCGGCAACGTTGGGGAGGACCTGAAAGCCGGAAGGGGTGGCGAGAACCTGCGCATCGAGCTGCGTCGAGCGCTTCTTCAGCAGTTCGGGCTGCGCCAGCAGAACTTGAGCGCTCAGAAGGATGAGCCCGGGAATGAGCTTCTTCATGGAAACCTCCAATGAGCCACGCATCGCGGATCCCTCGATCGACGCTTGAGCGGACTTTTCGATCCGCGGCCCCCTCAGTTAGGGCAGCATGCACACTGCCGATGTACCTTTTTCAACGGGAATGCTCTGCGAGACGGGTCATCGCCCGCCCCGTGAGGAGACGAAGCCACTTCGTTCACGAGCTATCCAAGGAATGCGGATGGGCCACAGCCAAGATGGGTTCTCGCCGTCGAGGTAACCGGACTCGGCGTTTGAACGGTGGCCTCATGCTGCCGACACACTGAGTTGTGCCTTTCTTGTCCAGGCGTCGGACAACCACCGCGTGATCGTGTCGACCGCGCTGCGAAGAGACCTTGCTGATGCGTGCCTCGTGGCTCGGCCTGTCCCTTTGGGAATGCCCCGGTCGTCGTCCCGTTTCCTGGCACAGAGGAGCGGACCGCACTGCTAGTGTCGGGACAACACCCTGCAAGGAGCCCCGCCATGCCTCGCACCCGCATTCTCGCGCTGCTGCTCGCCGCGCTCGCCGTTCTGTCCCTCGTTCTCGCCTGCGCTCCGGCCGACGCCGATGCGCCGTCCGCCGACGAACCCTCGCCGATCCGCGTCGGCCGCTCGATGGTGGCGACCGAGTACGGCATCGTCGCGGCGAGCCAGCCGCTCGCCGCGCGCGCCGGCGTCTCGGTGCTCGAGCGCGGTGGGAACGCCGTGGACGCGGCGATCGCTGCCAACGCGGCAATTGGCCTGATGGAGCCGACGGGCAACGGCATCGGTGGAGATCTCTTTGCGATCGTCTACATGGCCGAGACCGACACGCTCTACGGCATCAACGCTTCGGGCTGGTCGCCGACCGCACTGTCGGCGCAGGTACTCAAAGACAAGGGATACGAGGAGATGCCGGCGCGCGACATCCACGCGGTGACCGTGCCGGGTGCTGTCGCGGGCTGGGTCGCTCTGAACGGCAAGCTCGGCAAGCTGCCGCTCTCGGACGTGCTCGCTCCGGCGATTCACTACGCCGAGAACGGCTTTCCGGTCTCTGAGGTCATCTCCGCCGGCTGGGCGCGCTCGAAGAAGATGCTCTCCGGGCACCCCAACGCTGCCGAGACGTTCCTGATCGACGGTGAGACGCCGGCCGCAGGCCAGATCTTCAAGAACCCGGACCTCGGTGCCACGCTGCGCGGCATCGCGAAGAACGGCAAGGCGGGCTTCTACGAAGGTTCGGTGGCCCAGGCGATCGTCGACATCTCGCAGGAAGAGGGCGGCCTGCTGACGGCGGAAGATCTCGCGGAGTTCGAGGCCGAGTGGGTCGAGCCGATCACCTCCGACTACCGCGGCTGGACCGTCGCAGAGATCGGCCCGAACACGCAGGGCATCGCAGCGCTGATGATGCTCAACCTGATGGAGAACCATCCGCTGCGCGACTACGGCCTGCACAGCGCTGACGCGCTGCACGTGATGGTCGAGTCCAAGAAGCTCGCTTACGCCGACATGCTCGAGTACGTCGGCGACTCGCGCTTCTCGGACGTTCCCGTCAAGGACATGCTCGACAAGGCGCACGCCAAGGAGCGCGCCCAACTCATCGACATGGCGCAGGCTGCCTGCGAGGTGACGCCGTCCGAGTTCTCGGCGATCACCGAGAAGGAGGGCGGCGACACGATCTACCTTTCCGCGGTCGACAAAGACGGCAACATCGTCTCCCTGATCCAGAGCAACTACATGGGCTTCGGCTCGGGCTTCGTCCCCAAGGGCACGGGCTTCATGCTGCACAACCGCGGCGCGCTGTTTACTCTCGAAGAGGGCCACGCCAACACGCTCGAGCCGCGCAAGCGGCCGCTGCACACGATCATCCCGGCGATGATGTGGAGCGGCGAGCAGCGCATCGGCTTCGGCATCATGGGCGGTTGGAACCAGAGCCAGGCGCACGCCCAGTTCGTCGCCAACGTCGTCGACTACGACATGACGATTCAGGAGGCGCTCGAGGCCGGACGCTTCACCAAGGGCACCTTCGACGGCTGCGACGTGCGCATGGAGGTGCTCATCTCGCAGAGCGTGCGCGCCGAGCTCACGTCACGTGGGCATGAGATCGATCCGGTCGCGCCTCGCACGGGCGGCTTCGGCTTCGGCCAGGCGGTCATGACCGACGGCACGACGACGAAGCGCGGCGCCAGTGAGCCGCGCCACGACGGTGCGGCGATCCCGCAGCAGCCGAACGTCTTCGAGTGATTCTCGACCGTCCGCCACTCCCTGTGGGTGGCGGCTCGCGACCCAGTGACTCAGGCGGGTGGGTCCGGGCGCTCGATGCCGAGCTTCTTCATTCGGTGCCGCAGTGTGCTGGGGTGCACTTCGAGGTGCTCGGCAGCGTTGCCGTCGCCGTTGATGCGCCATTGACAGGCCTGGAGCACCGACAGGATGTGGCGGCGCTCGGCCTCTGCCAGCGTGAGCAGCGGTGGGGGGGACAGGCTGTCCACGGCGGAGACGCCTTGAGCGGCAGTCGGTCCTGAGGCGCCGCTGGCGAGGAAGCTGGCCTCGAGTTCGAGCTCCACGCCGCGCGAGACGATCAGCGCGCGGTCGATCACGTTCTGAAGCTCGCGCACGTTGCCTGGCCAGTCATAGTGCAGGAGCAGGTCGAGAGCGGGTGCCGGGATCGTCTCCACCGCGCGGCCGAGCCGCTGGTTGCCGCGCTCGACGAAGTGGCGCACGAGCGGCTCGACGTCCTCTTTGCGATCGCGCAGTGGCGGCAGCTCGATCGGGAAGACATTGAGGCGGTAGAAGAGGTCGGGGCGGAAGCGTCCCTCGCTCGCGGCTCGGCCGAGGTCGCGGTTCGTCGCCGCCACGACGCGCGCGTCGACCGTGCGCGTCTCGGCCGAGCCGACGGGCTCGTACTCTCCCTCCTGCAGGACGCGCAGCAGGCGCGACTGGACCGAGAGCTCCATGTCGCCGATCTCGTCGAGAAAGAGGGTGCCGCCGTCGGCGAGCTCGAAGCGTCCGCGCTTGTCTGTCGTTGCGCCTGTGAAGGCGCCCTTGACGTGCCCGAAGAGCTCGCTTTCGATGAGCGTCGCCGGCAGGGCGGCACAGTTGACCTTGACCAGCGACCGCTCGCTGCGCCGGCTGGCGTCGTGCACGGCATGCGCGAAGAGCTCTTTGCCGGTGCCGGTCTCGCCCAGCAGGAGGACGGGCGCGTCGGTCGACGCGACCTGCTCGACTTTGTGCAGCACGGCCTCGAGGGCCAGGCTGTCGCCAACGATGCGGTGTCCGTCGCCAGGTGCGGCGAGCTCGCTGCGCAGGTAGGTGTTCTCGTCCTGCAGGCGCGCGGTGAGCTCGGCGATCGAGCGATCGGAGCGCTGACGATGGACGGCCGCGCCCAGCAGGTCGCCGAGAAGGCGCAGCCGCGAGACCTGGCCTGCGGTGAAAGTGTGTCGCTGCTCGTGGGCAAAGAAAGCGATGACGTGGCGCAGCGTCTGCCGATCGAGCAACGGAATCAACAGCCCGGACTTCACGCCCCGGCCCGCCAGCGCTTGCCGCTCCGCATCGGCGGGCGGGGGAAGTTCTTCGAGAGAAGAGAAGGTGACGGTGTGTCCCTCGCGAAGCTGCTGGCCGAGCCAGGATCCCCGGCCCGGATGGCCGGGAGCTCCGAGGGCCCGAGGTGGCTCCAGGCCCGGTTTGACGAAGGCGAACGACATCGCGAGTCGGCCCTCCTCGTCTCCGGAGAAGAAGCTCACCTCGTCGATCTGCAGCGTTCGAGCGATGCGCTCGAGCGCCGCTTCGATCTCGGGGGCCACGTCGTCGTGCTGCGCTCCGATCAGACGAGCGGACAGCTCGGTCACGACGCGCTCGTAGATCCCTGTATCGACCATATGCGGAGAGTAACACCATATGTTGAGGTCTTGTGTATCAAGATGTGGATGCTTTAGTGCCGAGGCGAAGGAAAAGGCCAATGAAACAGGACGTTCTGGAGCGGATGGCCCACGGCACCGAGCTTGCGAAAGAGAGGGGCACAGCGCTGACACGCCAAGCGCCACGACCCTCAACTAGGAGACCGACATGACTCGCAACGTCCAAAAGATGACCGCCACCCTCTTCCTGGCTCTGCTGGCCAGCCCCCAGATGGCCGAGATCGGTGCCCAGGCCGAAGCTCAGTCGCGGCGCGCCATCGTCGAGCGCAAGGTCGATCGGCGCGCCGACCACCGCGTGGATCGTCGCCACGATCGGCGCAGGAACGAAGATCGCCTCGATGAGCGCCAGGACCGTCGGCAGGACCGCCGTCAGGATCATCGTCTCGATCGCCGCATCGACCGGCGGATCGATCGTCGCTGGGACCGTTGGGACGACTGGGTCGACTACCGCCGGACCGTGGCGGGCGTTCGTCTGGTCGCTGGGATGATCTTCGGAAGCCTGCCGCCGCAGCCCGCCGTGCTGATCGTCGACGGTGAGGAGTTTTTCTACGCCGAGGGGGTTTTCTTCCAGCGCATCCCGAGCGTCGTCGGACCAACCTACCGCGTGGTTGTCGCACCTGCCGGCGCCGTCGTGGCCGCCTTGCCCAGTGATGCCGTCATCGTCACCGTCGCCGGCGCCCGCTACTACCGCTCCGGAGACATCTGGTTTCTGGGAGCGCCGGGGCGCTACCGCGTCGTCTTGGCTCCCTGAGTTGGTCCACCGAAGGTCGACGCCCGCTCCCGCTGGGGGCGGGCGTCTCGCGTTGCGCGCTCCTTTCGTCAGCAGGCGTCATGGCGGCGCTGTGTGACGTCGCGCCAGCCCGGCGTCGTAAAGGTGGCAGGAGAAGTGGATCGACTCCTCGAAGTTGGAGTTCTACTTCGACACGAGGAGCTGAGGGCCTGCCAAGCGCTCGGCGAGTGCCTCGGCCAGTGTCTGTGAGCCGAGCTGGGAGAAGTGGAATGGATCCGAGAAGTGCTCGTCACGGTCGAGGATCACCGTCGCGTCCACGTAGAGGGTCCCATCGTGCTCGCTGGCCACCTCCCGAAGTGTCTCATTGAGCTGATCCAGGGCGCGAAAGGCCCCGGCTTCTTCGATTCTCAACCACGACTCCAGGTAGTTCCGATCGAAAGCTCTTGCGTCCTCGCGAACCCTCATCGGCTGAGCGACGAGAACGGGAGTGGCTCCTGAATCTCTTGCGAGAGCGACCCAGGAGCGAACGTTGCGCCGGAAGACCTGCTTCGCCTCCGGAGCGATCGACCGGGCGAGGCTGTACTCTTCCGGCGGCAATCGGGGTCGGAAGTAAGCGAGCAGAATGCTCCTGTGCAGCAGAGAGGGAGGGGCAGTGTCGAAGCCGAGTGCACCTCTCAGGATCGCAGCGTGGTCGACGTACTCCTTGTCGAAGGGGCGGAGCGACGCTGGTTGTATGTCGTTCACGCCCTGAAAAAGCAAGGCGATCTTCGGCTGTAGGTCCCTATCTCGTACCGCAAACGAGATGACGTTCTCGAGGGAGGTCCAACCAGGAAAACCCGCGTTCCAGACTTCTGCCTCAAACCCGAGACCCTTCAGTCTCTGCTCCAGCAACATCGGCCACGAAGCCTGATCGTTGCTCGCAAGGAGATCGAAGGCCGCCGAGCCCCCCGCGACCAGGATGCGTGGCCGCTCAGTGGGTCCAGGTCGATCCGGTCCACGGTAGCCGAGCTCGTTGAAAGAGGCGCTTCTCTCGCCGAGGGCTACGCTCGAACTCGCGCGCGGGGCGACATTCAAGAACGGATGTCTTTGGTAGATGTCGAGCACATCGGATTGTTGCTGGTAGGAACTCCACTCCGCTGTAGACGGCCACTCACCACGGGTCACTCGTCCGCCGATCCGGGCCATCAGCTCGGCTCCAGCGAGCACGAGTGCTGCAGCAACGACGACCACGCTGAAGATCAGTGCTCTCTGCACGGCGCCAGCGATTCCGCTGCGAAGACTCGGTGCGGAGGATCTTTCCCTTGGATCGGTCGACATCGCGAGGGACTCTAGCAAGCTGAACTCAGCGAAGACCGAGAGCAGCCGGTCGCCGCGCAATCACACGAAGGCCTGCCTTCGTCGAGAAGGCAGCTGCATCGGTTCGGTGCCAGCCACCGGCTCCAGGATCCACGCGAGCCGGAGGTGGAAGAGCCTCAGTTCGTATAGCCGAGGGCGCCAAGTCTCTTTCGCACGCTCTGGCTCACCTCGCCGGGCTCCGGAGTCGTCCTGTCCGGCCGAAACACGAACACCGTCAGGTCGGCATTCAAGGAGGATCGCGCGGGGAGCCATGAACGAACGGCGATGTTCGTCGGGCGAAGGACCGGCGAAGGAGTAGGACGCATCGTTCCCGTCTGAATCATCGCGTTGTCCGCTCGAATGCTCTGGATCTTTGCGGACTCGCTCAGCAAGAGCCCGCGAAGAGGCATCCCCGGTTCGTCGGTGAGAGACAGCTTGATCACGAAGCTCTCAGCTTGCTCCGCTATGTCGACTTGGTCTGCTTCCGACAAGAAGTAGGGGATGGGATCCTCGAGCGGCGAGTCGGCGACGATCGTGATCGTAGCGACCTCGTTCGATCCGGAGCCTCGAAAGAGAACTCGCGTCCCTGGGGTGGTCCCGAGAAGCCTGCGGTGAATCTCGAGCTCGAGGTCGCGTTCGCTGGGTGCCAGTCGAACCCTCGGCTGCCTCTCCAGGGGATCGTTGGCCAGGTTGATTGCTGCGATCGGGGGAAGTCTGGCCCTGTCGAGCTGCTCCAAATGCAGAGCGAGAGGATCCTCTTCGCGGCGTTCATCGCGGGCGTTGAACAGAATGAGCTTGTGGTCTCCTAGAACAGCGCCTGCCCGAAGCGGGCCACTCGAGAGATGTTGGAAGAACACGGGCCGACGCGACGGCTTGCGCATTCCATCAACGACGGAGAGAAGACTCTCGCCGCTGAGTCCCTCCGAAGCCAGACCCGCCGCATCAAGGAGCGTTGGAGCGATGTCAGCCAGACCGACCGCTTCTTCGACGTGAGCGCGACCCGACGTCCTCTTCGACCAGGAGATGACGAGCGGCACCCGAACCTGCTCCTCGTACAGGGTCTGGCCGTGCTTCCATCCTTCATGCTCGTAGAACTCCTCGCCGTGGTCCGATGTGAAAACGACGAGAGTCTCTCTAGGAGACGTTTCTGCGAGACGGTCGATCAGGTCGGCCACAAAGCGATCGAGGTATCGAACTTCGTCGTCGTAGAGACTGGAGAAGCGGTTGGCGGCGTGATCTGGATCCACGCGGATACGACCGGCATAGACACCGTGTACGTTGTCGCCGGCAACAGGCTGTTGGGGGTCGGAGCGCCCTTGGCCGGAAGCGATCAGTGGATTGAGGTACGGATCGTGAGGATCCAGGTAATGCGCCCAGAGGAAGAACGGCGTGTCGTCGCTCTGCTCAGCCAGAAACTGCTCGAGCCACGGCTGAAGCTGGTCCTGTGCGTTGAGGGAGAGCGACTCCACGACGGGCTCAGCGATCTGGAACTCCTCGAAGCCTCTTCCGAAACCCTCTTCCGGTTGAAGGGTCGGGTTGGCGACGAAAGCCGCGGTGCGGTAGCCCGCGTCACGAAGGCGCTCGGCGAGGGTCGGTACGGCGGCGGGAATGTCGTAGAGCGTTGATCCCGCAAACCCGAGTTCGTCGGGGAGGTAGCCGCTGAGCAGGCTGGCCATCGACGGGAGCGTCCAGGGCGCATGGGCGTAGGCGCGTTCGAACACGACGCCATTCTCCGCGAGGCGCTCGCAGATCTCGGTGCCGGTGTCTCGCTCTGGGGAGCTCATGCACGGGAGGCGGTCGGCTCGGAGGGTGTCGACGACGATGAGCACGAGATTCGGTTTCTGCTCGTCGACGCCACACCCGGCGAGAGCCAAGAGGACGAGAAATGGACGGATGACAAGAGAGGCTGCCTTCCAGCGTTCGGCTGCACCACGGGGCGCCTGGGGCGACGAGACCAACGTGTGCGGCGGTCGTCGGCTCGGCGCTGTCGCGCTGCAGGCGTCGATACGCTCTCGGCCGATCGATGGGGCGGCTCGGATGTGTGAGCTGGACGACGCTCTGAAGGGCATTTCCATGGAACTCCAACGCTCGATGGCTGTTCTCCATCGTCCTGGGCTGCTGGAGTGCTGCCGGGGCTCTCGACGACTCGGCGAACTCCGCGGACTCTCGCGAGGCCGATACGACTCAGAGCAGAAGCGTCGCAGCCGATCATACAAGCGCCCTGCCTGTTCCCCGTGAGGCTAAGCGAGACCAGGCCGGCGCGTGCTCTCGCGCCTGATGAAGACCCTCCAAAGTCGCTGTGAACTGGTCGGCGCGGAGCGCCTGTCGCATCCGTCCGGCGTGGAGCGCACGGGAGAGTTCGGGGACCGCCCGCCGACAAGGGTCCTGGAGCCTGCTGCCGGCGCTCGTATCTCCGTCGACTCCCTGCTGAGTCTCTTGCGGAGTCGGCCGATCGCAGGGACGTTGAGCTGTCGGCATGGCAGCGGGTACCCCGTTGGCTCCGCGTCCTGGCCGGGTAGCGGGATCCCCGTCAGCGTTCGCTACTCTCCGCAAGGGAGTTGTCCGTCCGATCCTTCCCGGCGCCTAGCGGCTCGGCGGTCACGTCGTCGTTTGGTCCCACCCTGGCTCGAGCAGGCCGCGCGGGCGTCTTGCGATCGCCGGTTCGGTCCGTCTCCGTGGGCGTAGGATGCTCTCGCGATGCGTTCTAGTTCTCGAGCCGCCACGGAGCCGGCTGCGCCGACGGAGTCCAGGAAGGAGTTCGTGCCGGTTCAGCTGGCTGTTGTTCTGGGCGCAGCGCTCCCGTATCTGCTGCGCGGGCGCTCCGGTTTTGCCAGCGAGGACTTCGTGATCCTGCGGCAGTTGGCGTCCAACAGCTTTGCCGATCTTCTGCGGGACAACTTCACCGGCCCGTGGCTCGGACTCGAGATGCTGGACTTCTACCGGCCGCTGTCCACCCTGATCCTGAAGGTCCTCGTCATCTTGTGCGGCCTCGATGCCGAGTGGATCTCAGCCGTTCATGCGCTCTTCCATGGGGCCTGTTCTCTGCTGATAGGGCGTCTTGTTTTCAGGCTCCTTCCGAAGCTGGGAGCGATGATCGGCTGGAGCGCGGCGATCGTTTTCGCCGTCCACCCACTCGCCCCGAACACCGTCGCGTTCATCGCTAGTTTCTCGACTCTCTACTCGACGCTGTTCGGACTCCTTGCCCTGGATGTTGTGACCCGCAGGGCCGCTCTGTCGCCTCTTGCGGTCGCGCTCTTCGCGGCCTCGATGCTCTGCTACGAGCAGGCCGTCGTGTTTCCGTTCCTGGGCGCGGCCTCGTTGCTACTCATTGAGGCCGACGCTCGGAGGATCCGCTGGGCCTGGGCCGTGAGCGTTGCAGTTGCGGTGGGGTACCTGGCGGTTCGATCTCTCGCCGTGGGCGCGGCAGTCGGCGGCTATGAGTCCACCCGAGAGCGCCTGTTGGCCGCGACCCCTGCGGAAACGGTCTCTGCGATCTTGGAGAACGCTGCGCGAGTTGCAGTACCTTCTTGGCAATGGCAGCCGAGCTTCCTTGTTCTGGCGGTGATCACGCTCGGAGTCGCGACGTGGGCTGCGGCGTCCGTCCGATCTGGAGGGAGACTCCGAGAGCTTGCCGTCCCCTCTTTTGGGGCGTTGTGGTGGGCCGTGTGTGCTGCTCCCTTTGGCTTCGCGCGCATCGTGCCCGCGAATGCTCGCTACACCTACATGGGTATCGCGGGGCTGGTGCTGCTGCTCTGCGGGTTGCTGGGGCTTTCTCGGCGTCTGGCGGGCCGCCGAGCCTCGACGGTCATTCTGTGCCTCCTCAGCCTCGGGTATCTCTTGGCACTCGATCTGCGTCTGAAGGAGATGCGGGCCGCCTCGGCTCTCGCGGCGAGAGTTGCGGATCAGACCTCAGCGAGCACCCGAGATGTTCCGCTTGCTGTTCTGCGTGTGCCGCGGTTCATCAACGGCCCGAGAGGCGAGCCGGTTGCGCAGGTACTCAACTGGGGACTCAGCGACTCGCTCGATGCGTTGTTTGATCGAAGTGGCCGCCTCACTTATCCCGTCGATGAGGTTGGCGCACGAGCCCTGGGCCCGGCGGCCGGACAGGGGCACCTGGACGTCGTTCGCTGGAGCGGCAAGTCGCTGGAGCGAGCCGCGACGGCTCCGCTGAGTGAGTGCGTTGAGAGCCGTCTCGAGGGAGATCTCCTCACTCTGAACCGAGACCAGTGTGCCCAGTGTAGGTATCGGCTCGTGGTCCTGTCTCCCGTGGGCGACAACGTCCTCGAGCTTCGGGGCGAGTCGGTGGCCCTCCCCGCAGACACGATGACGACGATGCGAGCCCTTTGGGTAACGCCGGAGGGTGACTTCTCACTGCCTGTTCTCGCCTGGGTGCTCCGAGGAGAGGCAGAGGACCTTTGTACGTCGAAGGTCCATCTCGTCTTGGAGTAGGCGATGTCCTGGCCTCGACATCGGCGAGTTCGCCAGAGCTGTCACTCTCGCGTCTCCGTGGAGGGCGACAGGCGTCGCCGGTACAGTGAGACGGTGCCTCTGCCTGAGCTCGGGTCTTCGTATTGGACGACCAGGTCGTAGCTGAGCGCGAGATCGGCCCACTGATCAACACCGTACTCGGCACGAAAGAGCGGAACCTCCACGAGGTAGTCCGGTGGATGCTCATCCAGCGTCTTGGTGATGTCGCCGCTCCGTTTGCCTTCAAGTGCCTCCGGCGACACGAGGGCCAGTAGATCGAGGACGCGGTGCTCATTCGCGAAGTACCCGATCACTCCAATCTCGATGGCGGCGACCGTGCCTGCTGGCTCCGCATGCAGTGCTTCGCCAACGGCTCGATAGACCTCGTAGCGCGGATCCGGAGGCTCTCCCCACATCGTGGCTGCCTGAGACGACACTCGAGCAAGAGCGAGAAGCGCAATCAACGTCGCCAAGACTCTGACGGGCGTCCGCAGCTTCGACCCACGCTGTCCAAGCAGCTCTTGGACTTCGGTTGCACCAACGCTCGTCAGGTAGAACAGCCCCAGCATCGTAGAGACGTGGTACCAGGGGGCGAACGGTACACCCACAGCTCGGTAGAAGACCTCGTGTGAGACGAGCCACAAACCAAAGACGAGAGCCTGGGAGCTTCTTCTCCTAGCCAAGACCAGGATCCCCGTCGTAGCCAACGCCAAGAGGACAGCGATCAGGGCATAGTCCTGGCTGAAGGTGCGAAGCAGCCACGAGCCTTGGGCGACGTCATAGGCGAAATCTGGACTCGCCTCAGCTCTCTTGGACTCCAGCGTTTGGGGAACGACTCGTCCGAAGTAGAGCTGAAGAGCCGCGACGAAAGCGAGGGATGGAGCGCCTAGAGACGCTGCGAACGACACGGGAATGGTGCGGTGCCGGAGGTAGTAAGCGGCGAGCAGCGGGGGAAGAGCGAGAGCCGCGTCGAAGCGTAGCGAAAGTGCGACCGCCATGAGCAGACCGGACAGCCAGGCAGGTCCTTTCCCCAAGAGGCTCACGATCGACCAGCTGACGAGGGCGGCGACAGGAAAACTCTCGGCTCCGTACACCTCCACGTTCCACCGTGCAAAGAGCGACAGCAGGAGGAAGATCAGGGAAGACGCGATCGAGGCCGCCCCGGAACAGCGCTGAACCAAGACGGCGAGACTCGCAATCGAAACGAGCGACGCCAGGGTCCCGAAAGCGGCCGGCCCGATCAGTTGCCCGGACAAGAAGGTGGCTAGCCCCAGCAGAAGGGCATAACCGGGTGCGCTCGTGCCGAGGACGCGTTCCCCGTCGTTGTAGCAGAGGCAGCCGGACTCCGCGAACTGCTGAGCGTAGCGATAGGTGATGAAGGAGTCGTCGTAGGAGGCTCCCCAGAATCCCAATGCCTGAAGCAGCAGAAGAGCCAGAGCTGCGAGACCGCCAGCGACCTGAAGAGCGCTCGGGGTCTTCGTAGCGATAGATGGCTTCTCTTCCACAGCAGCAAGACGACCTTTCCAGTCGAGCCTGACCGACGGGCGCAAAGTATCACCCGTCTGCGGTTTGACAGCGAGTCAATAGACCTGCGACACCGGCGCTCGACCGCTCGACCCGACGAGCCTCGCAGCTCGGACTGCGACGCCTCTTCGAGCCGCCGTGCACCGCCGCTCAGGGCCGCGGGCTGACGCTGCGGTTGAGCGATGCCTGAATGACGGCGAAGGACAGCGCCGTGCTCCAGCCAATGAGGAGGACACCGTTCAGCGCTTCGATGCCCGTCAGCAATCGCCACGGAGGCTCGAGCGTCACGTCGCCGTAGCCGAGCGTGGTGAAGGTGGCGCAGGAGAAGTAGATCGACTCCTCGAAGGAGGCGACGCCGGTCTCCGGGAGCAGGTAGTACGTCGTGGCCCAGAGCAGGATCTCGATCATATGGAGAAGGATCAGCACCAGTGCCGTCTGTGCGAGGATGCCCAGCACCCAGAAGAAGCTGTGCGACTCGTCGTCGCGGACAAGGGCGCGCAGATGATGAACCCAGGCCGCGGTCCCCACCGCGTGAACGAAGACGGTGCCGCAGACGAGCGCTCCGGCGATCAGCAGAAGGATCAGCACGGTCGGCGCTCAGCGTCGCGTTCGCTCTTCATCCGGCGGCGTGGCTGTAGCCCTTGAAATCGACCCGATAGAGCAGGGTGTAGAGCACCGGCACGACGAGCAGTGTCAGCAGGGTACTGACGACGAGCCCGAACATGATCGCCACGGCCATCGGTTCGAACATCGGGCCGCCGCCGAGGTAGAGCGGGATCATGCCGCCGAGCGTCGTCAGCGTGGTCAGCAGGATCGGGCGCATGCGGCGCTGGCACGCCTCGACGATCGCGGCCTGGGGCGAGCGCCCGAAGTCGTTCTGTTCGATCTCGATGCGATCGAGCAGCACGATCGCGTTGTTGATGACGATGCCGGCGAGTGAGATGACGCCGAGCATCGTCATGAACCCGAAGTAAGAACGCATCACGAGCAGGCCGACGGCGACGCCGATGAACGCGAGCGGCACGGTGGTGAGGATGATCGCCGGCTTGCGCAGCGAGTTGAACTGGAAGACCAGGAGGAAGACGATCAGAGCGCCGGCGATCGGCAGCTTGGCGGCGATCGAAGCGTTGGCCTTGGCCGAGTCTTCGTCTTCACCGCCGAGTGACCAGGTGGCGTCGCCGTTCCAGCCTTCGCTCTGCTCCTCGAGCCAGGGCGTTAGCTGCGCGTTGATCTCGGTGGCCGTGAGGCCCGGCTGCAGGTCGGCGAGCACGGAGATCGTGCGCAGACGGTCGCGCCGCAGAATCTTGGCCGGCTGGAAGACGAGCTCGACGTCAGTGACCTGGTCGGCGGGGACGGAGCGACCCGAAGACTGCGAGAACACGTTGAGGCTGCCGAACTCGGTGTCACTGACCGCCTGGCGCGAGCGCAGCATGACCGGGATCTGGTCTTCGCCTTCCCGGTACGTGGTGGCCTCGATGCCGCTGAACGTGCCCTGCAGCGAAGCGGCGATGTCCTGGTGCGTGACGCCCGCACGCTGTGCGTTGGCGTCGTTTACGTTGATCAGCAGTTTCTTCGAGCGCGGCCCCCAGTCATCGCGCACGTTCTGCGTCCCGTTGAGCGCACGCACGCCCGCCTTCACCTGCTCGGCAATCACGCCGACGCGCGCGGGGTCGCGACCGGCGATGCGCACCTCGATCGGTGTACCTCCTCCGGGGCCCGTGCCGATCGGCTCGATCGTCGCGTCGAGGCCCGGGATGTCATTGCAGTACTGCTGCAGTTTCTGAATCAGCTCCTGCTGGCGTGTCCAGTCGTTCGTGTTGGCGACGAGCACGCCGTACTCCGGCGAGACCTGGGAGCCGGTGAAGCCGAGCACGAACATCGGAGCGCTGTCGCCGATGAAGCTGGTGAAGTCCAGCACTCCCGGCTCGTCGCTTCCTTCCTGGGTCATGAGCTCCGTGGCGATGTACTGCTCGATGTCCGAGATCACCGCTTCGGTCGAAGTGAGCGGCGTGCCCGTGGGCATGTTGAAGGTCGCGGTGAAGGTGGCACGGTCGTTGTCCGGGAAGAAGATCACCGGTACGAGAGCGAAGAGCTGCAGCGACCCGAAGAAGGCGAGTCCCACGACGACCATCGAGAGGACCGGTCGCTTCGTGGCGGCCACCAGGACGGAGCGATAGGTCGCGTAGACGCCGCCGCCGAAGCTCTCTTCGCCGCCCTCCGATTTCTTGACGCGCAGGAAGGTGACACAAAGGAGCGGGATCAACGTCAGCGCCAGCGCCCAGGAAGACAGCAGCGTGATCGTCACGACCTTGAAGAGAGAAGCGGTGTACTCGCCGACGGCGGACTCGGCGAGGTAGATCGGCAGGAAGGCTGCCGCGGTGGTGAGCGACGAGACGAGGAGCGACATGCGTAGCTCCTTCGACGATCCAACGGCCGCGTCGATCGCCGATTTGCCTTCCTGCATCTGGACGAGAATGCTCTCGGACATGACGATGGCGTTGTCGACGAGCAGACCGAGCGCGATGATCAGCGCGGCCAGCGACATCTGATCGATGCCGACGCCGAACCAGGGCATCGCCAGCAGCGCCAGCAGAATCGCCGTCGGAATGAGCGAGGCCACGACCAGGCCGGTGCGCAGGCCCAGGCTGATCAGCATGACGACCATGACGATGGTCACGGCCTGGATCAGGTTGCTGGCGAAGTCGCTGACCTTCTTGTCGACGATCGTCGCCTGATCGAGCACGACGTCGAGGTCGACGCCGATGGGAAGATCCTGCTCGAGGCGGTCGACCGTCTCCTGCACCTTCGGTCCGAGCTCGAGGATGTTGCCGCCGCCGCGCAGCGAGACGGCCAGCGCGAGAGCGCGCTCGCCGTTGACGTGTGTGCGGACCTGCGGTGGGTCCTCGTAGTCGCGACGGATCGAAGCGATCTCACGCAGGGGCACGAGAGCGCCGTCGGGAAGCGGGATGAGCGTGCTGGCGACGTCCTCGACCGACTCGAAGTTGCCCGAAGGCTCGATCACCAGCGTTTCGAAGGTGTCGCGGATCGTACCGCCCGGGTTGATGATGTTGCGACTGCCCAGGATCGAGCTGAGGATGCCGGTCGACAGTCCGAGCTCGGCGAGCCGCGAGTTGTTGTACTCGACGAAGATCTGCTCTTCCTGCGCGCCGTAGATTTCGACCTTGGCGGCGTCTGGGATGAGCAGCAGCTCGTCACGGACGCGGTCGGCGAGGTCTTTCTGCTCGGCGTAGGAGTAGCCTTCGGCGCGCAGCGTGATCACCGTTCCGAAGACGTCGCCGAACTCGTCGTCGACGGTGGGGCCGCGGATGCCTTCCGGAAGCTCGGGTTCGGTGCGCTCGACCTTGCGCCGCAGTCGATCCCAAATCGGTTGCAGCTCGGTGTAGCTCTCGAGCACGTTGACGTTGATCAGCGAGATGCCGGTCTTCGACGTGCTGGTGATCGACTCGAGCTCCGGCATCTCCTGGATCGCCTTTTCGAGCTTGTCGGTGACGAGGAGCTCGACGCGCTCTGGGCTGGCTCCCGGAAACTGCGTCATGACGACCGCCGTGCGGATCAGGAAGCCGGGATCCTCGGCCTTCGGCATGCCCAGGTAGGACATCATGCCGCCGCAGGCGAGCGCCAGAACCAGGACCAGCGTGACCCGGTTCTTTTCGATGGCGTAGCGCGTGATGTCCATTCAGCCCGCCGCGCCGGCTCGGACGACCATGCCGTCCGTCAGTCTTCGAACGCCGGCCGTCACGACCTTCTCACCGGCTGCGAGTCCGCTCGTCACCAGAATGCCGTCGGCGATCGGCGTGCCGACCTCGACGCTGCGACGTTTGACGACCGCGCTCTCTCCCTGGTCTTCGATGGTGAACACGTAGCGTCCGTCGTCATCTTCGCCGATGGCCACGAGCGGCACGACGACGCCGTCGCCGCCGCTGGCGATCTGGACGAAAACCTCTGCGGCCATCCCGGAGCGCACGGCCTCGGGCACCTCCTCGAGCCGAACCACGGCGGGGAAGGTCGTCGAACCAGGGGTCGCGGCGACGCCGACCTCGGTGATCTCGCCAGCGAGACGCTGCCCGCCGACCGCTTCGATCGTCACGGCGACCGGATCGCCGACGTTCAGGAACGGGATGTTCACCTCGGAGACGGCGAGCACGACCTCGGGGCGCACGCCCGAAGCAAGCACGACGACGGTCTGGCCGGCTTGAATCGTCTCGTTCTCTTCGATCTCGACGCTGACGATGGCGCCAGAGGCGGGAGCTTTCAGCGCGGCGTAGCCGAGCTGACGGCGAGCCTGCTCGAGAGCACGCCCCGCCGCTTCGACCTGGGCGTCCGCCGACTCGGAGGCCGCGCGTGCCGCGTCGAGGTCGCTCTTCGAGGCATTGTTGTCCTCGTAGAGGCCGCGGAAGCGGTCGAAGTCGGCCCGCGCCTGGCGGTCGAGCGCCTGGACCTGGGCGAGAGAAGCGGCTGCCTGGCCGGCGCTGATCTCGAGGTCCGCCGTGTCGAGAGTCGCGATCGTCTGGCCGCGGCTGACGCTCTGGCCGACCTTGATGGCGAGTCGCTCGACCGTGCCGGAGACGCGAAAGGAGAGCTTCGATTCGGCGCTGGCCTGGGTCACCCCGGCGATCGCGGTCTGCTGTGAATCGGCGGCCGCCACGGCGATCGCCGTGCGCACCGGTCGGGGCGGCGGTGGAGCCGTCTTGGTCTCGACGCTCTGGCAGGCGATGCTGCAGCCGAGAAGCGCAGCGAGGAAGAGTGAGGTGTGTTGCTTCGACAAGGGGGTCTCCTCGAGGCGGCTATTCGGTCACCCAACGTTCGACTCCGCGCTCGGCGAAGAAGGCGTCGAGTCGGTCGAACCACTCGGCGCGGGCGGTTTCGTCGACGAAGAAGTCGAACTGATTGATGGATCGCTGCACGTTCATCAGACTGACGAAGAAGTCGTAGACGGCGTCGGTCGCCGCCGTTTCGGCTTGCAGAGAGGCGTTCTGGGCGTCGAGCAGAGAGAGGATATTGACGGCGCCTCGTGCATACGCCTCCTGCACGAGCTCGCGGCTCTGGCGCGCGGCGTCGAAGGCCTCCCCTGCGAACGTGACGTTCGCGAAGGACGCACGCGCCGCGAGCATGGAGTTGCGGACCGCCTGCTCGACGAATTCAGCGGTTGCTTCTCGCGATCTTTCGAGTCGGTCGAGCTCGGCCAGCGCCTCGGCGACGCGGGCGTTGCGGGCTCCGCCTTCGAAGAGCGACAGCGTGGCACTGACTCCGACCGACCAGGTGGAATCGTCGTTCGGTGAGGGCAGCTCGCTCCCGGCTCCCGATTCGTCGAGTCGGTCCGAGATCTGGGCCTGAGCCCCGACGTCCGGCAGCCAGTAAGCGCGGCGGGCGATCGTCAGCGCGCGACTCTGAGCGTCGATCGCGCGGTCGAGCTCGGCCAGCTCTGGCGCCCTTTCGAGGGCCTGAGTGACGGCGAACTCGCGCACCGTCTCGAACTGACGCGGCGTTTCGATGTAGCTCCTGAAACGGCCCTGCTCCGGAAGCAGCGTCGCGTTGTCGAGGCTCAGGTCCTCGAGCACCCAGGTCGACTCCTCGGGCATGTGCATCAAGCGGTTGAGCTCGATCTGGGCGGTGCGCACGTCGGCGTCGGTTCCGATGAGCCTCTGCTTCGCGTTCGCGACCTCGCTCTCCCAGCGCAGGATCTCGCTGCTCGAGGCGACGCCGACTTCGCGACGGGCCTCGGCGAGCTCGAGGTTGGCCCGCGTGATGCTGAGGTTGTCGCGCTGGACGGTGAGCAGGTTCTGCGCTCGCAGGAGGTTGATGTAAGCGTTGGCGGTGTCGAGAGCCGTGTCGAGCCGGGCCCTTTCGAAGGCCGCCTCGCGTCCCTCCTGGACGAAGCGCTCGATGGCCAGAGCCCCGAAGGCTTCGTTGGAGTAGAGAATCTGCGACAGGCTCACGCTGCCATCGACCGTCTGCTGGGGCTGATTGCCGAAGCTGTTCGCGGCGGTCTCGCTGTCGACCACGGCGCCGCTCAAGGAGGCGCTCGCCTGCGGGCCGAGGCGCGCGCGTGCGCTACGCACGACGGCCACACCCGCCTCGACGCCGGCGCCCTCGGCGACGAGGTTGCGATTGGCGGCGACGGCCCTCTGCACGGCACCGGTGAGGTCGAGCTGCGAGATCGTCGGATCGTCGGTGTTGATCATCTCGGCCTCGAGCAGCATCTCGAAGCGCGGCGAGGCGTCGATGAGACGCATCGTCTCGGCGTTGATGATCAGCTGTTCGGGCTGCGTGAAGGTGACCGGGATTTCGGCGGGTTCCTCGCCGAGCAGAATGCGGTGAATGACGAGCGCGATTCTCCGGCCGAGCCGCTGGAGGAGCTCGTCGGAAGCGATGGTCGCGAGGGCTCCGGCCTCCATCTGATCTCGGCCGATGGCGCTGAAGGTCGGAAGCTTGCGTTCATTCAGTCCGACCAGCAGCTCGCGAAGCTCGCCCGGATCCATGACCAGAGGCCATAGATAGACCGCATCGACGTCTTCGGGCAGCTGTTCCAGGACACTCTCTGCCGTTCGGTCGGCAGCAAAGAAGCGAAGCTCGACGCCGTCCTGACGCTGATTGGTCTGCGCTACGGAGCCGGCCGCCGTCGAGAGGAACTCGCGGTTGGAGACGAGGGCCAGTTTCTCGAACGGGGCGATGTTGCCAAAGACCTTGAGCTCGCGGTCGAGGCCGTCGGCGAGCGCCACGTAGACCAGGTTGGGCACGCCGCTGCCGCGCCCCGCGCGCGGCAGATTCTGAAACTCGGCATCGGCCGCGAGGGCCGCCACGACCGGCTTCTCGTAGCCGGTGGTGCGCGAGGTGGCGAGCTGCGAGCCGGCGAGCCCGGGGGCCAGGACGAGATCGACCTGAGGGTCGTCGAGCAACTCGTCGAAGCCCTCGTAGAGCGTCGGCAGGTTCCATTCGGCATTCAGCGAACGCGCGAACTCGACGGAGAACTCAGTGTCCGTGAGCAGCGCCAGCTCCTGGCGAATCAGCTGCAGGAACTCGTCGACCAGAGGCCAGTCGCCGTCGAGGAGCACGCCGATACGGAGGTCGGTCTCCTCCTGCTGGGCCTCCACGGCTCGCGCGGTCAGCGCGCCGGTCGCCAGGAGGATCGCGACGACGATCGAGAAAGCGGATGCCAGGCGGGCAGGCGTGCGAAGGCCGAACAGCCCCGGCGGGCGCCAGGGCGCGGAGAGTCTTGAGTTCATTGAGCGAAAACTATCAGGGCACGTCGTGCTGACGAGTTCCAATTTGCCGGCCGTTCGAAGGAAGAAGTGCGGCCTGGCGAAGCAGAGCTCGATCGCGCTGAGCTCGGGGTTCCCTTCCGCGGATTCGTCGAGCTCACAGCGGCTGCAAGGCAAGTCCTTTTCGACGGATCGACTCACGGCAGTGCTCTAGTGAATGTCCTTCCCCGTCAGCATCGACTCGACTTCGTCGCTGCGCTTGGCGATCGCGAGCACCGAGCTGCGAATCTCGGCGGGATCGCAGGTCGCGCTCGGATAGTTGTTGCGCATCACGAAGTAGGGACGGCCCGTGAACTCCTGAATCGCCAGGGCGCCGTGGTACACCTCGCCGTTGATCTGTAGCGCGCGCAGCAGATAGCCGTCGTCGACGGGGCCGCAGGGGCTCCAGATCCGCACCAGGCGCTCGTTGTCGAACGTGCTGCGGGTCTCGGCGACGTACACCGTCTGGCGCCGACCTCCCGGAAGCGCGATTTCGATTTCGAAGCCGTCGGGAACCGCTCTCGGCTGAACCTCGAGATCTTCGAAGGCCTCCATGATCAGGGACTCGAGGTCCCGGAGGCTGCCGAGAAGCACCTGCAGGTCGCCGGCGAGCGCGCCGCTGTCGGTGTAGCGCTCGTCGGGGTCCTTGGCGAGGCAGCGGTCGAGAATGCGCTGAATGCGTCTCGAGTGAGTCGGCGTCTCGATTTCGATGCGCGGCGGCTCCTCGTTGCGGTGCATCAGGACGAGCTCGCTGAAGGTGCGTGCACGGAAGGGATAGGACCCGGTCAGCAGGTAGTGGAAGGTGATGCCCGCGGCGTACACATCCGAACGCTGGGTCGCGCTGGCTCCCGAGAAGAGCTCGGGCGCCATGAAGTAGGGCGTGCCGGCCAGGTCGATCCCCGCTTCCTCACGGGCCTGCGCGACGACCCGCTTGGCCAAGCCGAAGTCGGCGAGCTTGGCGACGTCGGCGTCGTTCACCAGGACGTTCGACGGTTTGAGATCGCGGTGCACGATGTCGCGATGATGAGCCGCCGCAAGCCCGGAGGCCAGCATGTGCATCAGCTTCGTGGCACGGAAAGTCGACTGCGGGCCTGCTTGCCAGGCGCGATGCAAGGGGGCTCCGTCGACCCACTCCATCTCGATCATCCAGTAGCCGTCGAGCTCGATGATGTTGTGCACGGTGACGACGTTCGGATGCACGAGCGCCGCAGCGGCGCGCGCCTCCTGGACGAAGAGTCGCGCGTAGGTAGGACGCTTGCTGACGAGCTGCGGGTTCAGCACCTTGATGGCCGACGTGCGGCCCAGCCCCGAGTGGTGCGCTCGGTAGACGCGGCCCATGCCGCCCTGCCCGAGGAGCGCCTTCATCTCGTAGGGCCCGAACGACTGGCCGACGAGCTCGTCTTTGGCCCAGGGAGCGTTGGGGCGGGTCGTCTCGGTGAGAGTGCGCGTGGCGAGCAGGTCGACGTCGTCCACCGCGACCAGGGTGCCGCCGCAGTCGGGGCAGACGCGCAGGTCCGCCGCACGGCGCTCGTTGCAGCCGTAGCAGAGCATCGCGGTCGAGCTGCCTTCGGGCTCCGTCTCGGAGTCCCGGGCGGTCGGGCTTTCGGGAATCGGCATCGGGCAAAGGTCCTTCGGAGCTGCTTGCAGCGTATCCGAAGCGATGCCGGTCGCGGGTGCTGGGCGCCCGGTCGGAGAGGTGCGGAAAGAGGAAGCGAAGGCCCTCGAGGGTACCTGCCGCCGTCGCCGGGTGATCGGTTCCCGGCGAGCCCGCGGGCCGATTCGAGCTGCGGACGGTCCCTGCTTCGGTCCCTGTTGCCCTTCCCGGGGGCGTCCCCCGGGAAGGCCGGAAGAGCTCAGCTCCCCAGACGACGGACGGCGAAGCCGGCCAGCAGCAGGGCGAGGAGCAGAAGTCCCCAGTTGCTGGCTGTCGGAATCGCGTAGAGACCGGCGCTACCGAAGAAGCCGAAGTCGAGCGTCAGGTTCGAATCCGGATCGAGGGCGTTGCCCGGGACCCCGGGCTCGCCGGCGGGCTCGACGCCGTAGTCGAGAACGACCGGGTTGCTCTGTAGCCCCGTGGTCGCCGCGTCCGCAACGTCGACACCGTTGTCGTTCTGATCGCCGTTGGCGTTCGGGTCGTTCTCTTCGAAAGGCCCGTTGCTGCTGGTGAAGTCCACCAGTGCACCGCCCGGTCCGAAGTTCGAGGCCTCGACCTCGACGATGTAGGTCCCCGGGACGAGTCCGTCGAACAGGTAGTTGCCGCTGCCGTCGGTGACGACGCTGAGCGGCAGACCGTTGCTGTCGGTGATCGGCGCGCCGGTGTCGTCGAGCAGGTTGAGCACGACGCCCGGGATTCCTGGCTCGCTCCCGCTCTGCACGCCGTCGTTGTTCGAATCGAGCCACACGAGGTTGCCGATCGAGAGCGGCTGGAAGAGCCCGAAGTCCACTGTCAGGTTGGAGTCCTCATCGGCTGCGGAGCCCGGGCCCGGTCCGGGCTCGCCCGTCGGCTCGGCGCCGTTGGAGAGAAGGACGGGCCCGCTCGAGATGCCGTTGGACACTGGATCGAGGTCGTCGAGTCCGTTGTCGTTGGTATCGAGATCGTTGTTCGGATTGGCTTCCGTCGGTGTGGAGCTCACCAGATTCTGGAGAGGCCCGCTCGCGAAGTTCGAGGGATCGAGCTGCACGCTGTAGGTACCCGGCATCAGTCCGTCGAAGAGGTAGAAGCCCGAGCTGTCGGTCGTCGTCGAGGCGATGACCGTGCCGCCCGCGTCGAGGAGGTTGACCAGAACGCCGCTGATCCCGGGCTCGCTACCGTCCTGCGTGCCGTTGTTGAGCGCGCCGCCGCCGCGACCGTCGTCGAGGAAAACCCGGTTACCGAGCGAAAGCGGGCCCGGAGTCGCCACGGTGACGACCGACGGATCGAGATCGTCGTGATCGGGTCCGTCCGAGGTGTCGTCATCGACCTCGTTTGGATCCCCTCCCGGTCCGAGATCCATGTCGGAATCAGAGTCGGTCACCGGGTTGCCCGAGTCGTCCTGAAGGTCGGTCACCTCGGCGTAGTTCACGAAGGTACCCGCCGTGATGAAGCCGTTGGCCGTCAGCGTGATGTTGACCTGTGCCTGGCCGCCCGGAGCGATCGGTCCGGCGACCGTCGTCGCTACCGGACCGGCCGGCGCGCCGCTCCAAGGAAAGGCATTGGTGGCGGCGAGCGTGAAGCCAGCAGGGATCGAATCGGTGACCGTGACGTTGGTCACCGGCTCCGTGCCCTGGTTGAAGACCGTGATGGTGAAGGTGACGTCCTCGCCCGGCAGGATGGTGGCCGGGGTCGGGTTGTTCTTGACGAGCGCGACGTCATAGACGCCGCCGACCGTCACCGTGTCCGGATCGAGATCGTCGTGGTCGGGGCCGTTGGACGTGTCGTCGTCGACCTCGTCCGGATCGTTGCCGGCACCGAGGTCGGCGTCCGAATCGGCGTCGGTCTGCACGTTGCCGCCGTCGTCTTCGAACTGGGTCACCTCGGCGTAGTTGGTGTAGTCGCCCGCGGCGAGGGGATCGTCGGCGAGCAGCGTGATGTTCACGGTGTCCGAGCCGCCTGAAGCGATCGGTCCGGCCAGCGTCGTGGTCGTGGTGCCGGTCGCGCCAGCACCGCCGCTCCAGATGCCGGCGCTCGAGGCGTCGAGGCTGAAGCCGGCCGGCATCGTGTCGGTGATGACGACGTTCTCGATCGGTGCCGTCGACTGGTTGAAGACAGTGATGGTGAAGGTCACCGTCTCGCCCGGTGCGATCGTCGCCGGCGTCGCTCCCGTCTTGGTGAGCGCCGCGTCGTACACCTCGTCGATCGTGACGGTGCCCGGATCGAGATCGTCGTGGTCGGGGCCGTCGGACGTGTCGTCGTCGACCTCGTTCGGATCGTTGCCGGCGCCGAGATCGGTGTCCGAGTCGGCGTCGGGCTGTACGTCGCCCATGTCGTCCTCGAACTGCGTGACCTCGCCGTAGTTGGTGTAGCTCCCGGCCGCCAACGGATCGTCGGCGACCAGCGTCAGGGTGATCGTGTCGGTGCCGCCCGCCGGGATCGGTCCCACCAGCGTTGCAGTGGTCGTACCGGTCGCGCCGGCGCCTCCGCTCCAGATGCCGGCGCTCGAGGCGTCTAGGCTGAAGCCGGTCGGGATGGTGTCGGTGATGACGACGTCGGTGACCGAGGCCGTGCTCTGGTTGAAGACGGTGAAGGTGAACGTCGCTGTGCCGCCCGGTGAGACGGTCGAGGGAGCGGCGTTGCTCTTCACCAGCGCCAGATCGTAGACCTCACCGACGGAGACGTCCGAAGGATCGAGGTCGTCGTGATCGGGACCGTCGGACGTGTCGTCGTCGACCTCGTTCGGATCGTTGCCCGGGCCGAGATCGGCGTCCGAGTCGTCGTCCGGCTGCACGACGCCCATATCGTCCTCGAACTGCGTGACCTCGGCGTAGTTGGTGTAGTCCCCGGCGGCCAGCGGATCGTCGGCGAGCAGGGTGATCGTCACCGTGTCGGTACCGCCGACCGCGATCGGACCGGCCAGGGTCGTCGTCGTGGTGCCGGTGGCTCCGGCGCCTCCGCTCCAGGTGCCGGCGCTCGAGGCGTCGAGGCTGAAACCGGTCGGGATGAAGTCGGTGATCACGACGTCCGTGACTGCGGCGGTGCTCTGGTTGAAGACGGTGATCGTGAAGGTCACCGGGTCCCCGGGCTGGATCGCCGTCGGGGTCGCCGCGCCCTTCGTCAGCGCCAGGTCGTAGACCTCGCCGACCGTGACCGTGTCCGGATCGAGGTCGTCGTGATCCGGCGAGCTCGAGATGTCGTCGTTGATCTCGTTCGGATCATTGCCGGCGCCGAGGTCGGCATCGGAATCGAGATCCGACTGCACCGTGCCGCCCGCGTCCTCGAACTGCGTGATCTCGGCGTAGTTGATGTAGTCCCCAGCGGCCAGCGGATCGTCGGCGAGCAGGGTGATCGTCACCGTGTCGGTACCGCCGACCGCGATCGGACCGGCCAGGGTCGTCGTCGTGGTGCCGGTGGCTCCGGCGCCTCCGCTCCAGGTGCCGGCGCTCGACGCATCGAGGCTGAAACCGGTCGGGATGAAGTCGGTGACCACGACGTCGGTGACCGCGGCGGTGCTCTGGTTAGTCACGGTGATCGTGAAGGTCACCGGATCGCCCGGCTGAATCGAGGACGGAGTCGCGCCGGTCTTCTGGAGAGCCATGTCGTAGATCGGCGAGACCACGACCGTGTCCGGATCGAGGTCGTCGTGATCGGGGCCGTCTGAGATGTCGTCGTCGACCTCGTTCGGGTCGTTGCCGGCGCCGAGGTCGGCGTCGGAGTCGCTGTCGGGCTGTACTGTGCCGCCGGCGTCTTCGAACTGGAGGACCTCGGCGTAGTTGGTGTAGGCACCCGGAGCCAGCGGGTTGCTGGCGAGCAGTGTGATCGTGACGCTCTCCGTTCCGCTCGCCGCGATCGGCCCGGCGAGCGTCGTCGTCGTGGAACCGGTGGCTCCTGCGCCTCCGCTCCAGGTTCCCGCGCTCGAGGCATCGAGGCTGAAACCGGTCGGGATGGTGTCGGTGACGACGACGTCGGTGACGGGAGCCGTACTCTGGTTGGTGACCGTGATCGTGAAAGTCACCGTCATCCCGGGCACGATCGGGTTGGGAGTCGCTCCGGTCTTCTGCAGAGCGACGTCGTACTCGTCGGCGATGGTGACGGTCTCAGGGTCGAGGTCGTCGTGATCGGCTGAGTTCGAAATGTCGTCGTCGATCTCGTTCGGGTCGTTGCCGGCGCCGAGGTCGGCGTCCGAATCGACGTCGGCCTGCACGTTGCCGCCGCCGTCCGTGAACTCGATCACCTCGGCGTAGTTCGTGTAGTCGCCGGCGGTCAGCGGGTCGTCGGCCGTCAGCGTGATCAGCACGCTGGCGTTCGCTCCCGGTGCGATCGGGCCGAGCAGCGTCGAGGACGTCGTGCCCGTGGCGCCGGCACCACCGCTCCACGTTCCGGCGCTGGATGCCGCCAAGCTGAAGCCGGTCGGGATGAAGTCTGTGACGACGATGTTGGCGACGTCCACGGTGCTCTGGTTGGTCACCGTGATCGTGAAGGTGACGTCTGCCCCGGCGAGGATCGTGCTCGGCGTCGCTCCGGTCTTCTGCAGAGCGACATCGAAGACGTCGCCGACGGCGACGGTCTCGGGATCGAGATCGTCGTGGTCGGGCGATCCATTGTCGATGTCGTCGTCGATCTCGTCGGCATCGTTGCCGGCACCGAGATCGGCGTCCGAGTCGCTGTCGGCAACGACGTTGCCGCCGTCGTCCTCGAACTGAGTGACCTCGGCATAGTTCGTGTAGTTGCCGACGGCGAGCGGGCTGTCGGCCGTCAGGCGAATCGTCACGACGCCCGTGCCGCCCGGTGCGATCGGTCCGGTAAGGGTGGTCGTCACGTCGCCCGTCGCCCCAGCGCCGCCGCTCCAGGTGCCGGCACTCAGTGCGCTCAGGCTGAAGCCGGTGGGGATCGTGTCGGTGACGACGACGTCGGTGACGTCCGCGGTCGATTGGTTGGTGACGGTGATCGTGAAGGTGACGTCCTCACCCGGCAGGATCGAGCTCGGCGTCGCACTGGTCTTCTGCAGTGCGACGTCGTAGTTCTGACCGACGCTGACGATGTCCGGATCGAGGTCGTCGTGGTCCGCAGAACCGTTCGAGATGTCGTCGTCGATCTCGTCGGGGTCGTTGCCGGCGCCGAGGTCGGCATTCGAATCGGCGTCGTTTTGAACGTCGCCGGCGAGGTCTTCGAACTGCGTGATCTCGGCGTAGTTCGTGTAGTTGCCCGCGGCGAGCGGAGCATCGGCCGTCAGCGTGATGGTGGCCGTATCCGTCGCGCCCGGAGCGATCGGTCCGGTGATCGTCGTGGTGACGTCTCCGGTGGCGCCGGCGCCGCCGCTCCACGTGCCCGCGCTGGCCGCCGCCAGGCTGAAGCCGGCGGGGATGGTGTCGGTGATGACGACGTCGGTGACGTCGGCGGTCGACTGGTTGGTGACGGTGATCGTGAAGGTGACGTCTTCGCCGGGGTTGATCGCGCTCGGCGTCGCCCCGGTCTTCTGGAGAGCCATGTCGAAGACGTCGCCGACGGCGACGGTCTCCGGATCGAGATCGTCGTGATCGGCGGAGCCGTTGTCGATGTCGTCGTCGATCTCGTCGGGATCGTTGCCGGCGCCGAGATCGACGTTCGAGTCGATATCGGCCTGAATGACGCCGAGGTCGTCTTCGAACTGTGTGACTTCGGCGTAGTTCGTGTAGTTCCCGGCCGTCAGCGGGTCGTCGGCGATCAGCGTGATCGTCACCGTGTCGGTATCGCCGGGTGCGATCGGACCGCTGAGCGTGGTCGTCGTCAGGCCCGTAGCGCCCGCGCCGCCGCTCCAGGTACCGACGCTCGAGGCGTCGAGGCTGAAGCCGGCGGGGATCGTGTCGGTGACGACGACATCGGTGACGTCGGCGGTCGACTGGTTGGTGACGGTGATCGTGAAGGTGACGGTCTCTCCCGGGAGAATGGCCGACGGCGTGGCGTTGGTCTTCTGCAGTGCCACGTCGTAGACGTCTCCGATGTCGACCGTGCCCGGATCGAGGTCATCGTGATCGGCGGAGCCGTTGTCGATGTCGTCGTCGATCTCGTTGGGATCGTTGCCGGCGCCGAGATCGGCATCGGAGTCGGCGTCGGCTTGCACGACGCCGAGGTCGTCCTCGAACTGGGTGACCTCTGCGTAGTTCGTGTAGCTGCCCGCCGACAGCGGGTTGTTGGCCGTCAGTGTGATCGTCACCGTGTCGGTGCCGTCAGGGCCGATCGGGTCGGAGAGTGTGGTCGTCGTCGTACCGGTGGCTCCCGCGCCGCCGCTCCAGGTGCCCGCGCTGGCAGCGCTGAGGCTGAAACCGGCGGGGATGGTGTCGGTGATGACGACGTCGGTGACGTCGGCGGTCGACTGGTTGGTGACGGTGATCGTGTAGGTGACGTTCTCGCCCGGCAGGATCTGGCTCGGCGAGCCGTCCGACTTCTGCAGCGCGACGTCGTAGCGCTGCCCGACAGTGACGCTTTCGGGGTCGAGATCGTCGTGATCGGCGGAGCCGTTGTCGATGTCGTCGTCGATCTCATTGGGATCGTTGCCGGCGCCGAGATCGGTATCGGAGTCGGCGTCGGCCTGGACGTCGCCCGCTGCGTCCTCGAACTGGGTGACCTCTGCGTAGTTCGTGTAGGTGCCGTTCGCCAGGGGGTTGTCGGCGATCAACGTGATCGTGACGGTGTCGGTGCCGCCGGCAGCGATCGGCCCGGCGAGCGTCGTGGTGACGTCGCCCGTCGCGCCCGCGCCGCCGCTCCAGGTCCCAGCGCTCGAGGCGTCGAGGCTGAAGCCCGCGGGGATCGTGTCGGTGATGACGACGTCGGTGACGTCGGCGGTCGACTGGTTGGTGGCCGTCAGAGTGAAGGTAACCGTCTCACCAGGCAGGATCGAGCTCGGCGTGGCGCTCGTCTTCTGGAGCGCGACATCGAAGACGTCGGCGATGTCGACCGTTCCCGGATCGAGGTCATCGTGGTCGGCCGAGTCCGAGATGTCGTCGTCGATTTCATTCGGGTCGTTGCCGGCGCCGAGGTCCGCGTCCGAGTCGACGTCGGTCTGTGGTGTGCCGCCGTCGTCGGTAAACGAGGTGACCTCGGCGTAGTTGCTGAAGCTACCTGCGGCCAACGGGTCGTCGGCTTCCAGTGTGATCGTGACCGGCACCGAGGCGCCCGGGGCGATCGGTCCGAGGATCGTCGTGGTGACGGTGCCGGTGGCGCCGGCGCCGCCGCTCCAGGTGCCGGCGCTCGAGGCGTCGAGGCTGAAGCCCACGGGGATCGTGTCGGTGACGACAGCGTTACGGATCGGTGCGGTCGACTGGTTGGTGACGGTGATCGTGAAGGTGGTCGTTTCGCCGGCGGCGATCGTCGACGGTGAGCCGTTGCTCTTTTGCAGGGCGGCGTCCCAGACCTGGTCGACGGTGACGCTCTCCGGGTCGAGATCGTCGTGGTCGGCGGAGCCGTTCGAGATGTCGTCGTCGATCTCGTTGGGGTCGTTGCCGGCGCCGAGGTCCGCGTTCGAGTCGGCGTCGGGCTGGACGATGCCGCCCGCGTCCTCGAACTGGGTGACCTCGGCGTAGTTGTCGTAGGTGCCCGAGGCCAGCGGATTGTCGGCTCTCAGGGTGATCGTCACCGCTCCCGTTCCGCTGGGAGCGATCGGGCCGCTGATCGTCGTGGTGACGAGGCCGGTGGCACCGGCGCCGCCGCTCCAGGTGCCTGCACTCGAGGCGTCGAGGCTGAACCCGGAGGGAATGGTGTCGGTGACGACGACGTCGGTGACGTCGGCGGTCGACTGGTTCGTCACGGTGATCGTGAAGGTGACGGCGCCGCCCGGGGCGATCGTGCTCGGCGTCGCGCTCGTCTTTTGCAGCGCGACGTCGAAGACGGCGGCCACGACGACGGTGTCCGGATCGAGATCGTCGTGATCGGCCGAGTCCGAGATGTCGTCGTCGATCTCGTTGGGGTCGTTGCCGGCACCGAGATCGGTGTCCGAGTCGACGTCGGGCTGCACCGTGCCGCCCGCGTCCTCGAACTGGGTGACCTCGGCGTAGTTCGTGTAGCTGCCGGCCGGCAGCGGGCTGCTGGCGAGCAGGGTGATGGTGACCGTATCGGTGTCCCCGGCGGCAATCGGCCCCGAGAGGGTCGTCGTGACGTTGCCGGTGGCTCCGGCGCCGCCGCTCCAGGTGCCGGCGCTCGAGACGTCGAGGCTGAAGCCCGTGGGGATCGTGTCGGTGACGACGACGTCGGTGATCGGCGCGGTCGACTGGTTGGTGACGGTGATCGTGAAGGTCACCGGCTGTCCGGCCGCGATCGGGTTCGGGGTCGCTCCGGTCTTCTGCAGGGCCGCGTCGTAGATCTCGGCGACCGTCACCGTCTCCGGGTCGAGGTCGTCGTGGTCGAGCGACGCGTTGTCGATGTCGTCGTCGATCTCGTTGGGATCGTTACCCGCTCCGAGGTCGGCGTTCGAGTCGATGTCGGGTTGCACGACGCCGCTCGCGTCTTCGAACTGCGTGACTTCGGCGTAGTTCGTGTAGCTGCCGGCGGCCAGCGGATCGTCGGCCGCCAGCGTGATCAGCACGCTGGCGTTGGCGCCCGCTGCGATCGGGCCGGCGATCGTCGTCGTGACGTCTCCGGTGGCCCCGGCACCGCCACTCCAAAGACCGGCACTGGCGGCGGCGAGGCTGAAGCCCGTGGGGATCGTGTCGGTGACGACGACGTCGGTGATCGGTGCGGTCGACTGGTTGGTGACGGTGATCGTGAAGGTGACGTCTTCGCCGGCCGCAATCGTCGCCGGCGTCGCCATCGTCTTCTGCAGCGCCACGTCGAAGACGTCGCCGACGGCGACCGTCTCGGGATCGAGGTCGTCGTGGTCGAGCGACGCGTTGTCGATGTCGTCGTCGATCTCGTTGGGATCGTTGCCCGCACCGAGATCGGCGTCGGAGTCGACGTCGGTCTCGACGTTTCCGGCCGCGTCTTCGAACTGCGTGACTTCGGCGTAGTTCGTGTAGTTGCCGGCGGCCAGCGGACTGTCGGCGGTCAGTCGAAGGGTCACGACGCTCGTACCACCCGGCGCAATCGGTCCTGCAAGCGTGGTCGTCGTGGAACCGGTGACTCCGGCGCCGCCGCTCCACGTGCCCGCGCTGGCGGCTGCAAGGCTGAAGCCCGCGGGGATGGTGTCGGTGACGACGACGTCGGTGACGTCGGCGGTCGACTGGTTGGTGACGGTGATCGTGAAGGTGACGTCCTCGCCCGGCAGGATCGAGCTCGGCGTGGCATTCGTCTTCTGCAGGGCGACGTCGTAGAACTGCGTGACCTGCACGAGGTCCGGATCGAGGTCGTCGTGGTCAGCGGAGCCGTTGGAGATGTCGTCGTCGATCTCGTCGGGATCATTCCCGGCCCCGAGGTCGACGTTCGAGTCGGCGTCGTTCTGCACGATGCCACCCGCATCTTCGAACTGCGTGATCTCGGCGTAGTTCGTGTAGTTGCCGGCAGCCAGTGGTGCGTCGGCCGTCAGCGTGATGGTGACGGTGTCCGTACCGCTCGCGGCGATCGGTCCTGCCAGGGTGGTCGTTGTCGTGCCGGTCGCTCCGGCGCCGCCGCTCCAAAGACCGGCACTGGCGGCGGCGAGGCTGAAACCGGCAGGGATCGTGTCGGTGATGACGACGTCGGTGACCGCGGCGGTCGACTGGTTCGTGACCGTGATCGTGAAGGTCACGTCTTCGCCCGGGTTGATGATGGAGGGCGAGGCACCCGTCTTCTGGAGCGCCATGTCGAAGACGTCGCCGACGGCGACGGTCTCGGGGTCGAGATCGTCGTGATCGGCGGAGCCGTTGGAGATGTCGTCGTCGATCTCGTTCGGATCGTTGCCCGCGCCGAGGTCGTCGTTCGAGTCGATGTCGGCCTGGATCATGCCGCCGACGTCCTCGAACTGCGTCACCTCGGCGTAGTTCGTGTAATTGCCGGCGGCGAGAGGGTTGTCGGCGACCAGGGTGATCGTGACCGTGTCTGTCGCGCCCGGCGTGATCGGACCGCTGAGCGTCGTCGTGGTGAGACCCGTGGCTCCGGCGCCGCCGCTCCAGGTGCCGGCGCTCGAGGCGTCGAGGCTGAAGCCGGCGGGGATCGTGTCGGTGACGACGACGTCGGCGACCGAGGCGGTCGACTGGTTGGTGACGGTGATCGTGAAGGTGACGGTCTCGCCGGGCAGGATCGTCGAGGGCGTGGGATTCGTCTTCTGCAGCGCGACGTCGTAGACGTCGCCGACGTCGACGGTGCCCGGATCGAGGTCGTCGTGATCGGCGGAGCCGTTGGCGATGTCGTCGTCGATCTCGTTGGGGTCGTTGCCGGCGCCGAGATCGGCGTCGGAGTCGACGTCTGTCTGCACGGTGCCGCCAGCGTCCTCGAACTGGGTGACTTCAGCGTAGTTCGTATAGGTCGCTGCCGCGAGCGGGTTGTTGGCCGTCAGCGTGATCGTCACTGCGGCGTTTCCGCCGGGCGCGATCGGTCCGGCGAGCGTCGTCGTGGTGAGACCGGTGGCGCCAGCGCCGCCGCTCCAGGTGGCGGCGCTGGCCGCCGCGAGGGTGAAGCCGGCGGGGATCGTGTCGGTGACGACAACGTCGGTGACGTCCGCGGTCGACTGGTTGGTGACCGTGATCGTGAAGGTGACGTCTTCGCCGGGAAGGATGGAGCTCGGCGAGCCGTTGGACTTCTGCAGCGCAACGTCCCAGAGCTGGCCGACATCGACGGTCTCCGGGTCGAGGTCGTCGTGATCGGCGGAGCCGTTGGCGATGTCGTCGTCGATCTCGTTGGGGTCGTTGCCGGCGCCGAGATCGGTGTCGGAGTCGACGTCCGTCTGCACGGTGCCGCCGGCGTCCTCGAACTGGGTGACTTCGGCGTAGTTCGTGTAAGAGCCGTCGGTGAGCGGGGTGTCGGCAACCAGGGTGATCGTCACCGTGTCGGTGGCGCCGGCAGCGATCGGACCACTGAGCGTCGTCGTGGTGAGGCCGGTGGCGCCGGCGCCGCCGCTCCAGGTGCCGGCGCTCGTCGCGTCGAGACTGAAGCCCGCCGGGATCGTGTCGGTGATGACGATGTCGGTCACCGGCGCCGTCGACTGATTGGTCACGGTGATCGTGAAGGTCACCGGATCTCCGGGCATGATCGAGCTGGGCGTGGCGTTCGTCTTCTGCAGCGCGACGTCGTAGACGACGACCGTCACCGACTCGGGGTCGAGGTCGTCGTGATCTGCCGAAGCATTGGAAATGTCGTCGTCGATTTCGTTGGGATCGTTGCCGGCGCCGAGATCGGCATCCGAGTCCTGATCGGGCTGCACCGTTCCGTCGAAGGCGTCGCGGAACTCGGTGACCTCCGCGTAGTTCTGGTAGGTGCCGCCGCCCGGTGCGAAGGGATCGTCGGCGCGCAGCGTGATGGTGACGTCGTCGGTGCCACCCGCGGCGATGGGCCCGGCGAGCGTGGTCATGACGTTGCCGGTGGCTCCTGCGCCGCCGCTCCAGGTGCCGGCGCTCGCAGCGTCGAGGCTGAAGCCCGTGGGGATCGTGTCGGTGACGACGACGTCGGTGACGGGCAGGCCGCTCTGGTTCGTGACGACGATGCTGAAGGTGACCGCGTCGCCAGGGACGATCGAGGTGGGCGTGGCGTTGGTCTTCTGGAGAGCGACGTCGTAGATCGGGATGAAGCCGAAATCGATGGTCATGTCGCCGTTGTCGTCGTCGCCCGCGTCCTGGCCGTTGCCCTGGAAGGTCTCGGTCGCGTCGGTCGGCTCGCCGTCGGAGGTGAGACTGACGATCGGTGAAACGGCTGCGGTACCCGAGCCGCCGGGCTGGTCGCCGTTGTCGTTGCCGTCGATCTGGTTGTCGGCCGGGTCGGTGAACGTGCTGCTCGTCGGAGCGGTGCTCGGAGCCGCGACGACCACCTGGTAGTCGCCCGGTGGTAGCCCGTCGACGAAGTAGTTGCCGCTGCCGTCAGTCGTGTCGGAGCCGGCGACGAAATCGTCGCCGCTGCCGAAGATGCCGTCCGGACCGGGATCGATCACCTGGACGAGCACGCCGGGAATGCCGGTCTCAGCGCCGTTCTGGGCGCCGTTGTCGTCGGCATCGTAAAAGACGGTCGAGCCGATGCTGACCGGCGTGTTGAAGCCGAAGTCGAGCGTGTGATCGTTCTCGCCAGGCGCGCCGGTGATCAGCTGGATCGTCGAGTAGCCGACGTTGAGCGTGCCGTCGTCGCCGTCGCTGTCGCGCAGATCGTCGTTGCCGTCGCCGAGGCCGGATGCGCCGTTCTGTTGCGTGACCACGGCGCCGGGCGGAAGGTCGGTGTCGTTCAGGTCGAGACGGACCTCGTAGGCGGTTCCGGGAAGGAGCGAATTGCTGCCGCTGAGGTTGAGATCGGTCGGCCCGCCAAAGAGATACTCGCCGGTCGCCGAAGTGACTGCCGTGCCGACCTGCGCGTCCACCGTGCCATCGCCGTCGGTGTCGGCCCAGAGCTCGATCGTCACGTCGGCCAGCGGCACCTCCTCCGGGTCCTGAATGCCGTCGCCGTCGGCGTCGAACCAGACGAAGTTACCGATCTCGAGCGGTGCCGGCAGACAGATCGCCTCGATGTCTCCGAGGCCGTTGGCCTTGCCGAAGGGGTCCTCCGGTCCAAAGCCGTCGTTGGCGTCGTAGACGACCCATTCGCGCAGCACCGTGCCCGTGATGGTCGACCAGGCCTGTGTGCCCGCAGAGAAGTCGAGCGACTCCGTGCCGAAGAAGCCGTCGGTCGGATCGAAGATCGTGGCGATGAGCTCGTCGACGGCCGGGATGATCAGAAGTCCACCGACCAGCGTCTCCTGATGTCCAAAGGATCCGTCGTCCCAGTCGTCTTCGAAGAACTCGTTCGGGTGGTCGTTCTCGGTAAAGCTGATCGTCCACATCGCTCCAGAGGGGCGCGCGATCAGCAGGTCGCCGTAGCCGTCGGCGGACTCTGCCGGCCCGCCGTCCGGATCGGGCGAGCCGTTGCCCATCTGGTCGCCGAAGCGATCGCGCATGCCGACGATCAGGTTGCCGGCGCGATCGAACTCGATGTCGGTGAGCATCGGCTGGGGATAGGCAAACTCGGTGAAGCCGGCGGCCGGCGTCGGCGGATCGGGCAGCAGGGTGGACTGCACCTGCTCGGTGGGTTCGAGGCCGAAGGTCGGGATCCAAGGGTTCCACTCGCTCTCGAGCAGGCAGCCGGCGTTGGCACCCGCGATGTCGGCGAGGCCGCAGCCGCGGTCGTAGTTCAACGGGAACGAAAGCACCTCGGTGAAGTTCGTCGTTGCCGGATCGAAGGAGAAGACGTGGCCGCTGAGATCGGCGATCGCTCCCGTGCTCTCGGCCGAGCAGACTATGCCGACGTAGACGAGACCGTCTTTCACCTTGAGAGCGAACGGTCGTACGTCGGGATCGGAGGCACTGTCGAGGCTGCTGTCACCGTCGCAGTCGAGCAGGTCGAAGAGCGGAAAGCGTCCGATCGCGGCCGAACTCGCCGGGGGTGTGGGGTTGGTCAGGCTGCCGAGGGGGATGTTGTAGAGCTGTCGGTCTGCGAGGTTGACCGCCCAGAGGCTGCGTTGATCTTCGGCCATGTCGATGTCGCCGAACGACACCTTGCCGACCGCGTCGTAGCTCGATCCCAGGCCGTCGCCGGGATCGTTCGGCCACTGAGAGCTGCCTAGAGGGTGCGGGTTCGCGCCGAAGACGTTCGAGCCGTAGAGGGCGTTGAAGTCGGCCCAGAGGCGCACGTCGGCGTCGCTGTCGTCCGTCGGCGCGGTCGCGATGTAGATCGCACCGGTGCCGTTGTCGCTGACGATGGCGCCGCTGGTGTCGGCCTGGCCGTAGGCGGCAAGACGCTTGTGGAAGGCGCTGACGAAGAGGGAGCCGGAGGCGCTCTGATAGGCGATGCCGTAGGTCGAGCCGATCTGGTCGGCTCTCGACTCGTGCCCCGGCGTAGGGGTGAAGGTGCCGTCGGCGGTGAACGGGCCGGAAATCAGGGTGTCGGCGGCCGCTCGCGAAGCGCTCTCGTTGGGATCGCCCTCGATGTAGCAGTTGGTGACGATGCCCGGCTCGGCCGTGCCGCAGAAGTCAGCGGGGTTGTGTACGAGCAGGTCCGCCGAGCAGCTGGGTGCGCTGTAGAACTGCACGGCGGTCGCGTTGTCGATGCCCGCGGCGTACGAGGTCTCGAGGAAGCTCGGCAGCCCGACGAACTCGATGCGCACGTCCGTCGCCGAGGCGAAGAGAGCAGGTAGCTCGTAGGTGCCGTCTGCCAACAGCGACGTCGTCGCCAGCAGAGCGCCGGTGTCCTGGTCGTACGCGTTGACGGTGATCGGTACGGCGGTACCGTCGAGTGCGAAGTCGACGCCGTCGACCGACCCGTTGGCGTTGATCTCGCGAAAGACCGTGCCGCCGAGATCGTCGTCTGCCGTGGAGCACTGGGCCTGAGCCGTCGTCGGCGCCCAGAGTGCAGAAAAAAGGAACAGCGACGCGAACGCGTAGCGGGTCAGCGAAAGCATGCGAGATCTCCGGGACCGCTCATTGCCCTCGAGCGGAGAGGAAAAGAAGGGAGTGCTGGACCGGCTTCGGGGAAAGCGGTCCCAGGCCGAATATCGACGCATCGACCTGTCGGTATTCTACCGGATCTGAGGTGCGAAAATCCCTGCTGGAGACTGCGAAAATTGCGTGCTTGGAGGAGTCCGGAGACTCACAAGGCTTCGGTGGTTTGCCGACACGTTTCTTGCGATCGGTTGCGGATTGTGGCCCGGTCTTTGTCAAGCGTGTGACCAGACCTTAAGATCCCAGGTCCCCTTGCTCGTACATTGTTGTCCTCTTTGGAGTCCGCCCCGTGCGCATTTTGATCGTCGAAGACGAAGCGATCATCGCAGCTGATCTGCGAGAACTTCTCGAAGATCTCGGCTACGACGTCGGTTCGATCGCCGCCTCCGTCGAGGGTGCCGAGCGCGAGCTCGAGCGCCAGTCTTACGACCTGATGCTCGTCGACATCGTTTTGTCGGGGGAGCGCGACGGGATTGATCTCGCGCAGCTCGCTCGTCGGCGCTTCGACCTGCCCATCGTCTTCATCACCTCGCATGCCGATCCCAGCACCGTAAGGCGAGCGCGCGCGGTGAAGCCCGAGGGATACCTGGTCAAGCCGTTCTCGCGAGAAGAGGTCTTCGCCGCCGTCGAGATCGCGCTGTCGCACGCCGCCAAGAACGAAGGTGCCGAGCCGTCGGAGACGAACTCGGAGAGCACGACCTCCCAGGAATCGGGCGGACTGCCGGCCTTTCGGCTGCGGCGCGTGAAATCCTACGTTCATCAGAACTTCGGCGACGATCTGAGCCTCGACGCCATGGCGGATGTCGCGGGCATGAGCAAGTACCACTTCTGCCGACTCTTCCGGCAGTCTGCGGGAGTCACCCCTTACCAGTACCTGCTCGGAGTCCGAGTCGACCGCGCCAAGCGGCTGCTGCAGGAGACCGAGAGCTCGATCGGCGACATCGCCGAACAGGTGGGCTTCAACTCGCAGAGCCAGTTCAACCGCGCTTTCCGCAAGCTCGCCGGGACGACTCCGGCGGCGTTTCGTCGCGACAACTGAGCCCGTGCACGCGAGCGAGACCGGCTCGAGCGCGATTCTCCGAGGTCTCTTCGAGGGGCTCTCGTTTGGCTGTCTCGTCGATCGCGAGGGCCACATCCTGCTGGTGAACCGGGCCGCGGTCGAGACCACGGATTCGCACCCCGACACACTCGTCGGAACCCGGTTCAGCGAGTCGGCGTGGTGGTCGGGCTCGCCCGAAGGTCGTCGTCGCCTCGAGCGTGCGCGCAAGCGTGCTCTCGCCGGAGTCCAGACCAGCTTCCATGCGGAGCTTGGCACGAAGGCGGGTCCTCGGCTCATGGAAGTGACGCTGACGCCGATTCGCGAAGACGACGGGTCGATCCCGTCGTTCGTCGTCTCGGCCACCGACATCGGCGAACGCCAGGCGATCGCCAGCCAGCTTCAGGAGAGCGAAGAGCGCTTCCGCGAAGTGGCGCACTCGGCTTCGTTCCTCGTCTGGATGAGCGACGAGCAGGGCGAGTTCAGCTTCGTCAATGAACCGTGGCTTGCCTTCACCGGTCGCCGGCTGGAGCAAGAGCTCGGGCAGGGATGGAAGACGGCCCTGCACCCCTCGGATCGTCGCCGTGCATTGACGGAGTACTACTCTGCGATCGAGGGAAGAAGCCCGTTCTCGGTGGAGTGTCGCTTTCGCGATCAGCGTCGGGTCGACAGCTGGTTCGTCTTTCGGGGCGGCCCGCGCTACCGATCGGACGGCGTGCTGACCGGTTTCATGGGCGTCTGCATCTCGATTGCCGATCAGAAGCGCCTCGAGGGGGAGCTCCGTGCCTCGCTCGAAGAAAAGGAGGTCCTCCTCCGCGAGGTGCATCACCGGGTGAAGAACAACCTCCAGGTGATCTCCAGCCTTCTGCGTCTGCAGGCGCGTATGGCCGACCATCCCGAGGCCGTCCGCATTCTGGAGGACTCGGAGCATCGCCTGCAGACGATGGCGCTCGTCCACGAGTCGATCTACCGCTCAGAGACGATGCGCATCGGCGCCAGCGAATACCTCACGTCGCTGCTCGAACAGCTGACCAAGCTCCACGCCACCGCGCGCACGGGGATCGAGGTCGAGGCACACTTTGACGATCTGGAGATCGATCTCGATCGAGCGATCCCGCTGGCGCTCATCCTCAACGAGCTCGTTTCGAACTCCCTCGAGCACGCCTTCGGCGACGACCCGGAGCTGAGGGGGAAGGTCAGCGTGTCACTCCGCGCCGACGCCGAGGCGGTGACGCTGGAGGTCGTCGACGACGGCTTCGGCATCCCCGAAGAGATCGACTGGCGCGAGACCGAGAGCCTCGGTCTGCGGCTCGTGCGACTCCTCGGTCAGCAGGTGCAGGCGACGGTCGAGGTGAGCGAGACGAAGCCTGGTACGGATCGTCCGGGCACCCGAGTTCGCTTGAGCCGTCCGCGTGGCAAGCCGGTCAGCGGCAGTGTGCGCACGTTGCCGCCAGCGCCTCCAGAACGGCGTCGGCGTGATCGTCGGTGAGGACCAGGGGCGGCTTGATCTTGATGACGTTGTGCTCGGGGCCGTCGGTGCTGAGGAGAAAGCCCCGATGCAGCATCTGGTTCGCGATCTCGCTGGCGAGACCCGGTAGAGGAGCCAACGTCTCTGGCTCGGCGAGCTCGAAGCCGAGAAAGAGCCCGGCGCCCCGAACGTCGGCCATCGGCGGGAAGGTCGCGGCAATTTCTTCCAAGCCGCGCAGCAGTCGAGCTCCGAGCGTCAGTGCGCGCTTCTGCAGCGCCTCCTCTTCGATGACGTCCAGAACGGCGCTGCCCACCGCGCAGGAGACCGGGTTGCCGCCGAAGGTGTTGAAATACTCCATGCCGTTGTCGAACGCCTGGGCGATCGCGTGCGTCGTCGCGACCGCCGCCAGCGGATGCCCGTTGCCGATCGGCTTGCCCATCGTCACGATGTCCGGCACGACTCCCTGCATCTCGAACGCCCAGAAGTGACTGCCGACACGCCCGAAGCCCACCTGGACCTCATCCGCAATGCAGACGCCGCCGCGGTCGCGCACGGCTCGGTAGGCGCGCTGCAGGTAACCCTCGGGGAGGAAAACCTGACCCCCACACGAGAGGATCGACTCGTGAATGAAGGCGCCGACGGGTTCCGCGCCGAGCCGCTCTTCGAAGTCCTCGGCGTAGCGTGCGGCCGCCTCTGCCGAGCCGAGCTCCGCTCGCCGGTAGAGCCCGCGGAAGGTATCCGGGAGCGGCATCTTGACGACGTGGCCTGGCGTGCCCGCGCCCCCGGGTGCGTCGTGCTTGTACGGACTCACCTCGAGCGTCGAGATGACGTGGCCGTGGTAGGCGGCGTCGAGGCAGACGCTGCGCGCCGTGCCGGTCGCCGTGTGCGCCAGTCTCAGAGCGAGATCGTTGGCCTCGCTGCCGGAGTTGACCAGGAAGAGCGTGTCGAGAGGTGCCGGCAGCCGCTCGAGCAGACGCTCGAGGTAGTCGAGCCTCACGGGGCTCAGGTAGCGCGTGTTGGTGTTGAGGGTGCTCTGCTGACGTGACGCCGCTGCGACGACGTGCGGATGGCAATGGCCGACATGACAGACGTTGTTCACCAGGTCGACGTAGCTGCGGCCGTCGCGGTCGTAGAGCAGGTCGCCTCTGCCGTACGTGATCTCCAGCGGCTCCTCGTAGGAGATGCTCAGCGACGGCGCCATGAGAGCGTGCCGTCGCGCGAGACTGTCGCTGGCCTCGGAGGCCTGGGCGTCGGTCTCTCCGAGTCCGGTGAGCGGCACCGGGTTCGGACAAAGGGCTCGCCAAAGCGCGCGATGAGCCGGCGCACCGACGCCGGGGAAGTTGCCGCGGTGTCCCAGCAGGTCGGCCATGACCTGCAGGTGGAGGTGAGGGGACCAGCCGCCGTTCTCGTGGAACTCGCCAAAGCGGGCGATCTCGGTGCCGGCGCTCACTGGGTCTCCGGGGCTCCAGCGTTCGAGCAGGTCGCTCGCGAGGTGGCCGTAGAGCGTGAAGAACTCGTCGCCGCTGCCGTCCTCGTGCCGAAGGATCAGCGTCGGGCCGTAGTCCAACGGCTCGTCGTTGTTCTGCACGCTCTCGACGACGCCGTCGAGCGGCGCGTAGACGGCGGTGCCGGGAGGAGCGAAGAGGTCGATGCCGAGGTGCACGGTGCGACGCTCGCCGCGGTAGCCCGGAGCCTGAGGGAGTGCGAACTGCGGCGTGGTGTACCAGAAGCGCGCCTCGTCGTAGAGCCCCACGCCGATCCGCTCGCTTTGGTTTCCGTTGTGCAGCGCTCGCTCGATCTCGTCGTCGAGAGTCTCTGGTCGCGCAGAGAGAACGCTGCCGAAGCCGAAGTCGAGCTCGACGGTGGCATCGGAGGTCAGAGGCTTGCCGAGCACCGGATGCCGACTGCGAGCGAGCGCTGCATCGATCGCGGCCGTCTGCGGATGAGGGTCGAAGCCGCACCCGACGCGCAGGGCGGTCTCGAAGAGCGCGTCGGGCAGCGACTCCAGCCGTTCGAGCAGGCGCCACGCCGGCGCCTCGCTGACGGAGAGGTACTCGTTGCCCGGCTCGAGAGAGCGCTGGTACGCCGACATGGTGACGCTCAAGCAGAGACGCAGCACGGCGAGCGGATAGACGAGCGCCAGCTCGTCCTCCGCAAGAGGAAGAGCGCCGTGGTAACCAGCGACGAGCCGCTGCGCGTCGGCGACCGGATCGCGCCGGTCGAGGAGTGCGTAGGCGAGCGCCACGCCCAGCTCGGCGGCGCGCGGGCCCTTCATCAGATCGCCGAAGTCGAGAAGGCCCGCGACCCGGTTCGGCCGGAGTCCACCGGTCACCAGGAGGTTGTAGTCGTTGGCATCGTTGTGGATTGCGAAGCGCGGCGCAGCCTCGAGCTTCCTCTGGAAGCGGTGATCGAACCACTGGAGGCGCCGCTCGAGGAGCTCGCGACGGTCGCGATCCCGGACGTTGCCGAGCAGCGAAGACGAAGACTCGAACGCCGTCAGCAGGCTCCAGGGGAATTCTTCGCGCAGCCCGGGGTGCTCGAAGTCACCGAGAGCCCGATCGAGACGGCCGAGCTGCTGGCCGAGGTCTCGCAGGAGCTCCGGCGTCGCCGAGCGGTCGGCCCAGAGAGTTCCGTCGCACCAGTCCACCGCTCGCACGAGGCAGCGCCTCCCGGACGCGTCGTCGCACTCACCCAGCGTCTGGCCGACGTAGCCTTCGGCTTCGATGGGCCGCGGGCGCGGTGTCGGGAAGTCCGGCTCGCGCTCGAGCAGCCGCCGCACCGCGGCGTCCTCGCACTGCACGCGGTCGCGCGACTCCGACGGTGAGTAGACCTTGAGCACCGTCGTACCGCCCTGGCCGGCGATGCGGAAGTTCAGGTCGCGGTCGCTGGGGAGTGGTGCGACCTCGGGCTCGGGGCCGACGAGCGTCGGAAAGAGCCGGCGCGCCAGGTCGGCGGCCGCGGGGCCAGAGAGGTCCGGGCGATCCTCGGGCATGGCGAAGTCCTCCGCGTCGACGGACGCGCTGCGATCCAGCGCCGACGGTAGCGCTCGAACGAGCGCTGCCGCAACCCCACCTCGCAAAGTCCGTCGCTTCGTCGGCCGCTGCTGCGACGCCGATGGAGCCCGCGCTCAGGTCAGTCCGCGCGAATCACGTGCATCGGATCGATCGCTGCAGCTCGTCTCGCAGGGAAGTAGCTGGCCGCGCCGACGACGAGGAGTAGAGCCGCGCAGGCGAGGAACAGCGTGATCGGGTCGGTCGCGCGAACCCCGAAGAGCAGGTGGCCGAGAGCCGCCTGCAGGCCGAGGCTCAGGGCGAGCCCGAGCGGAAGCCCGACGGCGCAGAGCGCGAGTCCTCGCTTCAAGACCATTCTCTGCACGCTACCTGCGCTGGCGCCGAAGGCCATGCGGAGGCCGAGCTCTCGCTTCTGCTGAGCCACCCACGTCGAGATGAGCCCGTAGACGCCGATCACGCCGAGAAGCAGCGCGACTGCGCTGGCCAGGGTCAGCAGCCGGGTGATGAACAGCGTGCCCGCCACCGAAGGGTCGCTCCGCGCGAGTCGTTCGAGAGAGGCCGTGTTGAGGAGAGCCAGGCTCGGGTTGATCTCCCAGATCGCCTCCTGCACCTGCTCGAGGAAGGTGGGGTCCTGCGCGCGACGGTTGCGGATCGCGAAGCTCTGGGAACGCCAGATGAAACGGTCGTCTTCGCCGGTCCCTCGCCAGAAGGCACGCGGTGCCCGCGGCCTGTAGACCATGGGGGGACTCGCCGGCGCGACGCCGTCGTCGCGCACGTCGGCGGCGACGCCGACGACTTCATAGTGAAACGGCGGCTCGGGACGCGCGGCGAGCTTCTGACCGAGAGCGCCCGCGGTGGAGCCCCAATACTTGCGTGCCAGGCTCTCGGACACGACGACCGCCGGGCGCCCCGAACGCACGTCCTGCCAGGTGATTCCTTCGCCGGCGAGGAGTGGGATCTGCAGGGCTCGAAAGAAGTCGCCGCCGATCCACTTGTGCCTCTCGATCTCGGGGCGGTCGGTGCTGCTGCGTTCAGAGCCCTCCGTGTAGAGCGTGTTGACGTTGTTGTTGCCGTCCAGAGGGATGGCCGAAGCGACGGTCACCGCCTCGACGCCCGGAACCTCTTCGAGCCGGTGGGCAATCGTCTCGAACTGGCGAGCGACGGCGTCGTGCTCGGGGACCTGCTCGACCGGAATGTGCAGCTGCAGTGTCAGCACGTCCTCGGGTGCACCGAAGCCCGGCTCGACGCTGCGCAGCTCGCGGAAGCTCTGCAGCATCAGGCCCGAGGCCACGAGGAGCACGAGCACGACGGCGACCTGCAGGACGGCGACCCCGCCGCGCAGGGCGTGCGAACCTCGGCTCGAGGCGATGCGTGTGCCGGCGCCTCGCAGAGTCTGCGCCAGTGGGCTCCAGCGCAAGAGCGGGGCGCCTCCGGCGATCGCCGCGCTCAGGAGCGCCAGCGTCAGGACGACCAGCAGGACGCGCGGGCTCAGGGTCGCCTCGCCGAGGCGGGGAACATCAGCGGGCGCCAGCTGGATGAGGCCCCGAAGGGCGACCGACGCGAGCACGACGCCGCCGAGACCTCCGGCGAGGCTGAGGAGGAGCGCTTCCTTGAACGACTCCCAGCGCACCCGCATCCGGCTCGCTCCGATCGCCGTGCGCACGGCCATCTCGCCGCGCTGCTCGGAGGCGCGCACCAGCAGGAGGTTGGCGACGTTCGCGCAGGCGACCAGCAGCACGAGGCCGACTCCACCCAGCAGAACCCAGAGGACGCTCGCCGTGTCCCCGACGAGGCGGTCCTTGTACGGGACGACTTCCACCGAGAACGCCTCGATGTGCTCCTTCGTCGCGATCGGTCCGCCGGGGAAACGCTCCCAGGCGTTCGGCAGCAGGCGTTGAAGCTCGGCGCGAGCCTCCTCCAACGAGACGTCCTCGCGCACGCGTGCCACGGAGCCGAAACCGATGTTGCCGACGTAGAGGCGGCTGCGGTCGATCTCGAACGGCAGGATCAGGTCGCTCGCAGGGCCGAGGTGCTGAAGCTCCGCGGGCGCGACGCCGACGATCTCGTGCGGCTTGCCGTCGATCCTGAGCTGCTCACCCAGGACCGAGGCGTCGCCGCCGTAGCGCTTCTGCCAGTAGTCGTGACTGAGAAGGACGACGTGGGCGGCGCCCGGAGCTTCGTCGGCGGGCTCGAGCGCGCGACCGAGCGTCGCACGGAGTGCGAGAGCGTCGAGCGTGCCGTGTGTGGTGCGGAGCGCACGCAGCGCTTCGGGATTCCCCTTGCCGTGCACGGCGATCAGCTCGGGCAGGAACATTCCGATGTGCTCGAGCGTCTCGCTGCTGTCTTCGTAGAGCGTGTGCCAGGCGGCGCACTGCCCGGTGTTTTCGAAACCGACCGCGGGAGCTTTGTGATTGATGCTGATGAGGCGCTCTTGGCCTTCGAAGGGCAGCGGTTCGAGAAGGATCGAGTCGATCAGCGTGAAGATCGCTGCCGTCGCGCCGATGCCGAGCGACAGCACAGTGATCACGGTCAGGGAGAAGAGCGGACGCCGGGCGAGGCTGCGAAGACCCAGGCGTAGATCTCTCAGCAGGTCGGCCAACAGAGCGGCCCGGCTGCGTCGCACGGCCTCTTCGCGGCTCTCCATCCAACGCGAGGCCCGCCGAGGCAGGTGCCCCGGCTTGGATCGGTCCAGCGACGTCGCGGCTGCCTGAGGCTCACCCAGAGCCTCGCGAGCTGCAGCTTCCGCTTCAGCGGGTGTGGCGCCACCCAGCAGTGCCTCGCGGTAGACGTCTTCGAGGTGATCCGCGAGCTCGCCGACCAGTCTTTCGTCTCCCCCTCGAACGGCTTCGCGAACCCACGACGCCCAATCAGGCATGACTGCCTCCGACGACGAGATCGACCGTTTCGACGAACGAGCGCCAAGCCGAACGCTGCTTTGCGAGTTCCTCGCGGCCGTCGGAAGTCAGCGAGTAGCGACAGCGCCGCCGCTCGCCTTCCTTTTCGACCCAGCGTCCTTTGATCCAGCGCTTCTTCTCCATTCGATAGAGGACGGAGTAGAGCGTCGAGGCCTTGAACTCCAAGCGGCCTTCGGACCGCGCCTCCAGCGACTTGCCGATTTCGTAACCGTGGCGCGGCGGCCCGTCCAAGACCGCGAGGATGAGCATCTCCATGCTGCCGCGTTTGAGGTCTGCACTGAACATCGGGACTCCTCGTCGCCTCGGAAGGCACTATTTCGCCAGGGGATATTTCGTGACGCGTAATAACTACGGCAGACCTCCTGAAGGGTTGCACGGGGCCCTCCGGAGGTCGTCAGCTGGCGTCTGAGACCCGTTGCGGACGTTCCGACCGAACGTTCGGTAGAATCCGAGCAACACTTCCCAGGAGCCTCGAGAAAAGGCTCCGCTCAGCGACCACAGGAGCGTTTCCATGAAAGAAGCCGTGATCGTCTCGACCGCCCGCACGCCCATCGGCAAGGCCTACCGCGGTGCCTTCAACAACCTCGAATCACCCAC
>JBCCLJ010000005.1:0-74765 GCA_039026915.1 Acidobacteriota bacterium
AGCGACGCAGGATCGACGTTGTTGCTGGAGGCCGCTGCGGGCAGCGCGCCGAGAAGCAGGAGCGAGGCGGTGATCAAGGCGAGGAGTCTCATCGATTGTCTCCTTCGGTTGTGTCCTCCGACGAGGACGTGCGCTCGTCGGGCCATAGTACGGTAGATTGAGGTCCCGTTCAAAACGAACCGCGCGCCTGCCGCCGAGCTCTCCGGAGGAGTAACCGTGAGCAAGATTCCCGTTCCCGCGCCTTTTTCCCGCAGACCGCAACGATCGGTGTGGTGCCTGCTCCTGGCATTGACTCTTCTCGCGTCGCCGAATCTCGCGGCCGAGGGCCTGCCGACGAGTGAGGCTCAGGCGTTCCTCGGGCACTGGCTGCTGAGCGCGGAGCTCGGCGGCAACGACGTCAAAATGGGGCTCGAGATCGACGAAGAAGCCACCTTTACGACGGCCCGTGTCGTGGCCTTCTTCGGAGAGCTCGAAGGAGAGCAGCTGCGCAAAGACGGAGACAAGCTGCTCTTCGACGTGACGACCGATTTCGGTCCCTTCGTCGTCGACCTGACCTTCGAAGACGGTCAGCTCATTGGCGGTATGGAGCAGAACGGTCAGCGCGTGGCCAAGTTCACCGGCGTCGGCTCCGACGCGGCGACTCTGGCGCGCTTCATGGTGCCGGATGACGAAGCGCGTCTCGAGCGTGAAGGCAAACTCGTACGACTTCGTTTTGCCCGGCCCTTTGCCACCAGCGACGACTACCAACGGGTCGGGTCTCTGAAGCCCGGCGAGGTCGCGACCTTCCTCGAGTACTCGGTCATCAAGCTGACGACCGAGCTTCCCCTCGTGCTGAGCGGCGTCGACGTGCCGACCGAGAACGTCGCGAAGGACTACCCCGGGGTCTACGGCGTGTGGATCCAGAAAACCGCGGACGGCTGGCAGCTCGCACTCAACGACCAGGGCGACGTCTGGGGAACCCAGTTCGACGCCGAGACCGAGTACCTCACGGCTGCCCTCGACTACGAACGCTCAGAGGAGTCGGCGGAGAGGTTGCAGGCGACGTTCGAGGAGGGCGACAGCGGCAACCGTCTCGTTCTTCACTGGGGCGAACATCGCTGGTCCGCGCCGGTCGAAGTCACCGGCGACGCAACAGACGCTTCGGAGTGATCTCCGCGCCTCTCGGCGAGCGCTGAAGGGCGTTAGTCGTCGAGAGCGTCGAGCTGCTTTTGCAGCTCTTCCGCCTCGGACGAGAGCACAGCGAACACCGGGATCTTTCCGGCACGCTGGGCCTCGGCGGCCTCCTCGAGCTTCTTGCGAAGCTCCTTCTCGAGTTTCTTGCGCGGGTTCGAACCAAAAAGCTTCATGATCATGACGTTAGAAGCTACGACTCGCCGCCCGTTCTGGATTCGAGTTGGCACGGTGCATCGGTGACGCGCCGCGAGCGTAGCGCGCTGAGACGGGCGTCGCGCGAAACGGCTACGGGTCGACGACCGCGCCGATCCCTTCGATCTGGAAGAAGTCGATCGGGCCCGTGACCGTGCTCTCGTCGAACTCCTCGCCCTTCTCCTCGGCGAGGTGGCTCAGCCATGAGATCGCCTGTTCCTTGCTCATCTCGTGCTTGCGCAGGATGCCTTCGGCGACGATTTCGGAACCTTTGGCTTCGGCGGGAAAGACGATGACGTCGTCTTCGACCTTGAAGCGCACGGTCTCCTTCGTCTGCGACTCGACGATGTCGACCCAGCAGCCCTTCATCGGACAGATGTCCTCGACCAGGCCCTCGACCTTGACGCGCTGATCGACGTAGCTCTCGGCGTTCGCGAGCAGCTCCGCGATGCGCACCGGCTGGACGTCCGTCAGCTCGGCTCCGTACTGGTCGCTGGCGCGCAGGATGGCGAAGGCGGCTCCGCAGAGCAGGCCCATGCAGAAGAGGAACAGGGGGACGGAATGGCGCTTCATGGCTAGGGTCTCCAGCGTCGGTTTCGGCCGAAGTCTGATTGTCTCACGGATCGCTCGTGTCAGCGGACCGTCAGGATGAGCTCTTCGACGAAGTCGAGCATGCGCTCCCTGGCTGTCTCGCCGATCAACAGCATCGCCTGTGCGAAGCGCTGTGAGGCGACGCCGTAGAGCAGCGCCTCGTCGAAGAAGCCGCTCTGCACGGCCCGCTCGAGTGCCTCGAAGGCCGGATCGGCGGTGAAGGGCCTGGAGTCCTCGCCACTCTCGCTCCCCTCGACACTGTCGCGCCCGTCGACATAGACCTGAAGCGCGATGGCCATGCACTCGCGCTCCAGCTCGAGCTCGAAGCGCGCTCCTTCTTCATCTCGTTCCTTCGCTCGGGTGCGTCGGCTCTTGCGTAGCTCTCGCTTGGCAAGAGCCCCTTCTTCGGAGAGCGGAGCAAGGCCCTCGCCCTGCCATGCAGCCGCGCAGAGTCCGTAGGCGATCCACGGGGGGCTGTCGTCGAAGATCTCGACTTCGATGACGCGTCGGCCCGTGCGGGTCAGCCGGATGGGAGCCAGAAGTCGAGCGTCGGCCATCTGCAGCGGAGCCCCCGGGTAGTTCTCGAGGAGTGCTTCGACGAGCCAGTAGTGAGGGCGCAAGGCGAGCGCCTGCTGGAAGTCGGCGAGAGCCAGGTCGGCGTCGCCGTTGCGCAGATGAGCGTGACCTCGGTAGGCGTAGGTCTTGTGGTCGATCGGATTGAGCTCGATCGCGCGACTGTAGTGCGCGAGAGCCATCGTCTCGTTGTCGGTGCGCAGGAAGGTGTCGCCGAGGTGCGAATGGGCGATGTAGCAGTCCGCGTCGCTGCGGACGGCGTTGCGGTAGCCGTTTTGTGCGGCTTCCATGTCGCCGTTGCCGAAAGCCACCTCTGCGTCGGAGAGCAGCGCCTCGGCCTCGTCGTTGCAGACCCAGGTGGTCAAGTCGACCGTGTCGCCGGAGGCAATCAGCTGCGGTCGCCCCGTGACATCTCCGGGGGGCTCGCGCAGCTGGGAGAGGAATCCGTCGTCGGCCTTCGGCAACTCGATGCGGTACTCGATCTTCGATTTCTCGAGCAGAGCGAGAATCTGCGCTGAGCTGCGCCAGGGAAGCTCGGGCTCGTCTGCGGCCTGCAGCGGGTCCAGCGCGAAGGCGGCCAGAGTGAAGAAGGCGAGAACGCTGACGGCCCGGGCGATTCGGCACGGGGAAGCCGGCCGGCGCCGCTCGCCGGCCGTTGGGGAGGAGGTCATTTCGTGAAGCTATCAGGGCGCCCGCGCTGGCAGCCGCGCTGAGGACTACCGAGGATTGGGGGCGAAGAGCGGAACGAACGCGTCAGGAAGGAGCCCGCGGCGCAGCGGCGTGCGGGTCGCCAGGTCGAAGACGTCGCCCGGGCTCAGGAAGTAGAAGTCGCCGCCGGACCTGAGCTCCCGCCGCGCGTCGTAGATCGCTACGTAGCCCTCGCCGATCACCTCGAAACGATCGCCGCGCACGACGATCGCCGTGTCCTCGTCGAGGCCGATGCCGAGCAGCTCGGGCTTGGCAGCGATGATCTCGAGCAGGTCGAACTGACGGTTGCGCTTCAGCAGGTGCTGGTCGATGGCCACGCCCCGCAGGAACCCGAAGCCGACCTCGTGGTCTCCCATCATGATCGTGTTGGTCTTCGTGTCGCCGCGCGCGAGGTAGGCCCCTTGGATGGTTGCTCCGGCCGACGTGCCGCCGATGACGCCGCCGCGGGCCAGGAGCGCCTCGAGCTCGCGCTGCGTGCGCGTGCCGAGGTAGGAGTCGGCGAGACGCCACTGGCGTCCGCCGGGAAACCAGACGCCGCGCGCGCGGCGCAGCGGAGCAGTGAACTCCTCGCTGTCGGCGACGGACCGGTCGTCGGTGTGCAGCACCGTGACGTCGGTCAGACCCGCTTCGTCGCGGAACCAGACGGCAGCGCGGTGGTGCTGGTCGTAGCTCGGCGCGCCATTGGCCGTTGGAATGACGACGATCGGCGCCGCGCTTCCACCGGCGAGCTCGACGAAGCGATGCAGCGACTCGTCGATGTTGCCGCCGCCACCGACGACGACGAGGGTGCCGCGATCGGGACCGACCTCGGCGGCCGAAAGGCTCCTCGATGCCGGAAGAAGCAGGCAGAGTGTGGCGAAGAGCAGAAGTGGTCGGCGCCTCGTGCAGGTCCTGTTCGAGTCAGTGAGTCTGTCGCCACGCATCACAGTGCACGACGCAAGGCCTCGTGCAGCGCTCGAGTTGCGCGCAGCGTCACCAGGGCAGACAAGAGAAACGTGAGAAGCAGTCCGACGGCGGTGGCTGCGATCAGCGGCCGCAGGTCTTCGGCAAGTACGTCGCGAGGGAGTGAAAGCACCAGAATGCCGACGTGGTCACCGTGCGTCCAGCGCGAGGCTGTCGACAGCACGTCGGAACCGGCCTCCGGCTCGTAGATCGCACGCCCTTCGCCGAGCGCCAGCGCGTCGCGGATCTCGGAACGGATCTCGGCGGCGTCGAGCCCGACGGGATCGATCGACGAGTCAGCGAGCAGGTTGCCTTCGGCTCCGACGAGTGCGATGCCGAGGTCACCCTGAGCGATGCCGTCGGCGAGACGGTCGAGGTCGGCGCTCGTCGGCTCCTCCTGCTGCTGCAGCGCGAGCTCGACTGCCGGTCGCAGCCTCTGGAGCTGTTCGAAAATCTCGGTATCGGTGAAGCGTCGCACTTCGTACAGGGCGAAGAAGGCGAGGGCCGCGAGGATGACGGCCTGTAGCGCGACGAGCGCCCCACCCAGCAGGCCGGCGACGTGTGTCGTGCGCTCTCTCTCCGATCGAGCTGCGGCCAACTGCGCCAGAAGCTCGACCGCCTCGTCGTCTTCGAGGCCGTCGAGGTTGTTCTGAGCAATGCCGAGGTCGCCAAGCTCGAGCGCCTTGCGCGCCATCAAGAGGCGCCCCCGACGCTCTCCCTCTGTCGCCTCTTCATTTCCGGGCCACAGGAGGTTGGAGTGTCGGAACGAGGAGATCGCCTGCGAGATACGACGATAGACCCGAGCGCGGTCCTGGACCGGTCCCGAGGCGACCTCGTCCTGCCAGGATTCCAGCTCCTGTTGCGCCTGCTCCGCGAGGATCAGGCTCTCGCGGTGATCCAGGTAGGTTTCGATCGCGTCGCGCAGCTCTTCGGCCGAGCGATAGCGCTGGGTCGGATCGGAAGCGAGAGCCTTGCTGCAGATCTCGCGGAGAGGCCGGGGCACCCTGTCAGGCAGCGGTGCGGGCTCGCTCGACTGCGCGCGCTGCAGGACCTCTCGAAGTGTTCGACCGGAGTGCGGCGGTGAGCCACTGAGCAGAAAGTAGAGCAGGCCACCGACAAGATACGTGTCGGACCACGGACCCTGCGCAGCGCCATCGCCGCGCGCCATCTCGGGCGCCATGTAGCGTGGAGTACCGGCGACCTGCCGGAGCTGACCCGCGAGCGGCGCCGAGCTGAGCGGCGACTCCGAGTCGACGTCGCGGTAGCGCACGGCGATGCCCCAGTCGACGAGAAGCACCTCGCCGTAGTCGCCGAGCATGACGTTGTCGGGCTTGATGTCGCGGTGCAGGACGCCTTCGCTGTGCGCGAAGGCGAGTGCGTTGCAGACCGAGAGAACGATGCGCAGAAGACGTTCGAGTCGCGCGTCGCCCAAGGGGCGCGGCTCGTCGGCGAGCAGCTCGCCGAGAGAACGCCCCTCGATCCGCTTCATGACGAGCCAGATCTCGCCGTTCGCCGTCTCGGAGACGGAGTGGATCGGCACGACGTTCGGGTGCTGCAGCGCCCCCGTGACGCGCGACTCGGCGAGAAAGCTGCGACGCTCGTTGCGCTGGCCGGCGAACTCTCCGCGCAGCGTTTTGATGGCGACGTGGCGACCGAGCTCGCGTTGGTGCGCCAGATGCACCACACCCATGCCGCCTTCGCCGAGCACGTCGCGCAGTTCGAAGCCGGGCGCGACGGCGTCGGGCGCAGCGCCCGGCCGCGGTTCCCCGTCGACGATCGTCGCGGCGTCGTCGGGCACCAGTACGGTCGGCTGGATCGTCTCGGCGAGGTCCGCGTCTTCGCGATCGAGGAGGAGAGTCGCCTCCTCACTCAGGCGGTGGAGGTCGACGGTCTTCTGATCGTCGACGGAACCGTCTCGTCTCGACACTGGACTCGTACCCTCCGGCAGCCCGTCGGCAGAGTCGCCGACGGTGCGAGTCTATTCCGTGTGTGTAGCCTTGGGCGTCGAGAGTTCTGCCCAGGTTTCTCGGTCTGGAGAGGGCTCACGGTCGCGAAGGAGGTGGAGGTTGCGCCCTCTGACCCGTTAAGCGAGCGCAGCGATCCCTCACCAGAGCGAACGAAGTCGATTCTCTGGCCTGGTTCGTCTTCGTTCGCGGAGCTTGCGAAGGGAGGCGTTGACACCGAACGTGCAGACTCCCTTCGCCGGGCGGAGGTCGCGCAGCGACCGGAGTTTCGAGGTGGCTAGGGAAGCCCGTGGTACCCACCACGGGTCTTCCTCCGGCCAGGTGAGCGAGCGTAGCGAGCTTCACGCGGAGGTCGCGCAGCGACCGGAGTTTCGAGGGGGCTAGGGAAGCCCGTGGTACGCACCACGGGTCTTCCCTAGTTCGTTGCGTTGAAGTCGCGCCCGCTCTCCAGGATCTCGATCACCTTCTCGAGGTTGCCCTTGTTCAGGGGATCAGGCGCGTCCTCGTGCGCTGCCCGCGCGTACTTCAGGGCCTTCTTGAAGTCTCCCTGCGCGGAGTGTGCGCGCGCCAGGCCGACGTTCATCGGCCAGCCTTCGCCGAAGCGCTCTGCGTTCAGCAGAAAGAGCTCGACGGCGAGCGCGGTCATCCCCTGCCCCTGCAACGTGCGAGCGAGCGTGTGAACCTGCTGAGGTCCCGCCGTGGGATGACGCGCCGCCTTGTCGAGCGCCACCTTTGCCTCGGCCGGTCGGCTGAGAGCGTTGAGCAGCGCCGCCTTGGTCTGCAGGGTCGTGAAGTTCTCCTGCCCGACGAACGGTGCGCTGATGGCGCTCTCGGCGAACGCGAGGCCCTGCTCGAGCTCGTGCCCGGTCGTCAGGCAGAACTGCGCCGCGGCGTTCCAGTTCTGCCAGGTGAAGCCGGCGGAGCCCCGCAGGTCCTCTCGGATCTGCGTCAGGTAGATGTCGTTGGCCTCCGGCACGCTGACCTCGAACGGCACGCGCAGCTCTTCCCAGTGCAGCGCCAGCTTGGCACTCGTCGGCTGGCGGTCGAGCGCGTCGTAGGTCAGCCACTCGCGGTACTCGGCCTTCTCGGGCCGGACGGTGACGCGGAGCGCGTCCTCGGCCGGGTCGTAGAAGAAGCTGCCCCAGGACGAGGCGTTCTTCGAGAAGATGATCGTCCATTCCTTCTCGTCCGCGATCATGTGGAGTCCGTACGTACCGGCCGCCAGCGGCTTGCCCTCGACCTCGACGTCGTGTGAGACGGTGAAGACGGTGTTCTCGTTGGCGCCCGCTCGCCACGGGCCCGGGTTGCCGTTGCCGAAGCCGAGGTTGGTGAGGCCGTACGGCACCAGCTGGCCCCAGATCTGACCGCGCCGGTCCTGGCCGCCCGGGCCGGTGACGTCGGGACTCGAGTAGTCGATGCGGACCTCGACTGGGCCGATCTGCTGAAGGATGCTCCCCTTCTGGTTGCCGCCGCTGGGAGGCAGGGTCAGGCCTGGCGACTGCGCTTGCAAGGTGCCGGTTGCGGCGGCGGCGAGCAGCGTCGACGCGGCGAGCGTCTTGAGACGGGCCGAAGGCGAGGGCAGGGAGAGTTCGGGAAGAAGCATAGGTCACTCCTCTTTCGGTTCGGAACGGATTCGAAGACGGTAGGCCACTGGTACGTGCTCGCACAGCAGAGTTGCGCCGAAGCCCCTCGCTCCGCACCCCCTGACAGTCGACCCGTCCCGACGGGGCCGACCCGCGATTCTCCGAGGGCGTGCGGTGGCGGCTCGGCGCCCGAAAAGGCTCCTGTGAACCGCTATAGTCGGAGCTCAACGCTCTCCGCGAAAGGGAGGCCTCATGCGCCGGCCGCTGCTCGGCCCACAGCCTGTCTCGATCGTCGCGACGCTGGCCCTCGGGCTGGTCGCCGCCGCGGGGTTCGGCGCCGCCCGGGGGGCCGCCTCCGAGACGCAGCCGACGGCTGCCACCGCGCCGGCTGGCGGCGTCGCCACGGTCTCTGCGCTCGACTTTGCTCGCGAGAACCGTACGGTGCGTCAGTACTGCGTCCGCTGTCACCGCACCAAAGCGCCGAGCGGCGGTCTGTCGCTCGAGGGCTTCGACCTGGCGCACGCTGCGCGCGATGCAGAGACGGCCGAGAAGGTCATCCGCAAGCTCCAGTCGGGGATGATGCCGGCGCGTCCCGCACGTCGCCCTGCCCGCGAGGAGCTGACCCATCTCGCCGACACCCTGGCAGAGCAGGTCGATCGTCTCGCCGGCGACGCGCAGTCGTCCAGCGGGCGCACCTTTCAGCGGCTGAATCACGCAGAGTACGAGAACGCCGTCTACGATCTTCTCGGCTTCGAGGTCGACGCCGCCGCCTTCCTTCCAGCCGACACGGTCAGCGCCGGCTTCGACAACATCGCCGACGCCCAGGGGCTCTCTTCGTCCGTGCTCGAGGGCTACCTGAACGCCGCGGCCGAGGTCAGCCGGCGTGCGCTGGGCGAACGCCGTGTGGCGCCCCAGGAGACGAAGTACACGGTGTCGCGCTACGAGTCGCAGTGGGAGCAGGTCGAAGGCGCTCCCTACGGAACGCGCGGCGGGCTCAGCACCTGGCACGTCTTTCCGGCCGACGGCGACTACCGCTTCACGATGGCGTTCTTCGACGCGCCGATCGCCTTCCTCTACGGCTACACCACCTACCACCAGGAGCAGGTCGAGCTGTCGATCGACGGCGAGCGCGTCGCTCTCCTCGACCTCGACCACTGGATGGATGCCGACAACGAGAACCTGCCGACCGAACCGATCTTCGTGCGTGGCGGCCGGCGGCGTGTGACCGCGGCATTCCTGACGAAGAACGAAGGCCCGGTGACCGACCTCCTTTCACCCTTCGAATGGAGCCTCGCCGACCGGACGATCGGCGCCGCCTACGGCATCACCACCCTGCCGCATTTGCGCGATCTGGCGATTGCCGGGCCCTATGGCGAGACGGGCCTGTCGTCTGCGCCGGCGCGCCGAGCGGTCTTCACGTGCCGTCCGACGACGCCCGCGGAGACTCGGCCCTGCGCGCGAAGCATCGTCGAAGGCCTGGCGGCCAAGGCGTATCGCCGCCCTCTCGAAGCGCGCGACCTCGACGGCCTGATGACCTTCTTCGAACAGGGTTTCCTCGCGGGCGGCTTCGAGGAGGGTGTGCGCGCCGCTCTCGAGGGAGTTCTCGCCAGCCCGCACTTCCTCTTTCGACTGGAGCGCCAGGCTCCGGGGGCCCCGGGCCAGGTCGACGACACGGCGCTCGCGTCGCGCCTGTCGTTCTACCTCTGGGCTTCGGCGCCCGATGAAGAGCTGCTCGAACTCGCGCGCTCGGGTCGCCTGGCGGACACCGAGGTGTTTGCAGGCCAGGTCGATCGGCTGCTGGCGAGCCCGAAGTCTTCGGCTCTCGCGCGTCGCTTTGCCGGTCAGTGGCTGCGCCTTCAGGATCTCGACGCGGTCCACCCCAACTCGCTCCTCTTTCCCGACTACGACGACCAGCTCGCCGCGGCGATGCGTCGCGAGACCGAGCTCTTCTTCGAGCATGTTCTGCGCAGCGGCGCCGCGGCCGACGAGTTGCTCACCGCGGAATACTCGTTCGTCAACGAGCGCTTGGCGCGCCACTACGGTCTGCGCGGCGTCGTCGGCGACCGCTTTCGCCGCGTCAGCTTGGCCAGCACGGAGCGTCGCGGCCTGCTCGGACACGGCAGCGTGCTGACGTCGACCTCTCACGCCGACCGCACCTCGCCCGTGCTGCGCGGCAAGTGGATCATGGGCGTCCTGCTCGGCAGTCCGCCGCCGCCGCCGCCGCCCGACGTGCCCGACCTCGAAGCCACCGAAGAGGTCGCGCACGGGCGACGACTCACCGTGCGGGAACGCATGGAGATGCACCGGGCCAACCCCGCCTGCGCTTCCTGCCACGACGTCATCGATCCTCTGGGCCTCGCCCTGGAGACGTACGACGTGACCGGAGCCCGCCGCATCAAGGACCAGGGACTCCTGGTCGACGCGACGGGCGAGATGTACGACGGTCGCGAGCTGCGCGGCGTCGAGCAGCTGCGCGGTGCGCTGCTGGACTACCGGCCTGCATTCCTGACGAACCTGACGGTGAACCTGATGTCTTACGGACTCGGTCGCCGGATCGAGGCGCCCGACATGCCCGAGGTGCGACGGATCGCGCGGCGCGCCGCGGCCCGCGGCGACCGTCTCGACGCCTACGTTCGCGAGGTCGCTCTGAGTCCTTCCTTTCGAGCCAACGACCGGGTGCAGGGAGCCTCTGCACCCCCTTCCGAAGAGACGCGGCGTCGCCGCTGACCGCCTCCACTGGAGAGCCTGATGATCAACTCCAAGAAGAAGCTCCCGAGACGCACCGTTCTGCGCGGTGTCGGCGCTGCGGTGGCGCTGCCCTTCCTCGACGCGATGGTGCCGGCCGGAACGGCCTGGGCGAGGCCGGGTGCGACGCGTGACGCGGCACAGGCCGAGGATCCGGCGCGTCTACTGTGCATCGAGATGGTGCACGGCGCTGCGGGCAGTAACGACTGGGGCGCGACGCAGAACTACTGGTCGCCGGCTGCGACCGGGCGCGACTTCGACCTTTCGCCCACCGCTCTCTCTTCGCTCGAGCCGTACCGCGACCGACTGACCATCGTCAGCAACACCGACTGTCAGCAGGCGGAGGCTCTCGAAGCCGATGAGATCGGCGGCGACCACTACCGCTCGAGCGCCGTCTTCCTGACGCAGAGCCACCCGCGTCAGACGCAGGGTTCCGACGTCCTCGCGGGCACCTCTCTCGACCAGCTCTACGCCGCTCGCTACGGGCAGGAGACGTCGGTCCCGTCGATGCAGCTGTGTATCGAGAACGTCGATCAGGCCGGCGGTTGCGACTACGGCTACGCCTGCGTGTACTCGGACACGGTGAGCTGGCTGTCGCCGACCGAGCCGCTGCCGATGATCCGCGATCCGCGCGCCGTCTTCGACCGGCTCTTCGGCGTCGGCGGAACTCCCGAGCAGCGCGCCGCGCGCGCCGCGAGCCGTCGCAGCGTGCTCGACTGGATCGTCGACGAGGTCGCTCATCTGCAGCGCGAGGTCGGTGCCGAAGATCGGCTGCGACTCGACCGCTATCTGACCAATGTGCGCGAACTGGAACGACGCATCCAGAAGGTCGTCGAGCGCAACAGCTCGGGCGAGGCGCGTGCGCTCCCCGAAGCCCCCGCCGGAGTCCCCGACTCGTTCGGCGAGCACGTGCGGCTCATGTTCGACCTGCAGGTGCTGGCGTTCGCTTCGGACGTCACTCGCGTCTTCTCCTTCAAACTCGGTCGCGATGCTTCGGCTCGCGTCTATCCGGAGAGCGGGATCGACAAGGGCTTTCATCCGCTGTCGCACCACGGCGACAAGCACGAGGTCATCGAAGAGTTCGCCGAGCTGAACCGCTACCACGTTTCGCACGTTCCGTATCTGCTCGAGCGTCTGGAAGAGGTCACCGAAGGCGATCAGACGCTCCTCGACAAGACGGTCGTGCTCTACGGCTCCCCGATGGGCGATCCCAACCTGCACAATCACCGACGCTGCCCGCTCTTCCTGGCGGGGGGCGGCAACGGTGCTCTCGACGGCGGCGTGCACCTGAAGGCCGACGACGGTACGCCGATGGCCAACGTCATGCTCGACCTACTGCATCGGCTCGGTCTCGAAGACCTCGACCAGTTCGGCGACAGCAACGGCACCGTGTCGCTCGCGGCGGGCTGATGCGACGCCTGCGCTGGGTTCTTGCGGTTGCCTTGCTGGCGGTGGTTCCGGGCCTGGCTGCTGCGTCGACGGACACCGTGGTCGCCGCGGCGCGCGTCGGCGACGAAGCCCGCGTACGCGAGCTCTTGCGCAGCGGTGCCGACGTCGCCGAGCCAGAGGGCGACGGCATGACCGCGCTGCACTGGGCGGCGCACAATGGCGACGCCACCGTCGCCCGCATGCTCGTCGTCGCGGGCGCGGATCTCGAGGCAGGGACTCGCGTCGGACGCTACCGCCCGCTGCACGTGGCGACGCGATCTGGGAGCTCGGACGTGGTCGCGGTACTCATCGAAGCCGGAGCCGACGTCGATGCTGGGACGACGGCGGGCGGCGGTCGTGCGCTGCACTTCGCGGCCGAGTCCGGCGATCTCGAGAGTCTGCGCCACCTGCTCGCTGCGGGTGCAGAGATCAACGCGGGCGACGAGGCCTGGATGCAGTCGCCCTTGCTCTACGCCGCGGCGCGGGGGCGCACAGCCGCCGTTCAGCTCCTGCTCGAAGGCGGCGCCGACATCGAATCGGCGAGTCGCGTCGTCTGGGTTCCCGAGAAAGCGACGGCGGAGCGTCAGGCGCGACGCAAGCGGGCCCAGAGACGCAGGGCGCTCGCGGCGCTGGAGACGCCGGAGGAGGACGACGCCTCGGGCGACGCAGCGAAGACGGAACCGGAGAAGCCGGCAGACGCCCCTCGAGAGCCGTCTTCGAAGGACGATCTGACCGAGTCTCCCGACCCTCGCGACGAGCCGGCTCCCGAACCCGCGTCCGAGAAGGCAGCCGAGACGGAGTCCGAAGTCTCTTCGCTCGAAGACTGGCAGCTCAGCGAGCCTTCCAAGGCCCAGAAGGTCGGCTTCGCGCCCGGCTACCACGATCTCGTCGGCGGGCACGGTGGCCTGACCGCGCTGCACCTGGCCGCGCGCGAAGGTCACGTCGAAACCGTGCTCGCGCTTCTCGATCGCGGCGCGCGCATCGATCGACCGAGCGGCGGCGACCAGACGACGGCTCTGATGTTCGGCGTCATCAACGGCCACTTCGATCTGGCCATGGAGCTTCTTGGGCGCGGGGCCGATCCGAACGCGCTCACGGCGGCCGGCGCGAGCCCGCTGCACGCGGTCCTCAACACTCAGTGGGCCCCCAAAGCGAGCTATCCGCAGCCGGGTGCCTATCGACAGCAGGAGACGGACTACCTCGAGCTGATGGAGGCGCTGCTGAAAGCGGGCGCTCGACCCAACGTCCGGCTCAGCAAGCATCTCTGGTACGTGTCGTACAACTTCGAGCAGCTCGAAGACATGACCGGTGCGACCCCGTTCTGGCGCGCCGCCTACGCGACCGACGTCGAGGCCATGCGCCTGCTGCACCGCTACGGAGCCGATCCCACGATCCCCACGAGCAAGCTGCCGCCGCGCCGGCGGGTCGATCCGAGCCTCAAGTCCGGCCTCGCCGCCAAGAACGATCTCTCGGGGGTGCCGCCGGTCGAGACCGGAGGTCCGCATCTTTCGCCGCTTCATGCAGCCGCGGGCGCGGGCTATGGCGAGCGCTTCTCCGGCCACGCCCACCGTCACGTGCCCGACGGTTGGATGCCGGCGGTGCGCTACCTGGTCGAGGAGCTGGGGCTCGATGTCCGCGCCCGCGACCACAAGGCCTTCACGCCGCTGCACAACGCAGCGGCCCGCGGTGACGACGAGATGGTCCTCTATCTCATCTTTCGCGGTGCCGACGTGCACGCCAAGACGCGCAAAGGGCAGACGACCGCAGACATGGCCAACGGACCGGTGCAGCGCGTCAGGCCGTACGAGTCGACGCTGGCACTGCTCGAGAGCCTCGGCGTGGTCAACAACGGCAACTGCCTGTCCTGCTGAAGCTCGCGGCGTCGGCGACAGGGCGAGCCGATCGACGATCGTCCGGCTGCGGGCTCGAAGTCGAGTGCTCGGGGACGAGGCGACAGAAGGCGAAGAGGCAAAGGAAATAGCAGGCGGCCGACGAGCGTCTAGCCTCTGTGATCCCCGAAATCCCGTTGCGGTGGTGGGCGCCGGTCGCCGTCCTCGTCGGCACGCTCGCGCCGACCTTCGCTCAGCCGCCCGCCGAGCGCCCGGCCCTCCGCGCCCGCGGTCTCGAGACTCCTCCCGTGATCGACGGGCAGGTGCTCGAGGATCCGGTTTGGTCCGGCGTCGATGCCGCGACCGACTTCTGGCAGGTCGAGCCTCTCGAGGGCGACGCCTCGGAACGCACGGAGGTTCGCATCGCCTTCACCGAAGAGCACCTCTATGTCGGGGTCGTCTGCTTCGACACGGAGCCCGATCGGCTCGTGATCGGCGATACGCGCCGCGACTCCCGGCTCGGCGAGTCCGACAGCGTGCGGCTGATCTTCGACACCTTTCGCGACGGTCAGAACGGCTTTCTCTTCGGCACCAACGCGGCCGGCATCGAGTACGACGCGCAGATCACCGAGCAGGGCGGCCAGCGCAGCCGGAGAGGACCTCCCTCGGGGTTCAACCTCGACTGGAACACTGCCTGGCAGGTCGAAGCCCTGGTGGGTGACTTCGGCTGGAGCGCGGAGTTCGCGATCCCGTTTCGTTCGCTGCGCTATCCGGGCGGTCGCGAGCAGATCTGGGGCTTCAACGTCGAGCGGGTGATCGGTCGCAAGCTCGAGCGTTCGTACTGGGCCTCGATGGATCGGCGCTGGCGCATCTCCCGTGTCTCCGAGGCGGGACGTCTGTTCGGCTTGGCCGTGCCGAAGCAGCGCAACCTCAACGTCACGCCCTACGTGCTCGGCTCGGGGCGCAGCGTCGATGAAGAGGACGACTCCGAGGTCGATTTCGGTGTCGACGTGAAGTACGGCGTCACGCCTTCGCTGATCCTCGACGTCACCTACAACACCGACTTCGCCCAGGTCGAAGCGGACGACCAGCAGGTCAACCTGAATCGCTTCAACCTCTTCTTCCCGGAGAAGAGACCGTTCTTTCTCGAGAACGCCGGGCTCTTCTCCGTCGGCAGTCCGGGCGAGCTGCAGCTCTTCTTCAGCCGCCGCATCGGCATCCAGGACGGCCGGCAGGTGCCGATCCTCGGCGGTGCGCGGCTGTCGGGCCGCGCCGCGGGGCTCAACGTGGGCTTTCTCAACATGCAGAGCGAGGAGGCGCGCGACGAGGATGGAGAGGTGCTGCCGGCAGCGAACTTCTCGGTTGCGCGGGCCGTCAAGGAGCTGCCCAACCGTTCGGCGGTCGGTGTCATGGCGGTGCACCGCCAGGAGACCGGCTCGTCAGCGGACGGCGACGCACGCAACACGGCCTACGCCGTCGACGGCCGCTGGGGCATCGGTCGGAACCTCGATCTCCAGGCGTACGCAGCCGGCTCGTCGACGCCCGACATCGAGGACGATGAGTATGCCTTCTCGCTGAGCGCCAACTACTCGTCGAGGCGCTGGCGCGCCGGCGTCGGCTATACCGAGGTCGGCGAGGGTTTCAATCCCGAGGCGGGCTTCTTGAGCCGGACGGCCTATCGCCGGCCCTCCTTCTTCGTGCAGCGCACCGTTCGTCCCAAGGACAAGTTCGGCATCCTCGAGATCCGGCCTCGCATCTTCCTGGTCACCTTCGAGGACTTCGACGGCTTCGAAGAGACGACCTTCCTCTCGGTCGGCGGCGACATCGAGTGGCAGAACGGTTTTCAAATCAGCGCTTCGACCGGCCGCAACACGGAGGGCGTGAAGGAGGCCTTCGATCTGACCGACAACGTCACCATTCAGCCGGGCACCTACGAGGTCACAGACAGCCGGGTCTCGATCGAAACGACACGCGCTCGGGCGATCAGCGTGCGCGGGACCCTGCGCCACGGCGGCTTCTTCAACGGTGAGCGCGACGGCCTCAACGTCGACGTCCTGCTGCGAGCCGGCGAGCGGCTGACGTCGTCGATCGGCTGGTCCGTCAACGAGCTCGACTTCGGCAGCGAGGTGTCGAGCACGAACCTCGGTAGCCTCAGGGCGACCTACTCGTTCACCAACAACCTGTTCCTCGAGGCCCTGATCCAGTACAACGACGTCGCCGATCTCGTCTCCAGCAACCTGCGCTTCTCGTGGCTGCAGAGGTCGAACACCGGCCTCTTCGTGGTCTACAACGACAATCGCGGCATCGGCGCAGAGGGAGCACCCCCGGATCGCTCGGTGATCGTGAAGTTCTCGAAGTTCTTCGACGTGTTCGACTGAGGAGATCGACGATGAGATGGCTTGCGACCCTCGCTCTTCTGGCCATCGCGGTCTTCGCGCCGGAGGCCGCGAAGGCCCAGAATCGCTGCTACAACTGTCATCTCGCCCAGCAGCGTGAGGAAGACGCCGATCACCTGCGGGACTGGCGCGATTCGGTCCACGACCGCGCCGGCGTCGGCTGTGAGGACTGCCACGGCGGTGACGCCGGCACGCTGGTCCAGCTTCGGGCACATCGCGGCGTGCTGCACAGCCTCCTCAGGAAGTCACCGACACACTGGAAGAACCTGCCGTCGACCTGCGGTGGCTGCCACGAGACGCTCTTCGCCGCGGCACAGCGAAGCGCTCACTGGGCGCTCTTCTCCGAAGGAGAGCGGCGCGCTCCGTCGTGTGCGACCTGCCACGGACCCCTCGCCGTCGCGGGTCTCGGGTCGGGCGGTCTGAGCGGGCAGTGCTCGACCTGCCATGAAGCGGATTCCGAAGTTGGCCGCCAGATGGGGCGCAGGAGCTATCTCGCCAGAATTCGGGAGGTGCGGGCTGTCGTGCAGCGCGTCGGGCGTCGTGTCCTGCAGATCCGCGATCCCGGCGTGCGGCACGACGCGGGGGCCGTCTACTTCGACGGCCAGCAGACCTGGGAGGAGGCGATGGAAGAAGCCCACGCCTTCGAGCTGACCGAGATGCTGGAGTCGCTCGATCGAGCGGAGGATCGACTGCTGGAGCTCGAGTCGGCGCTCGCTGAAATGAACGAAGAACAGCGCGAGCGCTGACCGTTCGTACACCCCAACAAACGAAGGCCGTCCGAGACACGTGTCTCGAACGGCCCACGCGGTGTTTGACGGGCGAAGTGACGTGAAGTCTTAGAGCGCTTCCTTCGTGGTTTTCACGATGGCGGCCGCGACCTTGTAGGGGTCGGCGTTGGAAGCCGGGCGGCGGTCTTCGAGGCGACCCTTCCAGCCGTCTTCGATGGTGCCGACCGGAATGCGGATCGAAGCACCACGATCCGAGACGCCGTAGCTGAACTTGTCGATCGACTGGGTCTCGTGCTCACCGGTGAGGCGCTGGTCGTTGTCGGCGCCGTAGACGGTGATGTGGCGCTCGATGTTCTTGCCGAACTCTTCGCAGATCGTGGTGAAGAGCTCCTCGTTACCGGCGTCGCGCATGGCGCCGTTGGAGAAGTTGGCGTGCATGCCGGAGCCGTTCCAGTCGGTGGCGCCGAGCGGCTTCGGATGGTAGTTGATGCCGAGCCCGTAGGACTCGCCGACGCGCTCGAGCAGGTAGCGTGCGACCCAGGTCTCGTCGCCGGCGCGGGCAGCGCCCTTGGCGAAGACCTGGAACTCCCACTGGCCCGTGGCGACCTCGCCGTTGATGCCTTCGACGTTGATGCCGGCCTCGAGGCAGATGTCGAGGTGCTCTTCGACGAGGTCACGGCCGAAGGCGTTCTTGGCGCCGACCGAGCAGTAGTAGGGCCCCTGCGGCGGGGGATAGCCGCCGCCCGGAGGGAAGCCGGGAGGGTTGTCGATCGCGGGATCCCACAGGAAGTACTCCTGCTCGAAGCCAAACCAGAAGTCGTCGTCGTCGTCCTCGATCGTGGCGCGGCCGTTGGATTCGTGCGGCGTGCCGTCGGCGTTGAGGACCTCGGTCATGACGAGGTAGCCGTTCTTGCGGCAGGGGTCCGGAAAGATCGCGACCGGCTTCAGCAGGCAGTCGGAGGAGCTGCCGTCGGCCTGCTCGGTGGAGCTGCCGTCGAAAGACCACATCGGGCAGTCTTCGAGCTTGCCGCTGAAGTCGCGTTCGATACGGGTCTTGCCGCGCAGGCTCTGCGTCGGCTTGTAGCCGTCGAGCCAGATGTATTCGAGTTTGGACTTGCTCATCAAAATCTCCTGAATGGGATAAGGATTCTCGGGGGTTCAGGCGCTTCGCCCTCGGGACCGCGCACGGATGCACGGCCGAGACTTCCGCGGACAAGGACGTTTTCGTCGAGAGTTCGCAACTGCTGTGCCAGTTGACCTTCGGCCGCGTTGGTGCCCGGTATCGCTGATTTCGCGGGAGTTTTTGCGAAGTGCCGCGGACCACGGATCCGGTGCGATGGAACACTTTTGTCGCCTGCCCTCTGAAGGAGGTTGCCCTAGAGGGTGTTCCTCAACGGAACTCGCGCAGAATGTGAGTGTTAGGGGTTTTTTCGGCGAATACAACAAATTTGTCGGAGAATCACCGTTGGGGCACGAAAATGTACAGATTTTCGAGGTGCCTCGAGCGGCGTCACGCCGCGCGCGTGAGATCGCGGGAAGGTTCGGACGAGACCCTTGTGGACTTGCGCGCTGGGACGAATGCGAAGCAAGCCGCCAGGAGCACTGCCAGGACAAGAAGGGATGCATCGACCGGTAGAGACCTCACGAACCAGAAGTCCGCCGTCACGAGGTCGTAGGCTGCGATGCCTCCCAGAGCTGCGGCCGAGGCGAGCCCGCCGGCGCGCACCATGAACCGAAGGCGCGGCACGGCGAAGAGCAGCGCGACGTAGCCGACCCAGACGGCGAAGAAGACCGTCGCGGCCTGCAGGCCGCTGACCCGTGCCGCTCCGATCGAAACGCAGGTCGCGAGGACCTGGCCGATGCAGACGCCGAGGATGAGTCGCTCGAGGATCTGAAAGGAGCGCAGATCGGCGCGCTCTCGCCGGCGTCGTTCGAGCCACAGGTAGAGCCCGGAGCCGACGCAGAGGGTCAGAAGCAGCCCGGAGACGAAGTAGAGAAGCTTGAGAAAACCGCCACCGAACGTCCCGAAGTGGAGAAGCGACGTGAGGGACATCAGCCGGGCCCCGATGCCGCGTCCGTTGAACGTCTGGACGTAGAGAGTCTCGCCGGTGACGAGGCTGAGCCGGTGGCTTTCGGGGGCGTCGAGGGTGCGCTGCGGGGCTTCGGCGAGATCGAGGGTGATCTCGGCGGCCTGATCGCCGTAGTGGGTCAGCACGAGGCGACTGACTTCGTATCCCGGGTGTTGAGCTTCGAAGTCCTCGACCAGCGGTCCGATCGGCAGCATGTCTGCCGTTTCGCCGACGAACTCCTGCGATTTTCCACTGAACGCCTCGACGGCCTTGTCGAGGTCTCCACCGAAGGCGCTGAGGACCATGACCGGCGCGAACAGGGTGAACAGCCCGAGCAGCGCCCCAGTGAAGGAGAGCATGCCGCCGAAGAGCAGGCTCCACGTACCGACCTGCTTGTGCAGATCGCTGAAGCTCATGCGCAGGCTGGGTCGCCAGCGCAACAGGAAGATCTCTCGCACCAGCTGGGGATGCGCGGCAACCCCGCTGATGATCGAGATCATCAGGAAGAGACCGGCAAAGCCGACGAGCATGCGGCCGATCACCGGCAGCTGGAGGTGGGTGTGCAGGCCCGTATGGAAAGACAGGGCCGATTCGCCGACTTCGATCTGCTCGCCGTTCGCAGGGTCCCAGTGCTTGTAGTGCCACTTGCCGTCTTCGAAGAAGCTTGCAGACAGCGTCGGATGACTCTCTGACGGCAGCTCCAGGAAGACGCGGCTGTCGGTCCGCTGCGCCTCTTCCCCGCCCTCTTCACCCGGGGCGGGCGACGGTTCGGCTCTCGCTCGAGGATCCACTTCGGCCATGGCCAGAGCGACCAGGTCGCCGATCGGCTGAGGGTTCGATGCCGGCTCGAGGCGCAGCTCCGGCTGCTCCCAGGTCGCGAGCTCGTGCTCGACGATGGCGACCGAGCCCGAAAGGCAGACGACGAAAATGACCAGGCCGGCGACGATGCCTGTCCAGGAGTGGAGGTCGTAGTGCAGCTTGTACTGCCGCTTGGAGATGCCGAAGGGGCCTACCTTTTTGCTCATGATGACGATCCTCGGAGTTCGGGGCTCAAGGCTTGAGAAAGATGTAGCCGGCAGCGGCCAAGAGGAGCAGCGAGACGAGCGAGATCAGGGCTCTCTTCCACGCCCTCTTTCCGGTCCGGGCGAAGAGAATCCAGATCATGGCGATCGGCATGGCCAGCGTCGCCGCCAGTCCCCCCTGGAGGGCCTGGTCGAGGCCGTCGTACCCGGGAACCCAGAGCGTGACGACCAGGCCGGTCGCGACGCCGACGAGGAAACCACCGATCAGTGACGCGCTGATGCGGCCCCGCCAACCGACCTCGATGTCGGTGTCGGTGGGGCCGGAGGGAGTGGCCAGGACGCGCTCGGGACCCGTCATAGCGAGGTCCCCACGGCGACGGCGGCGAGCACCAGCGTGCTGAGGCCGAAGAAGCCCACGGTGCGCTGTGCCAGCTTCGGAAAGAGGCTGAGCCAGGCCGTGACGAAGGAGGCTCCGAGCCCGAGTGCGAGTGCCCACCAGGGCAGCGCGCGCGGCCAGCCGAGGGCCGCAAGGTAGCCCGCGAGAGAGAGCGCGAGCGCGGTCCATCCGAGCCGTGAGAGCCAGGTAGGAGCACGCTTGGAACTCGACCCGGTGCGCTTCCAGTTGGCCGTCGTCGAGGAGGCGAGAGCGCTCAAGGCGAAGACGACCGCAGAGGTCGCCGCGACGGCGGTCAAGGTTCGCGCCTCGTCGGCGCGCCGGTGCTGATCATTGGCCGATCTTGGACCAGATCGGTCCTCTTTTCAACGGACCAGCGCCTGCGGCCCTGCTACTTGACGAGTCGCGTGTCGGGGTACGCGGCGCGCCAGCCGAACCAGAAGGCGCGCTGCGCCGAGAAGCGCTCGAGAGTGCGTCCGTCCGTCGAGGTCAGGCCGGCTTCGCTCAGCGTCCACTCGTTGCCCTCGACGTCGGTCGCCGTCTGATCGCGATCCCACTTCTTGAATTTCAGCCCGCCGGTCTCGTAGGCGCGGTTGCCGCCGGTGCGATCGGTGAGGACGACGAAATCGGTGCCGTTGAGGGTGTCGTGGTAGACGGGCTGCTTGTTGAGGAACTTGGCGGAGATCGCCAGGGACTCTTTCTCTCCGGTCCTCGGAATGAAGGTGAGTACCTCGTCCTTGTTCTTGAGCCGCTTGTCGCTGTCCGGCACGTTGAACATCAGCTCGTCGGTGGCGAAGTACTCCTTGTAGGCGACGCCCTCGCCGTAGTCCCGGTCGTAGCCGGTGTCGAGCGACAGCACCTTGGTGTCTGGATGACGGCGCTTCCACTCCTTCCAGCGGGTCGTGACGACGCTCCCGGGGCGCAGCTGAATGTCCTTGCCGACGAGCGGTCCGATGACCGGCGAGCCGGCCATCGTGCTCCAGAGCGTCTGCGTCGCCTTGTCGAACATGAGCTTGTTCGAGCGGTAGAGGAAGCCGCTCGTGCCGAGTTCGTGGTTCGTTCCCTCGAATTCGGTCTCGTACAGGATGACGGTGCCACACAGCGTGCAGTAGACGCCGGCCACCGGGACGCCGCCGACGGTGTCGACGAACATCTCGTGCCAGGCCAGGATGCGCTTCGGATAGGCCCGTGCGTCACCGTTGACTTCGATGCCGAAGACGACGTTGGCGTCCTGCATGTAGGTCGCCTCGTCAGCGTTGATCATCTTCGGTGATCGCAACGGGGGGATGCCGTCCTGCTTGACGCCGCCCCAGCGCACTTCATCGAGGCGGATGGTCGACGTCCTCTCGGTGTCGAAGTAGCCGCCGAAGAGCGGATCCAGATTGCTGTACAGCTGGCTCTTGAACTCGGCGTAGTCGGGGTGCAGCTCCGGCGGCTTCGACCAGATCCACTCGTACCACTCGTCGAGCTCGTTGCCGATCTGCTGTCCCGTCTGCTGGCGGAGAGCGCGCATGCCGAGTTTCTGCACGTCCGGCTGCCGCGAGAACCTCAGGACCTCGACCATCATGACCGCGAAGCCAGGGTGCCAGTTCTTGGAGATGCGCTGGATCGCCGCGGGGCGCTGCGCGACGTCGCCGACGAGCAGGGACAGAAATTCGGCGGAGGGGTCGAAGTCGGCCTCGGCAGCGTCGACGGTCGGAGCCGTGAGGAGCAGGAGAGCGAGGCAGAGGATCGAGGGCAAGAGTCGGGTGTGGGTCATGAGCTCTCCGATGGGGGCGTCGAGTGGCGCGAGGGGAGGGGGGCTTTCAAGGACGTCTTACGGCGCCGGTGGCCCTTCCGGATTGACCGATTCTGCTCGCGTTTGGATCGTTCGGTGGATCCGAGTCGCTTCCGCTGCGCGCCGGCGCAGCAACTTTTCGAGGCGGATGTCGTAGGATATTGACAGTGTCAAGATTGAGTCCGGCGGCGACTCGCTGCTCGCTCTGGAGACCGCGCTCCTCAACTCAGGAGGCCTCGAACGATGTCCAACAGATTCTTTTCTCTCTCGCACCGCACTGGAGTCGGCCTGCTCGCCGCATTCGTCGCGCTCCCCGCTGTGGCCTCGAACGGAGCCACGATGGACCGTCCGACCTTTGTCGACGACATTGCACCACTGCTGCACGAGAACTGCAGTAGCTGTCATCAGCCCGACGAAATCGGTCCCATGGCGCTGCGCAGTTACGACGAGGTGCGTCCGTGGGCCAAGTCGATCGCCAAGGCGGTCAAGAACCGCGATATGCCGCCGTGGGATGCCGACCCTGGCTTCGGACCTTTCACCAACGACATCAGCCTCTCGGAAGAGCAGATCGACACCGTGGTGCGATGGGTGGACGCCGGTGCACCGCGCGGTGACGGCGACGAACCGGCGTGGCAACCGCCGGAGACAGCGGGGGAGTGGCAACTCGGCGAGCCCGACTGGGTCTATGAGTTCGACAGCTACGACGTCGCCGCCGACGGTCCCGATCAGTTCAAAGTCGTGCCGATCCCGACGGGCTTCGAAGAAGACCGCTGGATCAAGGCCGTCGAAGTTCTGCCGGGGGACCCCTCCGTCGTGCATCACTTCATCCTCTGGCGCGCCGACGAGAGCAACAGCAACCAGGACGCCTGGCTCGCCGGTTGGGCGGCCGGTGCGCCTCCGGGAGTCTTTCCCGAGAAGACCGCACGCCTCCTCCCCAAGGGCCGCAATCTGCTGGGCGACTTCCACTACCACCCGACGGGCAACGCTGCGAGCGACAAGACCCGTATCGGCCTGCACTTCGCGGATCCCGAAGAGATCGACAAGGAGTTCGTGAACCTCTGGATTCTCAATGCCAGCTTCAAGATCCCGGCGGGCGATCCGAACTACCAGGCCAAGGCCTCCTACGTCTTCCCGCAGGACGTCGTCGTGCGCTCGCTCGCGCCGCACATGCATTACCGCGGCAAGGACATGAAGTACACGGCCTACTACCCGAACGGCACGGTCGAGGAGCTGCTCAGCGTGAGTCGCTACGACTTCAACTGGCAGGGCGGTTACGACTTCGAGGAGCCTCGACATATGCCGGCAGGTACCAAGGTCGAGGTCGTCGCGCACTGGGACAACTCTCCGGACAACCCTCATAACCCGGATCCCACCGTCGACGTCACGTGGGGCGTCGAGTCCGAGGACGAAATGCTCATCGGCTTCCTCGACTACACGGTCGTGGAGGGTGTGAGTCCGAAGCCCGTCAGCCTGGTTCTCGGCAAGCTCGCCGAGCTCTCCGAGGAGTTCCCGGGTGAGGTCTGGCGCTTCGACGCCGTGCGCACGCCCGGAGGCGAGCCCGAGCCCATGGCGGTGCATCTGCCGAAGGACGGCTCTGCCGGCGGCTGGTACGTGCAGATGGGCACTCTCGTCCTGCCGGCGCCGATCCAGGAGGTCGTCTGGGAAGGCAACACGGTGACCGCCAAGGCGATGATCCCCGGCCAGACGATGGAGATCGAGGGGCAGCTGCAGGACGATGGCTTTCTCGACCTGTCGATGGGCGGCGGAACCATGAAGGGCAGCCCCGCGGAGCTCGAGGCCAAGCGCCAGATTCCGCAAGGTTGACCCCCCGGGGCAGACCCCGACGAGACCTTTGGGCCGAGGAGTTGTTTCAGCTTCTCGGCCCTTTCCTCGTCTGTCCACGGCGACCTATCCCAAGTCCGTCCTCATTTATTTACGATCGTGCATACTGGAAAGCAACGTTCAAGGGGGCGGTCCGAGCTCGCGTGAGGGCGCCGTCCGCGGGGAGAGTGGATGCGAAGACGAGCCTGTGGTCAGAGAGAGTCTTGGTCGCTCCTCGTTTGCACGTTGGCCGTCGTCGCCCTCGCGCTGCCGCTCGCCGGCTGCGACGACGACGATCTTTTCGACCCGTTCGACGTCACCGGCAACGGACGCATCCGCAGCGAGTTCCGTGACGTGCGCAACTTCGACGGCGTCGCGCTGCTCGGCGTCGGCGACCTGGAGATCGTCCAGAGCGGCCAGGAGTCGCTGATCATCACCGCGGACGAGAACCTGCTCGACCGACTCTCGTCAGACGTCTTCGGAGGCGAGCTGGTCCTCTCCGTCGATTCGAATCGTGAGATTCTGCCGTCGCGCACGATCGAGTACCGAGTCGAGGCGATCGATCTCGTGTCCGTTGCGCTCGTGGGCGTGGGCGACGTCGACGTTCGTTCCGTCGATACGGCGGAGCTCTTCATCGATCTCGCGGGGATCGGCGACGTCGATGTCCGGGGAGTTGCCGACTTCCAGGAGATCCGCATCACCGGCGTCGGCGACTACGATGCGCCGAACCTTGCGAGTGCCGAGGTCGATGTCGATCTCACGGGGCCCACGCGGGTGACCGTCAGAGTTCGCGATCGCCTGACCGGGACTGTCGGAGTGAACTCCGAGTTGGAGTACTTCGGGGATCCGATCGTCGACGTCGACGGCGGCGGACGCGTACGACGACTCGGGCCTTTCTGATTCATGTGGACGATTGTGGCGGCGGTGCTCGAGCAGCACGGCTTCGAGATGCAGTGGCCGCCGAACCTCGACGTCGTCGACGGTCTGCTGCGCTGCTTCGATCGTCCGTACGCAGAGGCCTACGGCGCAAGCTGTCGACGTCCCTGAGCGCCTGACGCGGCTCGCCGCGGAGCTACGGTAGTCTCGCGCCTTGTCGTTGCAAAGCCATATCGAGCGTCGCAAGCGCTGGGCGAGTCCGGGGTTCAAGGCCTCGCTACTCGGACTGCTTGCGTTGGGAGGCTGCCACTTGTCGACCGACACCGATCCGTCTCGCCCCGAGACGGGCGTGCCGTTGGTGCTGGCGCAGGAGCGTGCGTCCCGCATTAGCGACCTACACTACGAACTTCGGCTACGCCTCGAGAAAGACCCCGGCCAGCCGATCCTCGGGAGCTCGACGATTCGCTTCGCGATCGCCGAGACGGGCCGACCCATCTACCTCGACTTCGCGCCGGAGATCGGTGGCCGCGGGCGCGCGGAGTCCTGGGTCAGCTCACTGACGGTCAACGGTGAGGCGGTCGAGCCTGTGCACGAAAGCGAGCACGTCGAGCTCCCTGCGCAGGCGCTGCGCTCGGGAACGAACGAGGTCGTGATCGACTTCGTTGCGGGCGACACCTCGCTCAACCGTCAGGAGGACTTCCTCTACACGCTCTTCGTTCCGGATCGCGCTCGGACCGCCGTTCCGATCTTCGATCAGCCGGATCTGAAGGCGCGGTACACGCTGTCGCTCGACGTGCCCGCTGGCTGGGAAGCAGTAGCGAACGGCGCGGAGGTCGGTCGCCGTGAGACCGGCGAGCGCATCGCGCTCGAGTTCGCCGAGACGCTGCCGATTCCGACGTATCTCTTCGCTTTCGCTGCCGGGAAGTTCGAGGTTGCGGTCGCGGAGCGTGCCGGGCGCACGCTGAGGCTTCTGCATCGCGAGTCGGACGCCGAAAAAGTCGCTCGCAACCTCGAGACCGTCTTCGATCTGCACGGAACCGCTCTCGAGTGGCTCGAGGACTACACGGGCATCGACTACCCGTTCGCAAAGCTCGACGTCGCGCTGATCCCGGCCTTCCAGTACGGCGGTATGGAGCACGTGGGCAGCATCTTCTATCGCGACCGCAGCCTCTTTCTCGACGACACGCCGACGCAGAGCGACCTGCTTGGCAGGGCCAGTCTGATCGCGCACGAAGTTGCTCACATGTGGTTTGGCAACCTCGTGACGATGACCTGGTTCGACGACGTCTGGCTCAAGGAGGTCATGGCGAACCTCTTCGCCGCGAAGATCGTGCATCCCTCCTTTCCCGAGGTCGACCACGATCTGCGTTTTCTTCTGGCGCATCACCCGCGGGCCTATGGCGTCGATCGCACGGCGGGTGCGCATCCGATTCGTCAGGAGCTCGACAACCTTGCCGAGGCGGGAAGCCTCTACGGCGCGATCATTTACCAGAAGGCGCCGATCGTCCTGCGGCAACTGGAGGAGCGCCTCGGCGAAGAGCGCTTTCGCGCCGGACTGCGTCGCTACCTCGAACGCTACTCCTACGGCAATGCAACCTGGCAGGAGCTCGTCGCTGCCCTGGCGGAGGGAAGCGAGCTCGATCTTTCGGCCTGGAGCAACGCGTGGGTCAGTGAGCCGGGACGCCCGCAGGTCGCCGTCGAGCGCAGCGGCCCGGTGGCCACTCTGCGCCCGAATGATCCAGGCGGTCGATCGCGTTCCTGGCCGCAGAGCTTCAGCGCCGCGACCGTAGCGCCCTCGGGAGAATTGGGGGCCCTGCAAGCGGTCGAGATCGACGCGGAGAGCGTCCGTGTGGACGCGCCGCTTTCGGACGCCCTGCTGCCCGACGCGACGGGCCTCGGCTACGGCGACTTCGTTCTCGACGAGGCCAGCCGAGCCTTCTTTCTCGAGGAACTCCAGGAGGTGCAGAGTCCGCTGGCGCGCGCGAGCGCCTGGCTCGCTCTCTGGGACGACATGCAGGAAGGAAGAGTCGCGCCGGAGCGCCTGCTCGCCGTGGCTCTCCGCGCGGTGGAGGAAGAGTCGAACGAGCTCTTGCTGTCCCGGATTCTGGGAGACCTGCGCGAGCTCTACTGGCGCTTCTTGAACCGCGAGGAACGGCAGCGTCTGGCGCCGGAGCTCGAACGCGCTCTCTGGGAGCGCGTCGAGACCGACCGTCGGGCCACCGTCAAGAGCAGCGTGCTGCGTGCCTATCGTGATCTTGCACTCACCGACGAGGCCACGGCGCGGCTCGCCGAGCTGTGGCGGGGCTCCCTCGCCGTGCCGGGTGTGACGCTGTCGCCGTCCGACCGTACGGCCCTGGTCGTCGCACTCTCGGTTCGGGCCCATCCTGACGCCAAATCGATGCTCGAGGATCAGCTGCGGCAGCTCGAGAACGTCGATCAGCGGAGGCGACTCGAGTTTCTGCGGGGTGCACTCTCGGCCCGCGCGGAGGATCGCACAGCCTTCTTTGCCAATTTGGCCGATCCAGCCGCTCGCGCTCGCGAGCCCTGGGTGCTCGAAGCGCTGCGCGCCCTGCATCATCCGCTGCGTGCGGAGAGCGCGATCCGATTTCTGCCAGAGGCTCTGGAGCTTCTCGAAGAGGTCCAGCGCACGGGAGACATCTTCTTTCCGCTTGGCTGGCTTTCGGGGAATCTCTCGGGGCACTCGTCTTCCGAGGCCGTTGAGGCCATCGACGCCTATGTCGCCGGTCACCCCGATCTTTCGCCGAAGCTCCTCGGCAAGCTGGAGCAGGCGGCCGATCCGGTGCGCCGCGCGGCGCGCTGACGCCCGTCGGCGGTGCATTCGGCTCGCGGCTGCGTCGGCGGTCGGGCGTGGGAGAATAGCGCCAACGTAACCCCTGCCGGCCCTCGGGCTGCTCCTGCCTCTCTTCCGGACGGCTTCGACCGCCCGGGCCTTGGAGATCCTCTTTGCCTCTCGATCAGATTCTGCTGCTCCTGGTGATCGCCTTCACGATGGCCGCCTTCGTGCGTGAATGGCTGCCCATCGATCTCGTCGCTCTCAGCAGCCTTGCACTCATGCTTCTCCTCGGTCTCGTGACCCCCGAGGAGGCCGTCAGCGGCTTCTCCAACAAGGCCGTCATCACCGTGATGATGATCTTCATCCTCAGTCAGGGCCTGCTGAAGAGCGGCCTGATCAGCAAGCTGGCTCACCGCCTGGCCGGTATGTCCGGCGCATCCCACTGGCGCGGCACGGTCCTCCTGCTGACGGTCGCCGGCATCCTCTCGGCGTTCATCAACAACGTCGCAGCGCTGACGATCTTCATGCCGGTGAGCATCCACATCGCTCACCACTACCGCGTGAGTCCGTCGAAGGTCCTCCTGCCGCTCTCCTACGCGACGATCTTCGGCGGCGGCTGCACGCTCATCGGCACGTCGACGAACCTTCTGATCAGCTCGCTCTCGGACGACTACGGTTTTCGGCCGTTCACGATGTTCGAGTTCGTCAGCCTCGGATCCCTGCTCTTCGGCATCGGCATGGTCTACAACGTGCTCGTGATGATGCGTTTTCTGCCGGACCGTGAGAGTGAGGGTTCCCTCGAGAGCCGCTACCTCGGCGGCTACCTCACGGAGCTCGAAGTTCTGGAAGGCTCGAAGATCGCCGGCAACACGATCATCGACGAGCAGGTGAACGAGAAGTTCCACGTCAGCGTGCTGCAGGTGCACCGCGGAGACGAGAACCTGCCGGAGATTCACCGGGTCGAACTGGAACCTGGAGATCGACTCGTTCTGCAGGGCGGCGTCGACGACATCGTCTCGTTCTCCGAGCAGCGCGGCCTGCGACTGCTGCGCAAGGGCGAGGCCGAGGAAGAGATCGAGACGGGCGACAACGTTCTCGTCGAGGTGCAGGTGAGTCCGTCGTCGCGACTCGTCGGCGGCAGTCTCAAGAGCCTCGATTTTCGACGCCGATTCGGCGCTCAGGTGGTCGCGCTACGCCGAACCGGCGAGATCATCCGGGAGAAGCTCGGCGACGTGCGCCTCGAGCGCTGGGACACACTGCTCGTCTTCGGTCCTCGACGCAAGGTCGAGTCCTTCGCTGCCCGTGACGACTTCGTCAACCTGCAGGAGCTGAGCGTGCATCTGCAGCTGCGCCGCAACTGGTGGATTTCGCTGAGCATCATGCTCGCGGTGGTCGGCGTCGCGTCCTTCGGTGTGATGGACATCATGACCGCTTCGATCCTCGGCGCCGTTGCGCTCCTCGTCACTCGTCGCCTGACGATGCAGGAGGCCTACGCCTCGATCAACTGGACGGTCATCTTTCTCGTTGCTGCAATCCTGCCGATGGGCAAGGCGATGGTGAACACCGGCCTTGCCGGCCGCGTCGGCGACCTGATCCTCGCGGCGAGCGCCGGCTCCGGCACGTTCGTGCTGCTGAGCATCCTCTACCTCTCGACGACGATGCTCACCGAGATCATGTCGAACAACTCGACCGCGGTTCTCATGGTGCCGGTCGCGATTTCGATCGCGGAGAGCATGTCGACCGATCCGTTTCCGCTGATCATCACCGTCGCCTTCGCCGCGGCGGCGAGCTTTCTGACGCCGATGGGCTACAAGACGAACGCCATGGTCTACGGCCCGGGCGGCTACCGCTTCCTGGACTACATCAAGTTCGGTGCGCCGCTGAAGCTCATCTTCTGGGGAGTTTCGATGGCCATCATCCCGATGATCTGGCCGTTGCAAGGAATCTGAGTCATGAAGTCGACCTTCTGGATTTCGCGATCCGCGCTGTTGCTCATCGCGCTGTGTGCTTCGGCCTGCTCTGACGCCGGAGCGCCGAGCGCACCGCCGATCGACGGCAAGGCGCTGACGCTCGAACGGCTCTACTCTCAGCCGAACCTCATCGGCACGGCGCCAACTGCGCCCGTCTGGTCGCCCGATGGCCAGCGGCTCGCCTTCCTGTGGAACGACGAAGGTCTCAACTTCCGAAGTGCCTGGGTCGTCGACACCGACGCTCCCGACGCTCCGGAACGATGGACCGAGCTCGAGGCGCCGAGCGCTGCCGAGCTCGACGACCCGTATGCGGCGGCGGTCGAGGCCGAGCGCGTCGAGCGAGAGCCCGGCATCACGTCTCTCCAGTGGCACCCCGACGGCGAGCGACTGGTCTTCGCCCGGCGAGCGAGCTGGTTCGTCGCCGCGAAGGGTGCCGAGCCGCAGCCGCTGGTCGACGGCGCGCGGAATGTAACCTTCTCGCCGGACGGTGAGCGTCTCGCCTTCCTTCGAAGCGGCGAGGTCTGGGTCGCTGCCGCAGCGGGGAGCGGAGCGAGGCAGCTGACGTCACTCTCCGCGGACGGTGTCGGCGTCGCTTCGTTTCGGTGGGCCCCTTCCGGCGACCGCCTCGCCGTCGTGGTCGACGATCGATCCGAGGTCACCGAGAGGCTGATTCCGGACTACCTCTCGGAGGAGACCTCCGTCACTCCGATACGCCGCGCCTATCTCGGCGAAGCCGTACCGACGCAGAGCGTCGCCGTCGTGGCCCTGACCGGCGCTGCCACGAAGCTGAGCCTCGCCCAGCCGGAGCCGCCGCTGGTCTCCAGCGTGCGCTGGTCGCCGGACGGCGAGCACCTCGCCGTGGACACGAGCGACCTCTACGCCAAGGACCGCCGCCTCTTCCGTGTCGATCCGAACGGTCGCGAGCCCTCGCAGCTCCTTGCGCAGGACGCCGATGACGAGAACGAGACGCTTTACTTCTGGCGCGCCGAGTGGTCGACCGACGGCGAGAGCGTCTTCTTCCTCTCGGATCGCGAGACCGACTTTCACGTCTGGGCCGCGCCGCGTGAGGGGGGCGACGCCGTCGCCTGGACTTCGGGCGAGGGTGCCGTCGCCGAGTTCTGGCCGACGGCGGAGGGACTCTTCTACGTCGGCCATCGCGGCGTCGCCGAAGAGCGGCATCTCTTCTTTGTCGGTGCACCGGGTGAGGAACCGGTGAAGGTGACGCAGTCCTCCGGGACGCACGCACCGGTCGTCGCGCCTGGGGGAGAGTGGGCTGCGAGCGCCTTCTCCGCGGAAGACACACCGCCCGACCTGTTGCTCACCGAGGTCGAGTCAGCTCGTGAAGTACGCGTCACCGATTCGCCGCTGGCCGAGTTCGACGACTACGCCTGGGCGACCCCCGAGTACGTCACTTTCACCAGTCACGTCGACGGCACGACGCTGCACGGTCGTCTCACCGTGCCGCCCGGTCTCGACCGGTCGAAAGGCAGAGTGCCGGCGATTCTCGGCTCGGTCTATACCGACAGCGTGCGCAATCAGTGGGGGGGCCGCACCGCCCACCCCACCTGGGGCCTCGACCAGTACCTCGTTCAGCAGGGCTACGTCCTGCTCAACGTCGACATGCGCGGCAGCTGGGGCCGAGGCCGCGAGCACCGTCGCGGGATCCGCCTCGACTACGGCGGCATGGACATCGAAGACCTGGAGAGTGGCGTGCGCTACCTGGAGTCGCTGGGCTTCGTCGACATGGACCGCGTGGGCCTCTGGGGCTCGAGCTATGGCGGCTTGATGACGTCGATGTCGCTCTTCCGCAAGCCGGGACTCTATGCTGCCGGCATCGCGGGCGCCCCGGCGACCAACGTCTGGCACGCACTCCCGGCACAGATGACCGTCATGATGCGTCCGCAGGATCAGCCCGAGGAGTACGCCGATTCGTCGCCCTTCCTCCACGGTCACGGCCTCGAAGACCCGCTGATGATCATCCACGGCATGCGCGATCGCGTCGTGCTCTACAAGGACTCGCTGACCCTGGTGCAGCGCTTGCTGCAGATGGACAAGGACGTCGAGCTGGTCACGCTGCCGAACGCCGGACACGGCTGGGACAACGAGGGCTTGGCACAGACGCGCTTTGCCTTTCGGCGCATGGTGGACTTCTTCGACCGGCACTTGAAGGGGGAAGCGGAGTGAGACCCAGCGAACGGCGACGGTTCTCCCTCCGAGCGCAGGGCGTCTGCGCTTTCGCCCTCCTCGCTCTCATACTCCTTTCCACCCCCCTCCTTTCCCAACCCAACAACCCCGGCTGGGACGACCTCGTGACGCTCGACCGCGAGCTCGCGAGGCTTCAAGCCTGGCCCCGCAGCGAAGGGAACGACCCGTCGGCGTCACTCACCGCCGAGGCGATCGCCGCCCGTTCCGACGCAGCGGCGTCGCTTCGCACACGCCTCGAAGCTCTCGACCCGCAGGAGTGGTCCGTCGCCGGGAAGGTCGACTACCTCGTGGTCTGGGCGCAGCTCAACGGCGTCGACTTCGAGCACCGCGTCACCAGACCCTGGCAGCGCGATCCGATCGTCTACCACTCGCTCGTGCAGCGGATTCCGTACGCCGAGCTGCCGCTCGAAGGCGCTTCGGCGAAGCGCTTCTCCGATCAGCTCCGCGCCGTACCGGCCATCGTCGAACACGCCAAGGCGAACCTCACGGAGCCGCTCGGCGAGCTCGCCGACCTCGCGCTCTTTCATCTCGAGAACTTCGACGGCGTCGGGCAGGGGCAGCCGTACCGCGACGACCCGCCGGCGGGCACGCTCGGCTGGTACGACGATCTTTGCGGCCGCGTCGCCGAGCATGCGGCAGCGGAAGTCGAGTCCTGTGCCGTCGCTCGCGAGGCGGTTGCTTCGTACCGCGACTGGCTCCGGTCGGAGCGCTCCTCGATGGAGGCGAACGCCGGCATCGGCGCAGAGAACCTCGAATGGTACGTGCGCAACGTGCGGCTCCTGCCCTTCACAGCAGCGGAGATGAGCGTGCTCGGGCAGCGCGAGTACCACCGCTACCACGCCGCCTACCGGATCGCGCGCAACCGCAACCGCACTCTGCCGGAGCTCGAGCTGACGAGGAGCAAGGAGCAGCACCAGGAGCGCACGCGCGAATCCGAGCAGCAGATTCGTGCGCTCGTCGCGGCGCAGGAGCTGCTGACCTTCCCCGAAGGTACGCCGGCCGAATTCGACACGGACACCTTCTGGAGCCCACGCGCCGCGACCGACCGGCACTTCTGGGAAGAGCTGCAGTTTCGCAACACCTTCAACAATCACATCCACGCGTCGGTCCCGGGCCATCGCTTCGACGGCGTCGTTGCGCGCGGCGTCGAGAATCCGATCCGTCGGCGCTCGCGCGACAGCTCGCGCGCCGAGGGCTGGGCGACCTATCTCGAAGAGATGTTTCTGCTCGCCGGACTGACGCGGGACGTGCCGCGCGCCGACGAGCTCTTCTATGTGGCGTTGATGAAGCGTGCGAGCCGCATCTACGCCGAGTTCGGCATGCACGCCGGCACGCTGAGTCTCGACGAGGCAAACCGCACGATGATCGACACCGTGCCTTACATGGAGGAAGACCTCGGTCGTTACGACCTCGAGGGCTACCTGCGGCGTCCGGGCTCGGGCAGCGGCTACATCATCGGCAAGGTGCAGCTCGAGCAGCTGCTCTCCGAGCGTGCTCTGCAGCTTGGCGACGACTTCCATCTCGGCACGTTCCACGACGAGATTCTTCGGGCTGGGCTGATTCCCTTCACTCTCTTTCGCTGGGAGCTGCTCGGGATGAGCGATGAGGTCGCGCCGCTCTGGAAGGCGGCGACGGGGCGGGAGCTCACCGAGTGACTCTGCCGCTCGAGGGCCTGCGGATCGTCGATCTGACGGCGGTCGTCTCGGGCCCGATGGCGACGCAGATGCTCGCCGACCAGGGCGCCGACGTCGTCAAGATCGAGCCGCTGCCGGCGGGCGAGCTGAACCGACTGCTCGGCACGAGGCGTGGCCCGGTGACGTCGCTCTACGAGACGATCAACAAGGGCAAGCGCTCCGTGGGTCTCGATCTCAAGGACGAGCGCGGTCGCGAGATTCTGGCGCAGCTCATCGAAGGCGCCGATGCGCTCGTCGAGAACTTCCGCCCCGGCGCCCTCGAGCGTCTCGGCTTCTCGGAGGCCAGGCTGCGCGAGCTGCAGCCCGAGCTCGTCTTTGCCTCGATCACCGGCTTCGGTCCGGACGGCCCCTACTCGGGTCTTCGCGTTTACGACGCCATCGTGCAGGCCGTCTCGGGCATGGCCGCGATCCAGGGCAATCCCGAGACCGACGTACCCGAGCTCGTCCGCAATCTGGCCTGCGACAAGATCACCTCGCTCACGGCGGCTCAGGCGATCACCGCTGCACTGCTGCACAAGGTCCGTACCGGTAGAGGCTCACGCGTCGAGCTGTCGATGCTCGACGCCTCGATCGCCTTTCTCTTTCCGGACGGTTTCAACAACGAGATGTTCCTGGGCGACGAAGAACTCGGCGACGCGGAGATGACGCCCCGTCTCGACACCTATCGCCCCTACGCGACGAGCGACGGCTCGGTGACGCTGATGATCGTCTCCGACAAGGACTGGGCGGCGACCTGTCGCGCGGTGGGCAGGGAAGAGCTGATCGAGCACCCGCTCTTTCTCGACGCTCGCCTCAGGCGCCAGAATCCAGGCGAGCTGCGAGCAGCCATGGAAGAAGCGCTGGCGCCGCTACCGACCGATCACGTCGTGCACCGCATGGAAGAGGAAGGCGCACCCTGTGCTCGCGTCAACTCGCGCGACCAGGTGCTCGATGATCCGCAGGTACGTCACAGCGGAATCCTGCACGTGCACCGCCACCCGCACGCGGGTCGCATGATCGCGGCGCGAGGGCCGGCGATCTTCGATGGCGAGCGTCAGGTGCCGGAGACGCCGGCGCCGCTCTTCGGAGAGCACACCGACGAGGTGCTCGAGGAGCTCGGTTTGAACTCCTCGAGCCGAGCGGCGCTCCGTCAGTCGGGTGTCATCGCCTGACGCCTTCGGCTGTCTCGTTAGAACGGCGGTCGCGCAAAGACCGAGAAGCGAGTCCTGACGATCTTGAAGTTGGAAGTACCCAAGCTCAGCGGGCTCGTCGAGAACACCCAGTCTTCGGTCACGGCAAAGAATGGGCCGAGCATCTCGTCCAGGCAGCAGGGCGGGACCAGCTGATCGTCTTGCAACCATCCAGAGGGCACCCTGCGGTAGCGAAGTATGGCACCGTGTTCTGTACCGAGGTAGCCGCCGACGGAGAATTCAGGCTTGCCGACGTAGACGACGGGGCCGTCCGTTCCGATCTCGTGAAAGCCGTCCGTTCCCGGGATCGCGTCGAAGGCGTCATAGTAGCCGTTGGTGCCGCGCAGACTGTGGAACACGGTGTCCGACGGTTCATCTCCCAGAACGAGCGCGCCCCCGCCCATATCGATCGTGATCCCGTTACCTTCGTGCTCGTTGGGTGTTTGCAGGATCTGCCAGAGCACCCAATTCTGGTGCGCTGTGCGCCGGAGAATGGCAATGCCCGATTGGAAAGAGCCGGAGGCTCGGCTCACCGGAAAGGCCGCGTAGTCACCGTCGATGTCGACGGCCTCTCGGCCACCCCAGAAGCCGAAATCGACGGTCCAGCCGCCCCATGACGGGTCGAGTCCACCCCAGACCTTGAGCCAGGCGCCGAGCTGCAAGTCGTACTCGAAGAGGTCTACGGCAGGGCGCCTCGAGCCCCGTGCCCCGCAGACCTCGTAAGCGATCAGCAGTCTGCCGGAGGAGTCCGCAGCAAGACGGTCGATGTTTCCGCTGACGGTGAGGATCGGCTGGAAGCTTCCTCCGACCGCGTGAAGTCTGGAGTAGACCGGCCTGGGGCTGCAGGCTTGATCTCCCGAGAAGGCCTGAGCGTAGTAGGTCGCGGCGGCGTCGATGGCTCCTACGGCGTTTTGCTTGTCTTCGCGATACGTGACGACCCAAGCGCCGGTGCGCGAGCTCCGCTCCATGATGTCTACGACGTCGCCCCGGAAGATCACGGCTCGATCGCCGTGAGCATCGACCTCCCAGGTCGAGGTGTCGATCACTTGGGTGTGATCGGGCTGCCAGTCGTTCGCCAGGGCGGGCATCGCCAGGCAGGACAGGGAAAGAGTGGCCAGAAGAGTTCTTGTGCGCTTCGAGCGGTCGGTTGCTGTTCGGCTCATGGGTTGCTCCCGTAGGGTTCGATGGCGTGGGCGCAGGGCGCCCTCTCCTTTGCACCAACTCCGGAAGCCGAGTAAGCGAACGCTCCTCAAGTCCTAGAATGACCAGGCAGGGGGAAGAGGGAGGCACCCCGGGGCAGGGAACACTTGAACAGAGACCACTTGGACAGGGACCTCGAATCGACGGCAACGCTGATCCGGCGCATCCAGGAGGGTGACCTCGAGGAGCGTGAGCGCCTGGTTTCCCGCTGCTTGAGCCCGCTCAAGAGCTGGGCGCGTGGCCGGCTGCCGGCGCATGCGCGCGGCCTCGCTGACACCGACGATCTGGTCCAGGTGACGCTCATGCGCGCCGTCAACAACCTCGACCGCTTCGAGCCGCAGCGCGAAGGCGCCTTTCTCGCTTACGTGCGGACGATTCTGGTCAACGCCGTGCGCAACGAGCTGCGTCGCGCCGGTCGCAAGCCACCGCCCGACCCGCTCGAGGTGGAGCCGAGAGCCTTCGAGCCTTCGGTGGTCGATCGGCTCGTGAGCGAAGAGACGCTGGCCTCCTACGAGTTCGCCCTCGAACAGCTCCCACTCGGTCAACGACAGGCGGTCATTCTGCGCGTCGAATTTGGCATGAGCTTCCCCGAGATCGCCGTCGAGCTCGACGAGTCCTCGGCCGACTCGGTGCGCATGAAGGTCTCGCGCGGGCTCGCGAAGATCGCCCGCACCATGGAGTGAGCCCTTGGCTGCAGAACGCGAAGATCTCGAGCGCTTGGCTGCGGCGATTGCCGAGGGTCGGACCGTCGACTGGCCGTTGGAGATCGGTGCTGAGGAAGCGAGCCCAGAGCTCGACAATCTGCGCGCTCTGGCTGGGATTCAGGAGCTCTTCGCACGGCAGGGTCGTGACGAGGAGCGGCCGCGCGGAACGCCGTCCTTCCGCTGGGGACATCTCAAAGTCGGAGAGCTGCTGGGGCGAGGCGCCTATGGCGAGGTCTATCGAGCCTTCGATACGGTGCTGCAGCGTCAAGTCGCGCTCAAGCTGCGTCGTGGAGACCAAGCGGACGGTCAGGCCTACATTGCCGAGGCGCGGCGCCTGGCGCAGGTCCGGCATCCGCACGTGCTGGCGGTGCACGGTGCCGATGTGCACGACGGGCGCGTCGGTCTCTGGGCCGATCTGATCGAAGGCTCGACGCTCGACGAGGTCCTCGACGCGCGCGGTGCGCTCCCGGAGGCCCAGGTGCTCGACGTCGCAGCTGCCTTGGCGAGCGCGCTGGAGGCGGTGCATGCGCAGTCCCTCGTGCACGGCGACGTCAAGGGCTCGAACGTCATGCTCGAGGGCGCAACACCGGTCCTCATGGACTTCGGCGCCGGGACCGACCTGCAGTCTTCCGGCTCCAGCACAGCTGCCGGCTCTCCGCTCTCCATGGCTCCCGAGCTCTTCCGAGGCATCGCTCCGAGTGCGGCGGGCGATCTCTACGCTCTGGGCGCGCTGCTCTTTCGCCTGCTGAACGGCCGGTACCCCGTGGAGGCGGAATCGCTCGACCAACTGCGACGAATCCACGAAGAGGGCAAGGTCGTTCAGGCGGGGCGCGGCCCCCTCCGAAAGCTCGCCGCTGACCTCCTTGATGCGCGGCCGGAGCAGAGGCCGACGGCGGCCCGCGTCGTCGAGCGTGTCGAGACGCTGCGCCGCGCACCGGCGCTGCGGCGTCGACGTCGGGCGATGGCCGCGATCATCGGCGTCCTGGTCCTCGGCGTTCTGGCCACCTCAGCGGGTCTCGTCGAAGCGCGCCGCTCCGAGCGTCGTGCACAGACCCTGAGCCAGTTCCTCCGCGACGTTCTGGCGAAGCCGCAGCTCGCGTCGAAAGGACCGAACGTTCGAGTCACCGACGTCGTCCGCGAAGCTGCGCTTCGCCTCGAGGAGGACGAGGGTCTCGACCCGGATTTGCGGCTGGAGCTGCTGGACACTCTGGGCTTCACCTACTCTCAGCTCGGCCTGGACCAGCAGTCTCTGGCTCTCAACGCCGACGCGCTTCGACTCGCGGAGGAACTGCGGCCGCCCGGAGACCCACTCGTCTTGCGCTTGGCGACTCGGCTGGCTCTGAATCGTCTGGAGATGGGAGAGCTCGAAGCGGCTCGGGATGCGCTGCTCGCGCTGGAGGGGGACGTGGACAAGTTGCCCATCGGGCACGCGACGCGCCCGTACTACCTGCGCTCTCGCTCCAGTCTCGCGGATGCGGAGGGTGACGGGGATTCAGCGCTGCGGCTGGCGCGTGAGGCCGTCGAGGCCGGGTCGGCCGGCAGGGCGGACGACGAGTATCCCTTCCGTCTGGCGCAGTCGGACCTGGGCGAGATGCTGCTGAGGATGGGTGAGTACGAGCCGGCGGAGGAGCTGCTGCGCGAGAGCCTGCAGTGGTACGAGAGGCGCTTCGGCCTGCGGAACTTCAGCTCGTTGGTGGTCCGCACCCTGCTCGCGGAGGCGCTCGATCGACAGGGGCGCACCGCAGAGGCAATCCCCGTGATGCGGCAGGTCGTCACCACGGCCCGCGACTGGCTCGGCGAGGACGAGCCCCGATATGCCGCGGCGCTGGCGAACTTCAGCACGCTTCTGGGCACGACCGGCCAGTTCGAGGAGGCGCTGGAGGTCAGTCTCGAGACGCAGAGGCTGCTCGAACGAGATCCCGTCGAGAACGAGGGACCGCTTCTCACCTTGCTCAACAACCGCGGCAAGCTCTACTTCGACCTCGGTCGCTACCAGGAGGCGGAGGGCGCCTACCGCCAGGCGTTGGCGGGTTGGCTGCGTCGACCACTCAAGAACCCCAACGAGCTCGTCGTTCGCTTCAATCTTTCGGAGGTCCTTCTGCTCAGCGGGCGTCCCGAAGCGGCCCTCGCTGAGGCGCGAAGAGCACGTCCGCTCATGGTCGAGCGCACCCAGGAGGACCATCTCTTCGTTCTGGTGACCGACGGCGTCATCGGCGGCTCCCTGAGCGAGCTCGGGCGCCTGAAGGAGGCGGAGAGAGTTCTCGAGCGAGCGGTCGAGCGTTCGGTGGCCGTGCTGGGTGCAGGTCATCCTTCGACGCTCGACAACGAGCTCTATCTCGCCCGGAACGAATGGCGACTCGGGAGGCGCAGCGAAGCTCTTGCTCGTGCGGAGCGCGTCGCTGAAGGACGGGGTGCCGTCTTTGGAGACGAGCATGGCGAGACCCTCGAGGCGTGGGATCTCGTTGCGGAGTGGCGCGCCGCACCGTGAAGGGTCGTGCGCCGCCGCTCGTTCCGCTACGCTCGCCTCTCGAACCTCCAGCACCCCACCGAAACCCCGGGCTCAATCGTCCGCCGAAACGCCGTGGCGAGCTCTCTCGGAAGGCCTCTTCTGTCGATGAAAAAACTGCGCTCTCTCCTTCTCGTCGCGGCGTTCTCCGCGGTTCTCTGTTGTAGCGGTAGCGAGCCTCCCAAGGCGCCGGTCAGGGCCACGGACGCCGCCGAGGAGTCCTCTTTGCGCGAGCGCCTGGAGGAGCCGATCGACCTGATTCCCGCGGCCCTCGGCGACTACGACTGGCCGATCACGACGACCGTGGCGAAAGCTCAGGAGTACTTCAACCAGGGCATGCAGCTGCGCTGGGCGTTCAACGTGCCGGAGTCGACACGGTCGATGGTCGAGGCGCGCCGCGCCGATCCGGACTGCGCGATGTGCTGGTGGGGGGAGGCTTTCACGCTCGGGTCGTTTCTCAACGGCAAGATGAGCTCGGACAAGGCCGTCTTGGCGCGCGAAGCGATCCTGAAGGCACAGTCGCTGTTGGGTCGTAGCGCGACCCCTGTCGAGAAGGCGCTCATCGAGGCCTCGCTCGTGCGCTATCCGGAGGACTTCGATCCCAAGGAACGCGAGACGTCGGACCAGGCTTTTGCCGACGCGATGGCCAAGGTCTACGCGGAGTTCCCGGAGCACGACGAGGTGGGCACGATCTACGGCGTTGCGCTCTTCCAGCTCGAAGAGCGGCGCGGCGACCGTGACCTCGAAGATCCGGACCTCATTCGCCTGCACGGCGTGTTGACCTCGGTGCTCGATCGCGACGTTCGTCATCCAGGCGCCTGCCATCTCTACATCCACGCCACCGAGTCGAGTCAGGATCCAGGACTGGCCCTCGGCTGCGCGCGGCATCTGGGCGACTCGATGCCCGTGGCGAGCCACATCCAGCACATGCCTTCGCACACCTGGAACGAAGTTGGGATGTGGCCCGAGTCGGTGCGTGCCAACACCCTCGCCTGGCAAGCGGACCAGCGGGCGAAGGACGGCGAGGGCTTCTCCTACGCACCGAGCCACAACCTGCACATGCTGCTCTTTGCCGCGAGCATGGATGGGCAGGGCGCCGTCGCGATGCAGGCGGCCCGCGACTACGCGCGTGTCGGCGGCAACACGATGCACCTGGTCCTGACCCTTCTGCGCTTCGGCCGCTTCGAGGAAGTTCTCGAGGTGAAGAGCAAGCCGGGAGGCGCCGTCGCCGCGGGGATGTGGGACTTCGCCCAGGGCTACGCCGCCCTACGCACGGACGATGCGGAGGCTGCGCAGGAGTCGTTGAGAAAAGTGCAGGCTGCGGTGGAGGAGTTCCCCGATGCCACCTTCCGGTTCCACAAGGCGACGCAGATCCTGGCTCTCGTGGAAGAGGTGCTGAGGGGCGAGATCCTCCGAGCTGAAGGAGACCTCGACGGCGCGATCGCCGCCTTCGAGCGGGCTGTCGAGCTCGACGACCAGCAGGACTACGACGAACCCGAGCCGATCCCCTTCGCCGCGCGTGACTGGCTCGGCGCCGCCCTGCTCGAGGCCGAGCGCTTCACCGACGCGGAGACCGTCTACCGCGCCGGGCTCGTCGACCATCCCCACAACGTCTGGTCGCTGCATGGACTCAAGCAAGCGCTGGCGGCGCAGGGCAAGACCGATGCAGCCGTCGACGCGGACTTCGAGAAGAGCACGGCGCGCACGGACGCCTGGATCAAGGCGTCGCGGTTCTAGCGGAGGGGCGGAAGCGGTCCGATAGAGGATGCGCTGGTTCTCTCCGCGCCTGTCGGGAGACGACCCCTTTCTGGTCCATCCCACGTCACTTCCACTGCAGAGAAGTGACGGAACACCTCACGGTTCTGAGGGTTCGCTGCGGGCTGGTCGGGGACGTCTGCATCGAGCGCCGCTGAGCCGACGTGGCGAGCTGCGCATCCTGGGCGCCCGCCTCGTCATGAATCGGTGACACAGGGCACCGCGTGCTGGCTTCACACTCTTGCCGGGCCGAACCCAGACGGCAGACGGCGACAGGCCCTCGACGACTCCAGACCCGGGAGGTGACCATGGCCGAGACCAGCCGGCAGGACGTGATCGACACCGTCGAGCACATCAACGACGATCACGCCGAGGAGATCCGAAGCATCGCACTCGTCTACGTCGACGAGCAGGCGGAGCAGGCCAGGCTGCTGGATATCCACGATCGAGGACTGGAGATCGAGGTCGAGTCGCGGGGCGAGCTGCAGCGTCGCTCGGTACCGTTCTCGTTCAGCGGCGAGCCGGAAGACAAGGTGCTCTTCCTCGCCTACCAGGCGATGGTGAAGCTGCGCAAGCTGCCTCAGGGCACTCGCACGAGGTACCTCGAGTTCGTCGAGCGGCAGACCGTGAGCCCCAACATGCTTCGGCTGATCTTTCGCAGCGAGTCACCTCTGCCAGAAGATGCAGGGCACGCCTTCCTCTTTTCTCTCCGTTCGCTGAAACCGAACAAGCGCCGCAAGGTGAGAGAGCCGACGGAGATGGGGTTCGGCATGCGCGTCGGGTTTCAGGCCATGCTGTGGGCGATGAAGGTCCTGCGGCCGGGCACCCGGAAGAAGCTGCTGGAGTCGATGTACAACGGGTCGCGCTACTACAGCCTGCGCAAGGTCACGGCGCCTGCGGGAGGAGATTCGTGGCTCGCCTGGGTCGACGTTTTCCATCACGGCTCGTCCCCCGGCGGCAACTGGGCGACCGGCCTGTCGAGCGGTGACCTCGTCAAGACCACCGCCGAGCACCAGGAGAAGACCGAGCACCTGGGCGCCGGCCGCATGCTGCTGATTGCCGACGAAACGGGGATGCCGACCATGGCCGAGCTGCTCGAACGCTGGGAGAACTCCACGCCGCCTGTCCTGATCGTCCTGACGAAGGAAGAATCTGAGCAGTCCTACATTGACGAGGAGCTCCTTCCGGTTGGAAGCGAGATTCACCGAATCGTGGGTGGGAGGGGGGACGCCGAGACGACGCTCCTTGCGCTGCTTGGACAGCTGCCCGCAATCGACGGCGCGTGGGGTGGCTTGGAGCAGACACAGGCGAAGCTGACTCGCAAGTACCTGAGGGAGCACCACGGGCTCGGTCTGGGCGAGAACCGGATCCGCGGCTACTGGCAGGCCAAAGAAGACTGAGCCAAGGAAGACTGAGGATCTGAGGCAAGCTCTCTCGGCTTGCCGAGGGCGCGCCTCATACGGCTCCTACCTCCACGTCACTTCCATCGCGAAGAAGTGATCGAACACTTCGCGATTCGGATGGTTCGCCTCGTTCTTCTCCGGCGAACGGATGTAGAAGTCGAGCTGCTGCGCGGCAGGGTTCACCGCGCCGGCCGGTGACGTCTGCCCGGGAACCGAGTGCAGGACCTCGAGCGTGTCGCGGTCGCGCATGCCCTGGGTCACCATGAAGTGGATCTGGTAGTCCTCATAGAGCACCTCGCCGTCGAGCGACGCGCGACCGGTGCCCCAACCGGCGACGTAGAGCAGGCTCTTCGGCCAGTTGGCGTCGCCGCAGCCGGCGTCGCCGTGCTCGAAGAGGAAGGCGGCGATGCCGCCGTCCTGGCAGGGGTTGAACTCGACGATCTCTTCGAGCTCGACGACGTAGCGGCCTTCCGGAAGATCGAGCTCGGCGCGGAAGGTGCCGGTGTTGTCGATCTCGTTCACGTCGAGCTCGATCGCACCGCCCACCTCGCGCAGATTCGACGCGTCGTCGCCCATGTGATCCCAGGGGCTCTCGTCGCCGAGCGTGCCGGCCTGGTAGATCTTCGCACCGCGGATGCGGAAGCGGCCGTCGTAGAGGGCGTGCTGCTCGGGCGTGTAGATGCCGAGTGCGGTCTCCGGCTGAAGGCGAGCGCCGGGCTCCGGGGTCGCTCTTTCGGTGGGTTCGATGTCGGCGGCCGGGGGCGCGCAGGCCCCCGTCAGAAGGCTGATCGAAAGCAGGGTGAGAGCGGTGACTTTGTGCACGAGTGTCTCCTGGATGCGTCGTAGACTGGCTCTTCACCAGTCTACGTCGCTGTATCTCCGGAGGGTTCTCGCTGTGCGACCGCTCATGACTTCCCGTTCATCCTGGTTCTCGCTCTTGCTGATCACGGTTACGCTCGGCGCGGTGACGGCTTCGACGTCGCTCGCTCAGGACGAGACCCCTTGGCCCGAACGCCCGGCCGAAGATCTCGCCGGCCTTTCGCTGCGCCACCTCGGGCCGGCGCTGATGTCGGGGCGCATCGCCGACATCGCCATCCACCCCGAGCACCGCAGCACCTGGTACATCGCGGTCGGCTCGGGGGGCGTCTGGAAGACGACGAACGCTGGAACGACGATCGAGCCGATCTTCGACGGCGCCACGAGCCCCAGCGGCGGCTCGTACTCCGTCGGCGACGTGACGCTCGACCCGAACGCTCCGGACGTCGTCTGGGTGGGCACGGGCGAGAACGTCAGCGGTCGGCACGTCGGTTACGGCGACGGCGTTTATCGCTCGATGAACGGCGGCGCGAGCTGGGAGCACATGGGCCTCACGGATTCGGAGCACGTGTCGCGCATCGTCGTCGATCCGCGCGACTCGAACGTCGTCTTCGTCGCGGCCGAAGGTCCGCTGTGGAGCGACGGCGGCGACCGCGGCGTCTTCAAGTCCGACGATCGCGGCGCGACGTGGCGCAACGTGCTCGAGATCTCGAACAAGACCGGCGTCGCCGATCTGCAGATGGATCCGAAGAACCCGGACGTGATGTACGCCGCCGCGTACCAGCGCCGTCGCACGGTGTGGTCGCTACTCGCCGGCGGGCCGGAATCCGGCATCTACAAGAGCACCGACGGCGGTGAGACGTGGCGCGAAGTGACCGTCGGGCTGCCGTCGGGGGACATGGGCAAGATCGGTCTCGCGATCTCGCCGTTCGATTCGAAGGTCGTCTACGCGACGATCGAGGCGAAGCCGGAGAGCGCCGGTTTCTATCGCTCGGTCGACGCCGGCGAGAGCTGGGAGCACCGCAACAGCTACCACTCGGGCGGCACTGGACCTCACTACTACCAGGAGATCTACGCCTCGCCGCACAGCGACGGCCGGGTCTACCAGATGGACGTCTTCATTCACGTCACTGAGGACGGCGGTGGCTCCTTCCGCCGCGTCGACGGCGGGGAAGACAAGCACAGCGACAACCACGCTCTCGCCTTCTGGCCGGACGATCCGAGCTACCTACTCGCCGGGACGGACGCCGGCGTCTACGAGAGCTTTGATGCGGGCGTGACCTGGAAGTACGTCACCAACCTGCCGGTGACGCAGATCTACAAGGGCGCGGTCGACAACGACTTTCCGGCCTACAACATCATCGGCGGCACGCAGGACAACGGCACGATCTACGGCCCGGTGCGCACCTTCAATCAGCACGGCGTGCGCGACCAGGACTGGACCGTGCCGTACGGCGCCGACGGCTACGACACGGCAATCGACCCGGAGAACCCGGACATCGTCTACGTCTCCTGGCAGATGGGGCATCCGCTGCGCTTCGATCGCGCGACGGGCGAGCTCACGGAGATCCAGCCGCAGCCCGAGCCCGGCGATCCGGTCGATCGCTTCAACTGGGACGCGCCGCTGCTCATCTCGCCGCACGATCCGGCGCGCCTCTACTACGGATCGCAGCGGGTTTTTCGCAGCAACGATCGCGGCGACTCCTGGAGCCCGGTCTCCGGCGACCTGACGCGCGGCACCACGCGCTACGAGATGAGGACCGACGGCAAGGTGCGCAGCGTCGACGCGCTCTGGGGCAACTCCGCCATGTCCTGGTATGCGACGCTCACGTCGATCACCGAGTCGCCGCTCGTCGAGGGTCTGCTCTACACCGGTTCGGACGACGGCTCGATTCACATCAGCGAGGACGGCGGTGCCAACTGGCGCCGCGCCGAGCTGCCGCGCAGCGTGCCCGAGCGCGCCTTCGTCAATCAGGTTCGTGCTTCGCTGCACGACGCTGACACGGTCTTCGCGGTGCTCGACAACCACAAGGAGGGGGACTATCAGCCCTACCTGCTGGTGAGTCGCGATCGCGGTCGTCGCTGGCAGTCGCTGAAGGGCGACCTGCCCGATCGCCAGATCCTCTGGGCGATCGCGCAGGACCACGTCTCTGCGAACCTCCTCTTCGTCGGTGCCGAGCGAGGCGTCTACGTTTCGCTCGATGCGGGCGAGCACTGGCGCCTCGTGGCGGGCTCGCCGAAGATCCCGTTCCGCGATCTCGACATCCAGCGTCGCGAGAACGATCTCGTCGCTTCGTCGTTCGCGCGCGGCTTCTACGTGCTCGACGACTACACCCCGCTGCGCGCACTCGCCGAGGGAGAGGCCTCGGGCACGACGCTGTTCGCTCCGCGCCGTGCGCTCTGGTTTCACCCGACGCTGCTGCTGCAGAACCGCGGCAAGGGCGCCAAGGGCACCGACTACTGGGCCGCAGAGAACCCGCCCTACGGCGCGATCTTCACCTACTACCTCGAAGACTCGGTCGTCTCTCGAGGCGATGCGCGCCGCGCGGCAGAAGGGGAGCTCGACGACGGCGCTGACGTGCCGCTGCCGAGCCTCGACGAGTTGCGCGCCGAGAACGACGAGGCGGCGACACGCGTTCTCCTGATCGTGCGCGACGACGAGGGCCGTGAGGTGCGCCGCGTCGAAGGACCGACATCGGAGGGTATCCACCGCGTCGCTTGGGATCTCCGCTACCCGAGCTTCGAGCCGGTCGCGCTCGAGCTGCCGACGGATCTGCCGCCTTGGTTCGACCCGCCGGTCGGGCCGATGGCTCCTCCGGGCCGCTACACCGTCGAACTGGTGCGCGTCGGTCCCGGGGGCCTCGAAACGCTGGCTGCGGCAGTGCCGTTCGACGTCGAAGCGATCTTCGAGCCGGCGCTCGGCGAGCAGGACGCAGAGGACGTGCTGACGCTGCAGCAGGAGACCGGAAGGCTCTACCAGCGTGCTCTCGGCGTCGCTCAGGAGACCGGACGCGCGCTCGACCGCCTGGCACACCTCGAGCACGCCGTCGTGCAGGGGCCCGCCGTCGAGCTGTCGCTGCTCGAGCAGGTCGAGTCGCTGCGCACGGCAGCACGGGCGCTGCAGCGCGAGCTCTGGGGTGACGACGTGCTGTCTTTTCTCCAGGAGCCGAGCTCGCCGTCCCTCCTCGGTCGGCTGCAGACGGTGATCGGAGGCCACTGGAGCTCGCGGCACGGCCCGACGCAGACGCATCGTCGCAACGTGGAGGTCGTGCGCGAGGCACTGCCCGACGTGCTCGAACGCGCGGAAGCGCTGCTCTACGAGCGGCTACCGGCCCTCGAAGCTTCGGTCGACGCCGCGGGCGGACGAAGGACTCCGGGCCGTCGACCCGAAGAGCAGTAGGTGGGCGCTCGAGGCTTCGGGCCTTGGGCTCAGACGGTCAGGAGGACGGCCAGGAGCGTCGAGATCGTGATGATCTGGACGAGGACCAGATACGAGCCGCAGAGTAAGACGAAGCGCAGGAGCGTTCCCAGCCACTTGGCCGGGTAGAGAGCCCGATAGGCGAAGAAGATGTACCCAGCGAGAATCAGGATCACCAGAAGGCTGGCGACCGCCATCAGCATCTGAGGCAGGTAGAGCATGCCGAGCGAGAAGGTCGAAAAGGCGACCTGAGCGCTGGCGACGTGCAGCCCGAAGACGGCGTGCTTCTGCAGGAGCTCCCTGCGGTGCAGCAGCTTGAGCGCGAGGGCGAGGCCAATTGGCGTGAAGAGGTTGAACACCGGAAAGAGGAGGTTGATACGCGCGTCGTAGATGCGCCGAACCTCTGGATCGACGAGGTCGATGCCAAAACGTCCCTTGAGGGAAGTCAAAACCGTGGGATCGATCGACGCGCTGAGCGAGCTGAGATCGAGCACGCCGATCCCGCTCATCGCCGCGAGTGCGACCGCACTGACGATCAGGTACAGGCGAAACGGGTGCGTGTAGGGCTGGCGATGACCCTCGAGGTAGAGCTCGGTCAGTCGGCCCGGCTTCGTCAGCAGGAGCCTCAACGTGCGCGCGAGGCGAAAGTCGAGGCCGAGGGCGTGATCGAGGCCGACGCGAAGCCACTCGCCCATCGTCGACAGTCCCAGCGTCGAGTCCTGTCCGCAGGCGTCGCAGTAGCGTCCCGAGAGCTCGTGGCCGCAGTTCTCGCAGGTCGCTCTCGTTTCGAGGGCTTCGCTCATGACGTCGGGCCGGGTGTTCGGGAGGCGGTTCGTGAGTCTTCTGTGAACTATCTCGCGGATGCTCTTTTCCAGCACCCATCTCCAGCGAGCTCGTTCACCAGAGGGCATTCGAAGTGAGAATCATGCCAGCGATGCACACACGCTATCTCAGCCTCCTCCTCGCCAGCTGCTGCCTCGCAGGGCTGGCAGCGGATCCGATCGCAGCTCAGTCCGTTGCGACGTGCGAAGCCTCCGACCAGACCCACTGTCTGATGGAGCGTTTCGAAGTGACCGTCGAGTGGCGCGACTTTCGCGGGAACACCGGCTCTGCTCGCACCGTACCGGGAGCATCGGACGACTCCGGACTCTTTTACTTCTTTGCTCCGGAAAATTTCGAGATGCTGGTGAAGGTTTTGGACGGCTGCTTCCTGACGAACCGCGTCTGGGTCTTCGCCGCCGCGACGACCGACGTCGAGTACACGCTGCGCGTGCGCGACGTCGGCACGGGCGAGACGGCCTCCTACTTCAATCCGCTGGGCCGCGCCGCGCCGGCGATCACAGACATCGAGGCGTTGGACTCCTGCTCGCTCCTGCCTTCGGCCCGGCTCGCCTCAGCTCTGCGCACGCCTGTGCCCGGGAACGTCGTCGTCACCGAGCCTCTGCAGGTCCTCGAGCGCTCGGGCCGGGAGATCCCGAAGGCTTGCAGCGAGACGCCTGACGCTCTGTGTCTGACCCGTGGCCGCTTTCGGGTCGAGGTCGAATGGACCGACTTTCAGGGAGGCTCCGGAGTCGGCAGCGTGGTGCCTCTCGATTCGAGCGACTCCGGCCTCTTCTGGTTCTTCGACGCCGACAACTGGGAGATGCTGGTCAAGGTCATCGACGGCTGTGCGCTGAATCAGAGGTTCTGGGTCTTCGCCGCCGCGACGACTAACGTCGAGTACCTGCTGCGTGTGACCGACACCGACACCAACACCGTGCGTGAGTACCGCAATCCGCTCGGGCGTGCCGCGCCAGCAACGACCGACACCGATGCGTTTGCGACGTGCCCCGCCGGCGGGGGGGGTGCTTCTTCAGCGCCCGTGATCACGGGCGGTCGGCTCTTTCAGCGGAACTCTTCGACAGAGTTCGAGATCGACTTCACCGACGCGGACGGCGACATGAGCGAGCGGGCCGGCTACGAGGTCAGAGCAAGCGCTCCGGGCCTCTCCTGCAGTTTCAGCACGCTCGGTGACGACACTCCCGACGATCGCCTCGATCGCCTCGATCGCGGCACGATCGAGGTCGAGCTGGAGGGCGGCGGTTTGATCATTCCCGGGGCGCGGGTGACCTTCCAAGTCGAAGATGCGGCGGGGAACCTGAGCAACGTCTTCGTCTTCACGAATCTCCTTCGCCCGTTCGAGTGCCCGGGCTCGCTCTCCGACTTCTAGAGCGTCTTCCGGACTTCGTGCCCTTCGAGGTTCGCGCAGAGTCCGCGGGCCCGAGAACCGTAGTCTGAAGGGATTCGAGCTGTAGGACGATCGGCAGACGCTGCGCAGAGTTTCCGAGGGCAGACCAGGATTCGCGCCGCTTCTTCGAGGGCCGCGGCGCGCAGAGGATCTACACGCGGCGACCGCACCGTGCGGCCGCGCTGCGTCAGGGATTCTTGACGCGGCTTTGAATTCCTTCTGGCGCAGTTGGCACTGCGGCTCCCTACACTCCGCACCGTCGCGACCGTCAGGTTTCGACGATCCCTTGAACTGTCTTTCGGAAGCCCTCGCCGATGTTCCTTGCCCGCCCCTTGCTTTTGCTGTGCCTTCTCGGTCTCCTGCTGGCGCCTTCAGCAGCGCAGTCTCAACCCGAGGCCGATGTCCTCGTCACCAACGCCCCGCAGGCCCTCCTGGGCGAGTCGATCGAGCTGCAGCTCGATTTTTCGAACGTAGCGGCGGACAGTCAGGATGTCGGCTACGGACCCTTCGTCGACGTCGTTCTGCCGATCAACGGAGCGGACGGCAATGCGGGCAGCGAGACGGCGGACGGACTGACCTTCGTGAGCGCCGACTACCTCGGCGCCGCCATCTCCGCTACACAGCTCACCTTTCCGGACGATGGTCGGGACACCGGTTGCGTCGAGCATCCCTTTGCCGAGTCCGACACGGCCACTCCGCTGATCGTCTGCGGCACGCCGGGCGACGTGCTCCTGGTTCTGCCGCTTCCTTTCGGCTCTTACGTGCCCACTCAGCCGGCGTCGACGATCGACCTGAAGCTCGACGTCAGCGCGCTCGCGGATCTCGGGGTGGGACTACCGGTCCATCATCGAGCCGGTTTCCGGTTCGGTGCGGATCCGCTCGACAACGCCTGCTGCGACCCGAGCCTGGTCAGTGCCGCTTCGAACGATTCGACGACCTGGCCCTCGACTGAGGTGACCCCGGAGCTCCTGGCCGTTCGCAAGGAGTACCTCGGCCCCGAGAACGAGACTTCGACCGGGCCGAACTTCCCGCGTCAGTACCGCATCGTTCTCGATCTCGCCGACGGCCAGAGCATCTCCGACGTCGACGTCATCGAGGACTTGCCGGACAGCCTCGCTTACCTGCGTCTGGTGTCGACCTCGCCCACGGCGACCGTGCTGGCCGAGCCGACCGTGGGAGAGGCGAGCTCCTCGCCGACCAACCGTCTGCACGTCAATTTCTCCTCCGTCACCGGCACCGCATCGAACAACGACGCCGAGGTGGTTCTCGAGTTCTTCGTGCCGCGAACGGACGCGACCGGCAGCGCGGTCGTGCCAGCGGCCAGCGGCGACGACACGACAGCAGAGAACCAGGTCACGGCTCTCGGAGACTGGTCGCCCGTGGACGGCAGGGACCCGTCGGGCACCGACAACGTCTCGTTCGACGCCAGTGGTCCCGAGCACACGCTGTCGCAGCAGGCCCTCTCGATTCAGAAGGGCGTAGCGATCGCCGCGAACAGCGGTGCGTCCAGTGCGACACCGGGCGACGTGCTCGAGTACACCCTCGAGATTCAGGTCTCGGACTTCTTCGCGGTGAGCTCCGTCGTCGTCACCGACGTGCTCTCCGACGGCCAGTCGTTCGATCAGAGCTTCACACCGACGCTCCGCCTCACCGAGCACGGCTCGACGACGAGCGCGGGTTTCGATGCAGCGAACTTCACAGTCAGCGCCGACAAGTCACCCGGAGCCAGTGCACCGAACACCGGCCGGACCACGCTGACCTTCGACCTTTCCAGCGAGCTCGTGACGAGGGGCGCCGACGCTCTCTTTCTTGGCGGTTGTGTGCCCGTCGGTGGGACCGGCGGCACTCCTCCGGACTGCTCGACTTTCGATCAGGGAGCGACAACGGCGACGGTCGTCTTCCGAGCGGTCATCGACGAGGACTTCTCCGACGACTTCCCGTCAGGCGACGCTTCCGTCGATCAGGGCGATTCGCTGAGCAACGATGCCGTCGTCGATTCGGCGCTGCACGACGTGGTCGAGCTGCAGGCCACCGCGGCCACGGAAGCCGACGACACCGCCGCCGGAGTCAAGCTCGTCTTCGGCTCGATCAGCAAGTCGATCTATGCGATCGACGGCAACACGAGCTTCGCTCAGCCGATCGAGATCAGCCCGGGAGACGAGATCACCTACCGGCTCGAGGTCACGATGCCATCGGCGGACTTCGAGAACCTGGTCCTCAGCGACTACCTGCCGCTTCCTGTCTTCTCGGCCCCGGAGGTCACCCAGCTGCTTTCCCAGGCCGACGCCACCGTGCCCGCCGCCGGCACGATCAAGTTCGGCGCCACGGATACGCTCCTCGCTCTCGCCGGCGCCCCGAGCTGGAGCGTTCAGGCGGCCTCGAACCGCCTGGTTCTCGACTACGGCGACTTCGATGCGGTGGGCAGCGGTCCGGTCAAGATCGACGTGCTCTTCACGGTCACCGTCAGCGACGATCCGTTTGCCGACGACCTGCTGCTGACGAACCAGATGCACCTGGAGCAGGCGAGCACCAACGGCGGCGTGCACGTCGCCGACGCGATCGTCCAGTTTCGTCTGCGTCAGCCCCTGCTGCGCTTCACCAAGGGCGCGATCTCTTCCGACCAGCCGGACGCCACATTCACCCCGTCGGTCGTCGGGCCGAGCCTCGTCGGGACCGTCTCCTCGGACGACCTCGCCGCGACCCCTGTCGGCTCGGACGTCGCCGACGTCGATGCCGGCGACCTCGTCACCTTTGCGCTGGTCGTCGAGAACGTGGGCGGCAGCGGCGCCTTCGATCTCGTCGTCAACGACGCTTTGCCTGCCGGGCTCACTGTTCCTGCGGGCGGTATCGACCTGACCGTCCGTCGGGGCGACGGCTTGATCTTGCAGACGAGTGCTCTGGGGCCCTTTGGCGATGATCGTGACCTCTTCGAAAACGGCCTCGAGATCGTCGACCCTTCCGGCGAAGCAGCCTGCCAGGAGTACTCGGCGAGCGGCGGTTCCAACGTCGTGCTGTTGACCTACGAGCTCGAGGTCGCCGACGCCGCGGCCGTGCCGGAAGCCGTCTTCGAAAATGACGCCGGTCTTCTGCAATACGGCGGCGACGACGGCTCGGGAAGCAGCGCCAATCACGTCTTCGGGACGACGGAGTTCCGCGACAGCGTCTCGATTGAGATCGCGACTCCCCAGATCGAGAAGGACCTGACGCTCACCAGCGAGCCCCACACTCCGGACTCGGACCCCGGTCGGCCTCTTGCGATTGGCGAGGCCGCGACCTACCGCATCGTCGTCACGGTTCCCGAGGGTGTCTCTCCCCAGGTGAAGCTCACCGATCAGGTCAGCAGCGGAGTGCGTATCGAGAGCGTCGACCAGGTGACGGCGACCCCAGGACTCTCGACGTCCGTTGCCGGTGGCTTCGGCGCCGTCCGCACGGGTGCCGTCGTCTCCGGGGATGGACGCGGCGTGACCCTCGATTTCGGTGACCTCACCAATGCCAATCGAGCCAACGGCACCGCCGATACCATCAGCGTCTACGCGACGGTGCGCGTTCAGAACGATCCCGAGGCCTCCTCCGGCACGGCCGTCACCAACTCGGCCACGTGGAGCTGGGACGGCGGTCAGGTTGGCGACTCAGCCCAGCAGGCTCTGGTCGTGGAGCCGGCGCTCGAGATGAGCAAGGACGTCAGCCCAGGCAACGGCGATGCGGGCGACACCGTGTCCTTCACGCTGACGGTGACACACGCTGGCGCTTCGACGGCGGACGCCTTCGACCTCGTCCTCACAGACGCACTCTCGGATCCCGATCTCGCGCTGGTCGACGGCACGGTTTCGGCGCCGGGAGGTACGGTCGTCCGCGGCAATGGCGGGGAAGGCGATGTCGAGGTGCGCTACGACAGCCTTGCCCTTGCCGGCTCTGCCATCGTCACCTTCGACGCCGTCTTGCTGAACTCCGTCGTCGCAGGTGACATTCTGACCAACGTTGCCGAGCTCTCTTGGGACAGCCTCCCGGGCGAGGTCGCCGAGCGCAAGTACGGCCCGACGAGTGCCGGTGCTCAGGTGACGATCGGCATTCCGGATCTGTCGAAATCGGTGCTGTCGACGTCAGAGACCTCGACCGATGCTGCGCAGTACTCGCCGACGGTCGAAGACCTCACTCTCGGGGAAGAGGTCACCTTCCGGATCGTGGCGACGCTCCCCGAGGGCGTGACGGCGCAGGTGTTGATCGTCGATTCGATGCCGTCCTCCGCCAGCGGCGTTCTCGAAGCGATCTCTGCGCAGGTCATCAGCGTCGGCGGCTCACTGACGCCCGCGGTGCCCAGCCCCACGCCGTCGTTCTCGGACGTGAACCTCGGCGACGGTCTCGACGATCGAGTGAGCTTCGACTTCGGCCAGGTGACGAATGCGCCAGACGGCGTCGTCAGCGCTGGCGACCAGATCGTTCTGGAGATCGTGGCTCGGGTCGCCGACGTCGCGGCGAACCGCGGCGGTCGAGCTCTGACGAATACGGCCCTGATCGACTTCGACGGAGCGCTGCAGCCGACGGCCACGGTCGATGTCGAAGTGGTCGAGCCGCTCCTCGAGGTCGACAAGTCCGGTGATGAGACGACCGGTGACGCCGGTGACATCGTGCGTTTCGTGGTCGAAGTGCGGCACGACCCGGCGACCTCGGCACGCGCCTTCGACGTGCTCATCGAGGATGAGCTGCCGCCGGGGCTGAGCTTCTACGGCAATCTGCAGAGCACCGGTACGGCCGAGCCCAGCACGCTCTCAGAAGCGAGCAACACGGTGACCGCCGTCTGGGACGAGCTGGACGTCGGTGAGGTCGGTCGCTTCGAGTTCGACGCCATCGTCGATCTGGGGGTTTTTCCCGGCGAGAACCTGACCAACGAGGCCATGCTGAGCTGGGATTCGCTGCCCGCGGACGACGATCCGCCGGGCGAGCGCACGGGCTCTGACAGTGATGAGCACGTCTTCACGGTGACGCTGCCCGGCGTCGACAAAACGGTCTTCTCGACCTCCGAGAGCTTCACCGGTACCGCCCAGAGTGGGCCGGAGCCGGATCTCACGATCGGTGAGCAGGTGACCTATCGAGTCGTTCTGACTCTGCCGGAAGGCACGGTCACCGACACGACGATCGTCGATCAGCTGCCCAAGGGCTCCGCCGTTCTCGCGCTCGAGAGCTCGCGGGTCGTGCGGGTTGGTACCGCGCTCGGCGGCGCCGGTCTTCCCTCTGTCGGCGCTGCGGGAACGGCGTCGGATACCGATGCAGATGGCGTCGACGACCGCGTCCAGTGGACTCTGGGCACCGTCGTCAACACCCCGGATGGCTCCGAGAACGCCCAGGACGAGATCGAGGTCGAGGTCGTGGCCCGGGTCATCGACGTCGCCGCCAATTCCTACGGTGACGACGATCTGGTGAACCTCGCGACGCTCTCGCACGCCGACGGCAGCGCCATGGACTCAGCTCTGGTCGACGTGGTCGAGCCTCAGCTCCAGATCACGAAGTCAGCCAGTTCGACTCTGGTCGACGCTGGCGACACGATCCGCTTCGACCTCCAGATCGATCACATCTCGGCGTCGAGCGCCGACGCCTTCTCGCTCGTCGTCGTCGACGCACTGCCGAGCTCCGGGCTGTCCTGGGCCGGCAACGGCACGGTCGTTTCGGACTGCGACGGCCTGGTCGTCGACTCCACCAGTCTGCCGACGGTTCGCTTCGACGTCAGCGAGCTGACGAGAGCCGACGAGACCTGCACCATTTCCTACGACCTCGATGTGGAGAACACGGTGCAGCCGGCGCAGTCCTACGACAACACCGCGTCTCTCGACTACGACTCCCAGCCGACCTACGTCGCCGGCGAGACACGTCGGAGGACGACGAGCGACATGGAGACCGTGACGATCCTCGCCCCGGGCCTGATGAAGATCACCGACACCACGAGCCTCGACGACACCGGGATGACGCAGTTCGGCGCCTCGCGTCCCGACCTGGCGATCGGCGAGCAGGTCGACTACGAGCTCACCGTCGTCTTTCCGGAAGGCGTGACCGAGAACGCGGTGGTCACCGACCTGATGCCCGCAGATTCCCAGACCGGCATCGTCGAGGTCATCGGCGCTTCGGTCTCGTCGATCGGCGGTCAGCTGGTCGCGACCGGCTCGGGATCGCCGGTGCTCAGTGACACGCGCCTCGACGACGGTCTCAACGACACGGTCACCTTCGACTTCGGTCGGGTCACCAACACCCCCGACGGTTCCAACACGCCCGCCGATCGGATCGTCCTGACGGTGACCGGTGTGGTCGTCGATCTGCCCGAGAACGTTGCCGGAGACGTCCTGTCGAACTACGCCGAGCTCGCCTTCGCCACCGGCGGTCCGCTGTCCGATACGGCCGAGATCGACGTCGTCGAGCCGGAGCTGGAGCTCGGCAAGTCCATGGGACCGATGGCGGCGCATCGAATCCCGATCTCGCTCTCCGTCGAGAACACCGGGTCTGCACCCGCCTACGAAGTGAGGGTGGAAGACGTGCTCGATGACTCGCTCTACGATCTCGACTCCTTTGCTTCGATCGCCGCGCCGACCGGCTTCGTGCTCGAAGCTCTGGACGAAGGAAGTCAGCTGCGCATCGTTCTGCGTGCCGATCCGGCCTCGAGCTCACCCGACAACGTGATCCTTCCGGGTGAGACGGTCTCGGCGGACTTCGAGATCGACGCGCTGCGCGGCGCGTCGTCGCCTTCGGCGCTCCCCAATGTGGCCGACGAAGTCGGCGCGACGACCCTTCCGGGGACGGATCCGAAGGAGCGCGATGCTTCGGGAAGCACGGTCAGCGTGACGCTCGATCTGCCGATCCTCGAGTCCGACAAGACAGCCTCGCTGCTCGCCGACGCGGACAACTCGGGCACGGTCTCGCCGGGAGACACGGTGCGCTACGAAGTGGCGTTGACGAACTCGGGCGCCGGCGCGGCCACGGACCTCGTGCTGCAGGACACTCCTGACGCCAACACGTCGCTCGTCATCGGCACGGTGGTCGTCGGCGGCTCGGAGGTCGTCGTCTCGGGCAACGGGGCCGGCGACGTCGACGTTCATGTCACCCTCGCGTCCTTGGCGGCGGGACAGACCTCGACCGTGCAGTACGACGTCGTCGTGGCGCCTGCCCTCGCAGCGGGCATCGAGACGGTCACGAACCAGGGTGTCTGGACGAGCACGGAAGTCGACCCCGTGGCGACCGATGACCCGTCGGTCCCGGGCTTCGCGGATGCGACGATCGTGCCGGTCGACGCTGCACCGGATCTCGGGGTCAGCAAGACCGACGGCGACGAAGACGCGATTCCCACGGGCTTGTTGACCTATCAGGTCACGTACGCGAACGGCGGCAATCAGGACGCCACCGGTGTCACGGTCACGGAGACGGTGCCCGACCACTCGATCTATCTCGCGCCGAACAGCAACTACGCATGGTCATGCCCGGACGGCAGCACTGCCGGAACGCAGTGTGTTGCCAACGTCGGCTCGCTGGCAGCGGGTGCCGGCGGCTCGTTCACCTTCGCTGTCCGGGTCGTCGACCCGCTTCCGGGCGGCGTCACGGCACTCGCCAACACCGTGACGATCCAGGACGACGGCTCCAACGGCGACGATCTCGACCTGTCCGACAACCAGGGCTCCGACACCACGCCGATCAACGCCTCGCCGGGCTTGACGCTGACCAAGTCGGACGGCGATGCGGTCGCCCTCTTCGGTTCGCCGGTCGTCTACACCCTCAGCTACAGCAACGACGGCAACCAGGTCGCTCAAGGCGTCGTGCTCACCGAAACGGTGCCGGCCGACACGATCTTCGACGCCGCGGCCAGCGCGCCTTCGTCGTGGAGCTGCGGTGATGCCAGCTCCGCCGGCACGGAGTGCACTCTCTCGCTGGGGCAGTTGGCGGTCGGTGCGAGCGGATCGGAGACGTTCGCGGTGCGCACCTTGGCCTCCGCGGGCGAGGGCGGTCTTGTGCAGAACACCGCCACGATCCGCGATGACGGCAGCGGTGCTTCGGGGCAGCCCGTCACGGAGAGCGCCAGCGACACGACGCCAGTGCGTGCTCCGACCCTCACCAAGACGCTGCTGACGTCCGGCGATCTCGTCATCGGACAGGAAGCGATTCTGCGGATCGAGGTCGGCCTGCCCGAAGGAGCCAGCGCCAGCGGCGTCACGCTGGTGGATGCGCTGCCTCTCGAGCTGCTGGCCGTGCGCCAGGAGAACGGCAGCGCCAGTGCGGGCCTCACCTACTCGGGCTCGCTGGCGGCCGACATCGAGTCCGACAGCTTCACCTGGACCCTGGGTGACGTCAGCAACACCGACGGCGACAGCGGGACTCAGGAGAGTTTCGTCTTCGATGTCGTCGTCCAGGCGAGAAACGTGCTGACGGCGCAGGCGGGCACGATGCTGACGACGACCGCGACGCTCACGTTCGGCGGTCAGACGCGGGACGCTTCGGTCGATCTGAGCATCCTCGAGCCCGATCTTTCGCTCGACACATCTTTCGACCAGCTCACGTCCGGGCCCGGTGAGACGGTCACCGTTCGTTGGGAGATCGCGCACACGCAGGCGAGTGGTGCCTCGGCCCACGATCTGGAGCTGGTGACCGTTCTTCCGGAGGGCCTCACCTACGCGGGCGGCGTCACAGCAGAGCAGGGGCCAGCGCCGACGGTCGATGCCACGGGCCTGCCCGAGCTGCGCATGACGGTGGCGGAGCTCGAGCAGAACTGGGACGAGTCCAACCCTCTGGTCATCACCTTCGACGTCACCACGTCAGGCAGCCTGACCACGCGAGAGACCGTCGACAGCGAAGTGCGGCTCGAGTGGTCCAGCATCGTCGGCGTCCCGGCGTTGCCGGTTCCCGACGATCCCGCGTCCGGAGAGCGCACCGGCGACAGCGGAGATCCCGGTGGTGCGGCCAACGACTATGTGGCCGAGTCGACCTCGCAGCTCAACAACACCGCGGTCTTTTCCTTCGAGGATCTGCGAGAAGACGAGACGCTGTCGAACGACTTCGACTACAACGACTTCGTCATCACCGTTGGCGTCACCGAGGAGGTGAATGAGGAGAACGAGTGGACCCGCATCGAACTCCTCGTCCGGGCGGAGGCGCGTGGAGCGGCGTTCAATCACGAGCCCTTTCTCGACGTCGGGCTCGAAGGGCCGATCGACATTACGCTCGAGACCTACGACGCCGCCGGCGTCCTGACAGGGATCAGTCAGAGCTCGCAGAACGCCACGTTCGTCGAGTCGATCCCGATCTTTGCGGACTCCTACACGGCGCTGCCTTCGTGGCAGGGCGGTTCGTTTCCGTTCACCTCGAATACCGACGCCGCGCAGACTTCGGCCAACCGCGTCGACGGTCTCACGACCCGCGTGATCCTCGAGGTTGGAGATCCCAGTCTCAACCCGCGGGTCGTCGACGATCCAGAGACGCTGCATCTCGACGAGGCGACCAATCACCTTCTGGGCCCGTGGATTCGGGTGCTCAACACCGGACAGGAGATCTACCAGCGTTGGCGCCACCGCGGCGCGACGCAGGATCTCGTGACGGCGGAGCTCTACGGCTCGAGCACGCCGCTCCTCGGCTTCGGACTCGATCAGGCGACGATCTTCGAGGCGGCGTGGTCGTGGCCGGTCGAGCAGGAGCCGATCTGGGACGCGTATCCCGAGTTCGTCGACTACACCTACTCCGGATCGACCTCTTTCACCGACTGGTTCGACAGTCCCGCGAGCGGTTTGACCTGGCCGGTGAGCGGCGCCAACCTGGCGACGCTGCGTCAGGGATCGACGGTGACGTTGCCCCAGGGTTCCTTCGCCTTTACGCACGTCTTCGACTCGCCGCTCAACAGCGCCCCCGCAGTCGCCGATCTCGATCGAGACGGCAGCTACGAGGTGGTTGTCGGCTCCTTCCTCAACTGGATCGCCGTACACGGCGCCGACGGAGCGCTGCAGACGCTGATCGATCCGGCACCGGGGCAGGATCTGTCGTCGGTGTCGTCGGTCGTGGTTGCCGATCTGCTCGGCGACGCGTCGCTCGAGATTCTTCGCGGCTATGACGATGGCGTGATTCGCGTCTTCGATGCGAGCGGCGATGAACTGCAGACCTTCCAGCTCGACGGCACCGTCAAGTCGACCCCCGTCGTCGGTGACGTCGACGGCAACGGCAGCCGTGAACTCTTCGTTCTGGGCGGCGACGCCCGTCTCTACGGTTTCTCGTCGACCGGTGCCCCTCTGCCGGGCTTTCCGCTGGCGGTCGGCGGGCCGGAGGACGTTTCGAACAACTGGGTGATCATGCCGTCACCGCTTCTGGCGAACGTCGACGAGTCAGGCTCGCTGGAGGTCGTCGCGGTAACCGCGTCCGGGCGGGTGCACGTGGTCGGCCTCGATGGGCAATCCCTGCCGGGATGGCCCGTCGATCTCGAGCGGACGGTCCTAGCCTCGCCGGCCGCGGCGAATCTCGATGGATCGGGCGGTCTCGAGATCGTCATTGCTGACGACCAGGGCGGAGTGACGGCGCTGGGTTCGACCGGGGTCGTCGTCTGGGAGAGTCAGCGCAGCTTGGGAGGCCCCTCCTCGCCGGCGGTGGGCGATCTCGAAGGCGACGGCTCGCTGGAAGTGGTCGTCGGTTCGATGGATGGCCGGATCTACGCGTACGCCGCCGACGGTTCCGAGAAGAGCGGTTGGCCGGTGACCACCGCCTCTCAGGTGCAGAGCTCGCCTTCGCTGGTCGACTTCGACGATGACGGCGACGACGAGGTCTTCGTCGGCTCGTTCGACACCCGCCTCTACGGTCTCGACGGCGACGGCTCCGCTCTGCCGCTCTCCGGTGGAGGGACCTTTCCGGTGGCTCTCGGTGCGGTGCTCGTCTCCAGCCCCGCGGTGGTCGATCTGCAGGGCGACGGCACGCCCGAGATCGTCGTCGGCTCCTACGACCGCAATCTCTACGCGGTGGAGGCAGGCGGTAGCGTGCGTCCTCTCGCCAACCTTTGGGGCCAGTTCCGGGGCTCCGCCACGAACCAGGGTACGGCGTCCGAGAGCTTCGTGGAACTCGCCGATCTGAGCGTCGCGGTGGACGACAACGTCGACTCGGTCGTTGCGGGAACGCAGCTCAACTGGACGGTGCTCGCCCAGAACGCGGGTCCGGACGACGTGCTCGGCGCGACGCTCCAGGCGACCGTCTCGCCGGAGCTGAGCGGCCTCAGCTGGTCCTGCTCGTCGGCGCTCGGCGCCTGCGGCACCGCCAACGGCAGCGGCGCGCCGGACCTCTCGCTCGATCTTCCCAGCGGCGCTTCGGCGACGATCACAGTGCAGGCGACGGTGGCCTCTTCGGCCACGGGCACGGTGCCCTTCAGCGCGTCGATCGGTGTGCCTGCCGGCTTCGCCGACTCGGCGACGGGCAACAACGAGTCCGCCGAGTCGACGCCGGTCGAGCTCGTTGCCGACGTCGGTGTCACGATCAGCGACCGCTCGAGCTACTACGCACCTGGTAGCCGTCTGCGCTACACGGTCGCCGTATCGAATGACGGCCCCTCGGACGCTTCTGGTACGGCGCTTCAGGTCGCCCTGCCCGAGGAGTTGAGCTCTGTCTCCTGGACTTGCAGTGCGGGCGGTGGAGCCAGCTGCGCTGCGAGCGGCAGCGGTGCCCCCGATCTGACGCTCGATCTTCCTGAGGGCGCGCTGGCGGTCTTCTCGGTCTCCGGCGATGTCGATCCCGACGCCGTCGGTGTGCTGACGGCGTCGGCGACGGTCTCCGTCGCTACCGGAATCAGCGATCCGGTCAGCTCCAACGACGTCGCTTTCGACGAGTCGTCGGCAACGACGCAGAACGACGCCCCCACGGTCGAAACGGTGACCTCACTCTCGGACGACGTTCTCGAAGCGTGCCGCGCATCGACCGAACCACTGCAGGGCCTGAGGCTCCTTTTCTCCGAGCCGATGCGCAACAGCGGCGGATCGACTTCGGTCGGCGACCTCGACAATCCTCAGTCCTACCTGCTGGTGAGCAGCGGCGCGGATCGGGATCTTCAGACCGTCGACTGCGCCGGACCGGCGGGCGACGATCAAGAGGTGGCGCTGAGCGCAGTCTACGCCGGTGCTGGGTCCACGTCGGTCTCGTTGGAGGTCGACGACCTCGGTCTGCTCGACGGCGCGTATCGGCTGTTTGCCTGCTCGACGCTCGAGGACCAGGACGGGACGGTGATCGACGGTGACGGTGACGGCTTCGGAGGTGATTCGTTCCGGTTCGATCTTCGAGTCGACTCCGGCAACCTGGTGACGGACGGTCACTTCGACTGCGACCTCGGAGGGTGGCAGGTCGAGGCACCCCCTTCAGAGCTCATCTTCGACGCCACGACCGATGCTGATGACGCTCAGATCTCGGGCTCGGCTGCGGTCGTCGATCTGACGGGGGCGCCCGACTACACCCTCTCGCGGTGTCTGCCGGTCGAGGGTGCGGAAGGTGTGGCACTGAGGGTCAGGACTCTGACCGACGCACCGGCCGGTGTCGCCGTCGATCTGAAGATCGGCTGCGAGGTCTTCTCGGACGCGTCCTGCTCGGGCTCGCCCCTGCTGGAGTACGAGGACCGGATCGAGCTGACGGATTCGTCGGGAGCCTGGAACCACCTGGCGCTGACGGCGCCGTCTCTCGAAGACGCCCTCTCGGCACGATGCGCCGTCGCCGTCGAGCAGAAGCAGGGCTTCGGCTTCGAGGTCCGTTTCGATCAGCTGTTCCTTCAGCAGGGCATCTTCGAGAACGGCTTCGAGAAGGGAATGCTCGGCTGGAGCGAGAAGGCCGACGGTCCCTGAGCTCAGGGAGCTACTCGGCTCCCGAAGAGACCGCCGCCTTGGCATCGAGGTGCTGGCTGAACCAGCGGACCAACGCTTCGGTGGCGGTCGCTTCGTGCTCCCCGCGGAAGCCGTGTCCGGCCCCCTCGAGGACGACCAGCTCCGTCGTTACGCCTTCCTTTTGAAAGGCGGCGTGAATGCGCTGGCTGGTGCTCAACGGGACGAGCTCGTCGGCGGTGCCGTGCACCAGCAGCGTCGGCGGATCGTCCTTGGAGACGTAGAGGACCGGTGAGATGTCGTCGGCGAGCTCGGAGTCGAAGTCCAGAGCGGGGAAGCGGTCATTCGGGCCGACGATCGGCTGCAGGTCGACGGGCGGGAAGTAAGCGACGACGGCCGCCACTCGGGCGTCTCCCGCGTCGCCCTCCTTGCCGACCGCCGACTCGGAGGCCGCGCCGAGCATCAGCGAGAGGTGCCCTCCGGCGCTTCCGCCGAAGACGCCGAGACGGTCGGCGTCGACGTTCCACGCCGAAGCGTTGTCGCGAATGTGTGCGAGCGCCTTGCGAACGTCGACGACCGCCTCGGGTACCTTGAACATCGGGCTCGAACCGTGGCGGACCATGAAGACGGTGAAGCCGCGTTCGAGGAGTGCAGAGAAAGTCGGCTGCTGCGGGGCCATCGACGGATCGAACCAACGTGAGACCCAGCCGCCGCTCACCATGAAGAGCACGGCGGCACCGTTCGGTGTCGCAGGGCTGACCACGTCGTAGGTGAGCGCCATGCCCATCTTGTGTCCGTAGACGACGTCGGCATCGATCGCGGGCGCGGTGTCCTGGGGCTGTCCGAACGTCGGAGCCACCGTCAAAGCGAGGCCGACGGCGACGAAGGCAGAGCGAAAGCGTCTCATGACTGTCTCCTGTGGTTGTGGGGTGAGCTTAGCCGTTCAGCGGTGGTACGGTCGGGTCTCCCCCTGTCATCTTTGCCGGGACCCGCGCGGTTCGGGCCGGAGGTTTGCTGATGAAGGCCCGTAGCGCCCTCTCCCTGATGCTCTTGTCGTGCCTCGGAATCGGTGCTTGTTCGTCACCCCCGGAGGGTGGCGATGCGTCACCGACGCCGATGAGCGGCGAGGAGCTGCTCGACGCCATGATCGCCTTTCACGATCCTCAGGGCCTGTGGGCGACCTCCCGGCTCGCTCTGGGGCTCGACGAGTCGCGCCCCGACGGCAGCGTACGGAAGACGAGCGTCTTCATCGATCCGCTCGCCGGCTCGACGCTCATCGAGACTCAGCGCGATGGACGCGATGTGTCGATGAGCGTCAGCGACGCCGAGGTCACCGCAACGGTCGACGGGCGTCAGCCGACGCCGGAGGAGGCGGAGTCGCTGCGACTGACGCCCGACCAGGCGACGCGCATGCGCAACTACTACGTCTACCTCTATGGTCTTCCGATGAAGCTGCGCGATCCTGGAACGCTGATCGATTCAGAGGTGAGGCGGACCGAAGTCGAGGGCCGCGAAGCTCTGGTGCTGCGCGTCACCTACGACCCCGAGGTGGGAGGCGATACCTGGCTCTTCTACGCGGATCCGGAGACGTTCGAGATGTTCCGCTACCAGTTCTTCCACGACGAGAGCGCCGGGGATGGCGAGTACATCGTTTTGGAGGGGCTGGCGGAAGTCGGTGGGCTGAAGCTGCCTGCCGCTCGGACCTGGTTCACGAACCAGGGGGACGAGCTACTCGGTACCGACACGATCCGGGAGACGAGCACGCTTTGAGTTCTCGAGTTGCTGCTGGTTCTCGGGTTGCCGATCTTTGGAATTCCGCGACTCACACCATTTTTTTGGACGGGTTGTCCGGTTCATTGGACGCGAGCGGTTTATTCGACGTATGCTATATGAGCATTTCGGAAAGGGGCACCTGATGGCGCAGCCTGTACTGTTGGATACCGAGATCGAATTGGATGCGAAGGCGCTGGCGTCTTTCGATGAGCGGCCCCGCCCGCGGCGGGTCGCCGCCCGGGAGCCCCGGAGGCCGCGCTATCCCGGTGAATCGGCCGTCTCGCGCTGGCACAGGTATTCCGACTGGTGGGCCTGGGGCGCCGCAGCGTTGACCGTCGTATCGGTCGTCGCTCTCTTCGCCTGGGGCTGACGCCCGCCCAGCAGACGCCTTCCGGTGGAGCGGGAGTCGGTCCATCCGAGTGTGAGTCCTCGCCACCGCCTGGCGTCGCAGCCTTTCGGGGGCGGTGGTTTATAGTCGACTCATGAAGAACCGCCGAAGAGCCGTCGCTCCGAGCGTCGCCGTCGCGCTGCTGCTGGCAGCGTCGCTCACGCCGGCGCTGGCCGACGGGGAGACGACGGTTCTCCATCTCGACCGAGTCGTCGAGCTCGAACAGACGCTCGCCGACCCCACCGACCTCTGGGTCACCCCCGAGGACCTGACGCGCATCAACGACTTCGTGCTGAAGCCCGAGGGCGCCTGCCTGGACGATCTCTGTATCCCGATTCCGCGGGGTGAAGGCAGTGACTTCGTCGTCGAGAGCGAGGGCGAGACCTGGTTCAGCCTGACCGCCTTCGCCCGCAAGGTCGGGCAGGAGTACGTCGCGGACCGCGAGAGTCGCGTCTGGAGCTTCGGAGCCGTGCCGGCGGTGCGCAGCTCGTTTCTGACACGGGCCCAAGCTCCGGAGTTCGTTCTGCCCGATCGTCAGGGCGAGCCGGTGAGACTCTCCGAGTTTCGCGGTCGCAAGGTGCTGCTGCTCAGCTGGGCCTCCTGGTGAGGATGCTCCAGGGACCTGCCAGGTTGGCAGGCTTTGTACGAAGAGCTGAAGGATGACGGCTTCGAAGTCATCGCCGTTGCTCAGGATACGGCGGGTGACGCCGCGGCGGGCCCCTTCTACGAAGCGGCCAAAGCCACCTTCACGACGCTCATCGACACCAAGCACACGCTGAGCGCGCTCTACGGGATGGTCAACGTGCCGACCGGAGTGCTCATCGACGAGGACGGGCAGGTCGTCCGTTTCGACGAAGGCACCTACACGCGCGAGTACCAGGCCGGAACGCTGAGCTTCGGTACCAACGACTACCTGCCGATCGTGCGCGACTGGGTCGCCCGCGGAGCGGCGAGCGAGTTCGTTCAGGAGGCCGCGGAGATCGCGGACTCCGTCGGTCGCCGAACCGATGCCGAAGCCCGCGCCGATGCGGCTTTTCGACTCGCTACCCACTTCGAGCTTCAGGGCGATCGCGAGCGCGCCGTCGTCTACTGGCGCCAGGCGCAGGAGCTGAACCCCGACAGCTGGAACTACCATCGGCAGGAATGGTCGTACGATCCCGGAAGTGCCGGTGCCAAGTGGTTCCAGAAGTTCCAGAAGCTCGAGGGCAAGCCGTACTACGCACCGCTGCGTAAGCCCTGAACTCTCCGGTCGGTCGCCGGCCGCGAGACGTCACTGCCGTTGAAGGAGAATCGCGTGAAGACGATGACGAAGGTCGTCCTTTCGGCGGCTTCCGCCGCCTCGATGGTGCTCTGGGGCTGCGCTCCGCCCGTTGCCGAGGAGGCTCAGCCGGTCGACGGTGCGCCTGCCGAGAAGCAGCTGGCGGCTGCAGGGCGCTCCGACTCTCTCGATGGCCTCGTCCGAGAGCCGATGATCGTGCGACACCCCGCGGGCAGGCTCTTCGTCTCGGGCTACGGTTCGCAGGTGACGGGGACGAACCCGGAGTCGAGCCCGCTGCTGTGGAGTAGCGACGACGACGGCGCCACCTGGAAGCCTGTCGATGTCGGCGACAGCTCGGTGGGAGCGGCCGGCAACTCGGATGTCGATCTGCACGTCGGCCCCGAGGGCACGTTGTATTTCGCGTCGATGGGCTTCGACCGAGCCGAACGGGCCGGCACGCACATTGCGATCGGGGCGAGCGCCGACGGCGGCGAGAGCTGGGCCTGGAACCGTATCTCGGAGACGAAGTTCGACGATCGGCCCTGGGTCCGCGCGACACCGAGCGGCACCGCACACGCGATCTGGAACGACGGTGAAGGCGTGCGCCACGCGGTCAGCTCCGACCGCGGCCAGAGTTGGGAAGAGCGCGACGCGATCTACGAGCGCGGCGGCTCGAGCCACTTTGCCGTGGGTCCGTCCGGCGAGTTGGCTGTGCGGATTGCACCGATCTCGGCCTCGGGCAACGTCTTCGACGAGGGGCTCGAGCTTCTCGCGGTGAGCGCCGACGACGGTACGACGTGGACCACCCACGCGGTCCCCGGTGACCGTCAGTGGGATCCCACCTTCTCGGATCCGAACGTCGTGCCGCGCTGGGTCGAGCCGATCGCGTGGACTGACGACGGGCGGCTCCACGCCCTCTGGAGCGAGGGTGCCGTCGTCCAGTTCGCGACGTCGTCGGACCGCGGCGAGAGCTGGAGCACCGGCGAGCTCACTCCGGTCGAGGGCATCGCCTTCTTTCCCTACATGATCGCCGACGGGAATGCGCTCGTCGCGACGTGGTTCGAGCAGGACGGCGAGGAGCTCTACACGCGTCTGGCTCGGATCGATGGAGGCGAAGCCAGCGAGGCGACGCTCAGCGAGCGCTTCCAGCCCGACTCCTTTCTGGAAGCCCCCGATCCCACGGTGCGCAACTCGGCCGGGGAGTACGTGCCGCCTCTGGTGCTGCCGAACGGTCGTCACCTCGTCGTGACTCCGATCCAGGACAAGGCAAACGAGCGGTGGGGCTTTACGACCTGGAGCTTCGAGCTCTAGGAGCGGGCTCGGCCTCAGCAACGGCTCGGTCGTGGTCAGTGCTCCCAGCGCTCCCGAAGACTCGGGGCGGGGACCTTGGTCCGATCCCACGTCGCTCCGCTCCTGGGATGACGCTGAGGGAGGCTCCTGGACTGCGCGTGCAGGCGGCGTTCGTTCTCCGAGCAGGGTGAGCCCCGTTCGCCTCGCTACCGCTCTAGCTCTTCCGCTCCAAACCAGGCGTGCCGAATCGACTTCCTCTCTTCGGGATGCTCTTCCGTTCGCGGAAGGTGCACGCTGTAGGTGACGTGGATCGTGCCGTCCTTGCCTTCGATCGCTGACGGGTAGGAGAACCGCCCGCTCTTCGGGGCCTCGTCCTCGAGCCGCAGCGCCGTGCGAAACGTACGTCCTTCGTCATTGGACAAGGAGACGGTGAGGCGATGGCGTCCGTCGGGCACGTCGTTGTGAACGACGAGGACGCGGCCGTCGCGCAGACGCAACGCGTCGACGCCGGCACCGGAGTCGACGAGCTGCTCGTGATCGCGCACCGTGCTCCATGTGGCTCCGCCGTCCCGCGACTCCGAGACGAGCACCTTCTTCGGCGGCGGGCCGTTGTCGCGCATGTACGCGACGACGGCCCCGTCAGCGCGCTCGATGAGGCTCGGCTGAACGTTGCCACCGCCGACGATCGGCTCGCTCATCTGCCACGTGGCGCCGTCGTCGTCGCTGAAGGTGGTCATGGAGAAGGAGAAGCCGTCGGAGTACAGGCCGACGAGGAGTCGGCCGGTCGAGAGCTGGATCGGGTGCGGCCTCGTGAACCAGCCGAGGCGCCGTGTCAGCTTGTCTTCGGCGAGGTCGAGGTTGCGGTCCCTCCAGTCGCGGACGGCGTCGGGCAGCGATTGCTCGTCGAGGCCGATCGCGGCGAGGTAGTCGGCGGTCTTGGCCCGCACCGCATTCGGGAAGTCGTCCCCCGGTTTCATATGCAGAACGAACTCGCGTTCCCAGTCCGGCGGCCCGGTGCCCCACTCCTCGGCGACCTTCACCTTCATCAGTGCGGTCTCCCAGAGATTGGCGAGGATCGTCGGGTAGAGGAGCCAGAGCTTCCCCTCGCGATCGACGAGCAGAGTGCAGTTCGTGTCGGGGAAGCCCGGGGTATCCGCGACCAGGAAGGGCTCACTCCAGCGCGCCTGCCGCGGACGCCGCACGGCGCCGTAGATCGCCACGTCGTCAGCCTTGCGCTCACCCGAACCGCGGAACCAGACGACGAAGAGACCGCCGTCGGGAGTCTCGACGAGGGAGGAACCGTGATTGTGCAGGGACTCGAAGGGCAGCACCAGCTCCGAAGACGGCTCCGCGCTCGCCGCGAGGGCGGTGAACAGGAGCGCCGTCCCAGCGACGAGGAGGTGCATGAACGACCGTGTGGGTCCGGGGTGCGGGGAAGAAAGGCGCGCGAGCGCCGAGGCGGGCGGGTGACGCATCCGTGGATGTTAAACGGAGCTCGTCGCCGCAGGCCCGCGTGCGAGGATGGAGCCGTGGCGAAGTCGACGGCAACCCGTGCACTGCAGCTCCTGGTCCGTGAAGGCGTCGCGCACGAAGTGCACGAGTACGAGCTCGAGGTGGGCGCGGACGACACGACCTACGGTGAGCAGGTCGCGGCGGCTCTCGGAAGAGAACCGGAACGGCTCTACAAGACGCTGGTCGCCGATCTTCAGACCGGGAAGGGGCGCGAGTCGGTCGTCGCCATCGTGCCGGTTTCGGGACTCCTCGATCTCAAGGCGCTCGCCAAAGCGGCCGGGGGCAAGAAGGCCGAGATGGCGGATCCGTCGGCCGCGGAGCGGCTGACGGGCTACGTGACGGGCGGCATCAGCCCGTTCGGCCAACTGCGGCCGCTGCGCATCTTCGCCGACGAGACACTGGAGCTCTGGGAGACGATCTGCGTCAGCGCGGGACGACGCGGGCTGCAGGTCGAGCTCGAACCGGCGGAGCTCTTGCGGCTCTGCGAGGCGACGATCGCCGACCTTTCGCGCTGAAGCGTCAGGACCAGCTCCCGCTGCGTCGCGACTTGCACTAGGCTCCGAACATGAGCTCGTGGAAGTCTCACTTCTCGCGTTTCTTCGACGCCAACGAGGGCACGCTGCACTTCGCCGCCCACAGTCATCACTACTGGCCCGACGTCACCTTCGAGGCGCAGCGGGACGTCTGGCGCGACGCCGCGGCGCACGTCGACTCGAAGTGGGACAAGGTGTTCTCCGAGGTCCTTCCGCAGTCGCAGGAGCTCGTCGCACGCGCGATCGGAGGGAGCGACCCACGGTCGATCGCCTTCGCGGTCAACACCCACGAGCTGCTGTTACGCGTCGTCTCGTGCATCGAGCGTTCGCCGGTCCGCATCCTGACGTCGGACGCCGAGTTCCACTCCTTCTCGCGTCAGGCACAGCGCTGGCAGGAAGCCGGCGTGGCCAAGATGGAGATCGTCCCTGCCGAGCCCTTCGACACCTTCGAGGAGCGTTTTCTGGAACGCGCGAGCGGTGACCACGATCTGGTCTACGTCAGCCACGTGGCCTTCAACTCAGGCTTCGTCTTCGAGCGCTTGGAGGAGCTTGCAGCGTCCGTACCGAAAGAGGCTCTCCTCGTGCTCGACGGCTACCACAGCTTCATGGCGCTGCCCTTCGACTGGAGCGCCGTCGAAGACCGCGCCTTCTATCTCTCCGGTGGCTACAAGTACGCCATGGCGGGGGAGGGCTGCTGCTTCCTGGTCTGCCCTCCTGGGATCGCCGAACGGCCCGTGAACACCGGCTGGTACAGCGTCTTCGGCGACCTGCAGAAGCCCAAGGAGCCTGGAACCGTGCCGTATGCGGCCGACGGCATGCGCTTCTTCGGCTCGACCTTCGATCCGAGCGGTCTCTACCGACTTCGGGCCGCGCTCAGCCTATGGCAGCGAGAGGGTGTCACTGCAGAGGCGATCCACCGTCACGTCGTCGAACTGCAGTCGCGCTTCCTCGAGGCCGTGGCGAGCGGTACCGCGGGTCCGCTGCAAACCGACGACCTGGTGCCGCCGGTCTCAGATCGGCGACGTGGCCACTTTCTCACCTTTCAGCGTCCGGACGCCCCGGCGCTACACGAGGGGCTGAAGGCGGCCGGGGTGGTCACCGACGTGCGGGGCGATCGGCTGCGCTTCGGTTTCGGGGTCTACCAGGACTCGGACGACGTCGAGCAGCTCTGTGCACGCCTCAGCGCTGTCGGCTGAGTCGTGCTCGGATGAGCTACTTGCCCGGCTCGTAGCGAAAGCCGTAGGTCTCGGCTCCGTCGATGTCCGGTAGTGCGTCTTTGCGGAGGAGCAGGGTGCGCGTCGCCCAGAGCTCCTTGAAGACGCGGTACTCGAGCGCCGTGCGGTCGAGGTACTGCACTCCAGCAGAGCCGCCGGTGCCGGTGCGGTTGCCGATGAGGCGCTCGACCATGCGGGCGTGGCGCTGCCTGAAGACGATGAAGCTCTGTTCGAGGGTGACGGCGGCGTCGACGACCGCGCGCGGCCAGGCGAGCAGTGGGTGTTCGCGGTAGCTCTCGATGAACAGGATGGCGGCGCGCGTGCGCATCGTCAGAAAGCGCTCCTCCTCGGGCACGTCCTGCGCGGTCATGTGATCACGGGCGCTCTGCGTCTCGCGGCGGTAGCGGTCGGCGAGCCGCTGCTCGTCCTCTGCGGTCAGAGCGAACGAGATGGCGCGCTCGGCCAGCGACTCCATCTCGCGCTTCTGGGAGGCGAGGTACTTCTCGACGAACTCGGTGACCACCTCGTCATCTCCGTCGTCGTCGGGCTCCGAGCCTTCGATCGGAGTGCGGGCGAGCCAGGCGAGGAGCGCTTCGTTGAGTGACGGTGGATCGTCGAGTCGCGCCTGCACGCGACGGTAGGCGTCCGACTCCGAGCCATCCGGGTGCCGCAATGCCTGCATGTAGGTCTCGTGGCCGAGCGGAATGCGCTCGTCGCGAGAGAGTCCCATGAGAATCTCGATCTCCCGCAGCTGAGCCGACTGAAAGCCGCTCGCTGGATAGAGCTTGTCGCGAAAGCCCATGTAGTCGCGCGTCGTCATCGTCTCCATGAGGGAGAAGTGGCTCGCCGCGTGGCGCAGGATTTCCGACATGCGTGCGAAGCCGCGCACAGCGGCTCCGAGCGCCGTGTCCGGCACGTACTTCTGCGCGAAGAAGTCGCGTGTCGCCTGCAGCTCGCGCAGGAGGAGCTTGAACCAGAGCTCGTCGATCTGATGGATCGTGATGAAGAGGACTTCGTCGTTGCCGAGGCTTTCCTCCGACTCCGCAACGCCGTTTTGCAGCGCGAGGAGCTCTTCGACCTTGACGTAGTTCCAGTAGGTGACCGGCTTTGGCCTCTCCTCGTCCGTCTCGCTCTCGCCGCGCTTCCCGTCGCTCACGGTTCGCGTCGCACGCCGAGCTGCGTGAAGATCAGCGCGGCCCCCGTCATCGTCAGGCCCTTGAGGAAGAAGGACATCTGAATGCCGCGCATCATGTCGTCGGTTGCTTTGACCATCTCATAGCCATGCACGACGAAGGTCACGGGCACGAGAAAGATCGCGACCAGCCAGGCGCCGAGCTTCGGCTTCCAGTTGAAGAGGATCATGACGGCGCCAGCCAGCTCGACGACGCCCGAGATGAGCACCCAGAACACCTTCGCGGGAGCCGCCTCCGGCATGAGCGAGACGTAGCCGTCGATGTCGGTGAAGTGGGTGATGCCGGAGAGGAAGAAGATCAGGGTGAAGAGAACGCGACCGGCGATGCCGATCGCCGGATGGTGAATCTCGACGTCGTTGCTGGAGCTCATGAGAGTCCCTTCTGTGAAGAACGGCGGTGCGCGCGCTAGCGCACGTAGCCAATGATCGCAATGAAGTGTGCGACCGATCCTGCCATGACGAAGAAGTGCCAGATGCCGTGCGCGTGCCTCACGAGGTAGGTCGAGGTGGGGCGCTTGATCTTGTCGAGCAGGTAGAAGCAGACGCCGGTCGTGTAGGTCACGCCTCCGGCAAGGAGCCAGACGAAGCCGGCGCCGGGGAGCGACGCCCGGACGCTGGCGAAGTCGATGACGCAGAGCCAGCCCATGGCGAGGTAGATCGAAAGCTGCAGAACCTTCACGGCCTTGCCTGTGAGAAAGACCTCGGAGAGCACGCCGATGACAGCGAGGATCCAGACGGCGAGCAGCAGCTTCCAGCCGCCGCGTTCGCTCATGCTGATCAGAGTGATCGGCGTATAGGTGCCGGCGATGAGGAGGTAGATAGAGATGTGATCGAAGAGCCGGAAGAGCTGCTTGACCTTCGACGGTTTGAAGCTGTGGTAGAGCGTCGACATCGTGTACGCCAGCACCAGGGAAAAGCCGAAGACGCAGAAGCCGACGATCACTTTCGGTCGACCGATGTCGATGCTGACCGAGATCAGTGCGCCCATCCCGAGGAGGGCGAATACGGTCCCGACGAGATGGGTGATGCTGTTGAGCTTTTCTCCGGCGTACATGGTGGGCGTCCTAGGTGTCGCTGGCTCCCGCGTGTGGTCTCTGTGCGAGTCTAGACCAACCGCGAAGCCATCCAGCAAACGCCCCCAAGAGTTGCTTCGATCGCGTCAGTCGAACCGCAACTCCGGCAGCTTCGCGACGATTTCCTCGCGTTGATCGGCCCACTGCTTCGGCAGCGACAGAGTGCTGCCGAGCTCCTCGAGCGGCTCGTCGACGGTCCAACCCGGGTCGAGGTTGGAGAACTCGACGTTGATGCCGCCGGGCTCGGTCATGTACATCGAGTGGAACCACTTGCGATCGCGCAGGTCGGTAAGGATCAAGCCAGCACCGCTGAGCACCCTCCAGAGCATTTCCATCTGCTCCTTGGACTCGACGGTCAGCGCCACATGGTGAATGCCGCCGAGGCCCCAGTGGCCCCAAGGAAGATCGGCGCCATCGAGCAGATCGATGAAGCCGGTCGCACCGTCGTCGGCGAACGCGATGCGCGTGCGGCCGTTCTCCTCGCCGACGACTTTGCCCTGCAGGAGCTGAGTGAAAAAGCCCAGGCTGAGCTCGGGGAGGCGAGAGATCAGCGTCGAGCTGTGGAAGCCACGGACCTTGTTCGTGTCGTCGAGATCGCCGAGGGCCGGCGGGTTGCGCTCGTCGTCATGCTCGATCAGCTCCGACGGGATGCCGGAGGGGTCCTGGTAGCCGAGGACCGCTTCGCCGAAGCGCTCGCCGCGTCGCTCGGTCGGCAGACCGTGTGCCTTCAGGCGCTCTTCCCAGAAGTCGAGAGAGCCTCTGGGCACCGAGAAGGCAACGTCGCTGATCGTGCCGCGCCCGCGCTTCCAGGGCGGCAGCGGCGTGTCTTCGAAGAAGAAGTTGGTCATGATCGTGCCGGCGTTGCCGTCGTGATCGCCGTAGAAGAGGTGCCACTGGTCGGCCGTCTCGTGGTTGATCGTTTTCTTGACCCGGCGCAGGCCCAGAACCTTCGTGTAGAAGTCGTGGTCCTTCTGACCATCGGTCGCGGCTCCGGTGATGTGGTGCAGTCCTGTGACCCAGGTCATGGTGCTCTCCTCAGCGCTGGTTCTCGTACTCGGGCGTTCTGTGGTGTAACATAACATATGTTATGGACGTCGTTTCGAAGCCTGACCGACGAAAACGCGCCGCGCGGGGTGATTCGCTGCCGTCGGAGGCGCCGAGCGAGCGCGTCTGGATCGAGGGAGGTCTCGAGCTGTTGCGAGACGGTGGGCACTCCGCCGTCAAGCTCCATGCGCTGGCGACGCACGTTGGCCTGACGACCGGTAGCTTCTACCACCACTTCGGCGGCATGGCCGACTATCTCGAGCGTCTGGCTCAGGCTTTCGGTGACGACGAGCTCTTGGCGGTGCTGCGAAGGTCTCAGCACGACGATCCGCAAGAACAGCTGGAGCGTTATTGGCGCCTTCACCGCGAGCTTCGCGGTGACGAGCTGGCCTCGGCAATGTACGCGTGGGCGCGAAGCTACGCCCCGGCGGCTCGGTCCGTCGCCGTCGCGGAGGAGCGCGTCGCTGCCTTCCTGGCAGAGACGTTCCAGAGGCTCGGTAGCGACCGGTTGACCGCTCGTGCGCAGGCCGCGCTGCTGCTTTCGGCAGGGGCGGCCCGCGGGGCCGGCAGTGTTGCGCTCGCCGATCAGAGACTGCGTCAGCGCATGGTGGAGATCGTCGTCGCGGCGCGCTGAGTGAGCCCGGCGCTTGCCAGCCGTCGAGGGACTGCTAGGGTTTCGGAACCTGCCTCGCCGAGCGCTCCGTGACAGAAGCTTCCTCACAGACCCTTCGGGGTCGCAAGATCCTCGTGACCGGCTCGACGCGCGGCATCGGCCAGGCGATCGCGGTTACAGCTGCCGAGCAAGGCGCGACCGTCGGCGTGCACGGTCGACGAGATCTCGACGTCCAGAGAGCGGCACGAGAGATCGCCGCCGCGGGCGGCAGGGCCTTGCCTTTCGTTGCCGACTTCAGCGAGCCGGATGCGGCGCGCGACCTCGTCGCCGAGTTCATCGAGGCTGCCGACGGCATCGACGGTCTGGTCAACAACGCTGGCGGCGGACGCGCCGCTGCCTTTCGGGCTCTCACGGTCGAGAGCTGGCAGTCGACCTTTCGGCTCAACGTCGAGGCCGCGATGGCTGCCTGCCAGGCGGTCTATACGCCGATGCGCAAGCAGAAGGGCGGCACGATCGTCAACGTCACCTCACTCGCTGCCCACGGTCCCGGAGGCTGGATGGGTGCCGACTATGCGGCCTCCAAGGCAGCGCTGCTCAGCTTGACGCAGAGCCTCGCCCTTGAGTCGGCGCGCTTCGGCATTCGCTGCAACGCTCTCTCGCCGGGCTTCATCGAGACCGACATGACCGACGGCATCCCCGAAGAGAGACGCAAAGAGCTCGGCATTCCGCTGGGTCGACTCGGCGATCCCAACGAAGTGGCGGACGTCGCCTGCTTCCTTCTTTCGGACGCCGCCTCCTATATGACCGGACAGGTTCTGCACGTCGACGGCGGCCTGTGGATGAACGGCTAGGATCCCTCGATGGCAGAAAGAGACCGACGCGTCGCCGTGACCGGAATGGGCATCGTCTCGGCGATCGGCTGCGACCTGGAGTCCGTGTGGCAGAGCCTCATGGCCAAACGCACCGGCATCGCTCGCATCGCAAGTTTCGATGCGAGTGACAACAAGGTCGACCTGGGCGCCGAGATCGACGACGAAGAGCTGCAGCCGCGACTCGCGGCGCGCAAGATCCGCAAGAAGGACCGCATGGTGGCCCTCGGTCTCGAGGCGACGGGGCAAGCGCTCGAGCAGGCCGGCCTCGTGGGCGAGCCGCCGTACGATCCTCAGGAGATCGCGACGTTGATGGGGTCGGGCGTGGGCTCGGCCAACAGCCTCGACGAGGGCTATCAGCGCTTCGCGGCGCGTGGTGCCCGCGGCATGCGTCCGACGTCGGTGCCGACTTACATGGCCAACTCGCTCTCGGCCAGCATCTCTCTCCACTACCGCTTGACCGGCACGAATCAGGTCATCGTCACCGCTTGCACTTCCGCCACCAACGCCATCGGCCAAGCGTTCCGCCAGATTCGCGAC
>JBCCLJ010000006.1:0-74593 GCA_039026915.1 Acidobacteriota bacterium
GCCCCGGCGCGGCGCCGCGCCCGATTCCGCTCGGCTACCGACTGGGCAGCCGAGCTCTGGTCGCTCACCTGCGCGCGCTCCAGGAGGGCGGCATGAACCACGTGGCACTGAACCTGCGCTTCAACGAAGAGGGCGTCGAGGACACTCTCGAGCGGCTGGCGAACGACGTCTTGCCCCACTTCGACTGAGCACCCGAAAGGACTCCACCCATGAAGAAGATCCTGATCACCGGATCGACCTCCGGCATCGGACTTGAGACCGCCAAAGCGCTCGCCGGCAGCGGTCACCATCTCCTCCTGCACGGACGCAACCGCGCCAAGGTCGAGCAGTGCGCCGAGGAGATTGCACGCCTGGGCTCCGACGATCGCGTCGAGTGCTACGTCGCCGACCTGTCGAGTCTCGCCGAAGTCGACGATCTCGCCCGCGACGTCGCGGCCCGCCACGACCACCTCGACGTGCTGATCAACAACGCCGGGGTCTACACGGTCCGCGAGGCACGAACCGCAGACGGCCTCGATGCTCGCTTCGCGGTCAATACGGTGGCTCCGTTTCTGCTGACGCAGCGCCTGCTCGAGCGCCTCGGCCCGGGCGCACGGGTCGTCAACCTCTCCTCCGCGGCACAGGCCCCGGTCGATCTCGACGCCCTTGCCGGCCGCACCGAGCTTTCCGATGGCGCCGCCTACGCGCAGAGCAAGCTCGCTCTGACGATGTGGAGTCGGGCTCTCGCGGAGCAGCTCGGCGCCGACGGCCCGGTCGTCGTCGCGGTGAACCCGGGCTCGCTCCTCGCCACCGACATGGTGAAGGACGCTTATGGCATCCAGGGGAACGACATCAGCATCGGCTCGGGCATTCTGGTGCGCGCCGCGCTCGACGACGAGTTCGCGCACGCCACGGGTCAGTACTTCGACAACGACGCCCGGCGCTTCGCGAACCCGCACCCGGACGCCCTCGATCCGGCCAAGGTGCAAGCTGTCGTTGCCGCGATCGAGGCGATTCTGGGAGCGCGCTGACTCGCAAGCCGACCGGCTTCGACTGTCGTCGAGCTCAGCGCTTCGTGCTCAGTTCGCTGCCTTGTGGTCCGCGACGAGCCGCTCGACGACGGCCGGCTCCGCCAGGGTCGTGATGTCGCCGAGCTGGTCGTACTCCGACTCGGCGATCTTGCGCAGGATGCGCCGCATGATCTTGCCGGAGCGCGTCTTCGGCAGGCCGGGCGTGATCTGAATGCGGTCGGGCGTCGCAATCGGGCCGATGACGGTGCGCACCTGCTGACGCAGCGCTCCGACGACCTCCTCCGGGTCCTGCGTCTCGGCCTCCGGGTTGAGGATGACGTAGGCGAAGATCCCGGTGCCCTTGATGTCATGCGGGAAACCGACGACCGCCGCCTCGGCGACAGCTTCGTGAGCCACCAGCGCACTCTCGACCTCGGCGGTGCCCATGCGGTGACCGGAGACGTTGAGCACGTCGTCGACGCGGCCGGTGATCCAGTAGTAGCCGTCTTCGTCGCGGCGGCAGCCGTCGCCGGTGAAGTAGCGGCCCGGGAACATCGAGAAGTAGGTCTCCTTGAAACGCGCGTGATCGCCGTAGATCGTGCGCGCCTGCCCCGGCCACGAGCCGCGCAGGCAGAGGTTGCCGCTGACGTCGTTCCCTTCGATCTCGCGGCCCTCCTCGTCGACGAGCAGCGGCTCGACGCCGAAGAAGGGCAGCGTCGCCGAGCCCGGCTTGAGTCCGACGGCGCCCGGGATCGGCGCGATCAGAATGCCGCCGGTCTCCGTCTGCCACCAGGTGTCGACCACCGGGCAGCGGCCGTCGCCGACGACGTCGTGGTACCAGGTCCAGATCTCCGGGTTGATCGGCTCGCCGACCGAGCCGAGGATGCGCAGGCTCGCGCGCGACGCCTTGGTGACCCAGTCGTCGCCCTCGCGAGCGATGGCGCGCAGCGCCGTCGGAGCGGTGTAGAAGATGGTCACACCGAGGTCGTCGACGACCTGCCAGTAGCGACCGGCGTCGGGATACGTGGGTACGGACTCGAACATGACGCTCGTCGCGCCGTTCGCCAGGGGACCGTAGACGATGTAGCTGTGCCCGGTGATCCAGCCGATGTCGGCGGCGCAGAAGTGCACGTCGTCGGGCACGCCGTCCTCGCCGACGTGATGGTCGAAGACCAGGCGGTGGGTCATGCTGGTGTAGACCATGTAGCCGCCGGTCGTGTGCAGCACGCCCTTCGGCTTGCCGGTCGATCCGGAGGTGTAGAGGATGAAGAGAGGATCCTCAGCGTCCATGCGCGCGACGGGAGCGGTCGCGCGCTGCTTCGCCGTCTCTTCGTGCATCCAGAAATCGCGCCCCTCGACCATCGGCGATTCGAGCTCCGTGCGCCGTACCACGAGCATCGTCTCGACCAGGTCGAGTCCGTCGCAGGCATCGTCCGAGGTCGCCTTGAGTGGGATCTTGCGACCGCCGCGCACGCCTTCGTTGGCGGTCACCAGCATGCGGCAGCCGGCGTCCTCGATGCGCTGCCGCAGGCTCTCTGCAGAGAAGCCTGCGAAGACGATCGAGTGCACCGCGCCGAGCCGTGCGCAGGCGAGCATCGTGTAGGCGAGCTCCGGAATCATCGGCAGGTAGATGCAGACGCGGTCGCCCTTGCGCACGCCGTGCGCCGCGAGCACGTTGGCCACCCGGCAGACCTCGCGCTGCAGTTCGAGGTAGCTGATGTGCTGGTAAGAGCCGGGCTCGTCCCCGGCCCAGATCAGGGCCGTGCGCTGCGGCGTGCGCTCCGCGTGGCGGTCGACGCAGTTGTAGCAGGCGTTCAGTTCACCGCCTTCATACCAGGCAAAATCGACCTCGTCGTAGTCGGAGCGACCTGCGGAGCGCGGCTCGGTAAACCAGTCGAGCGCCTGCGCCTGCTCCATCCAGAACTCGTCGGGCGACTCGATCGAACGACGGTACATCTCGCGGTAGCTCGCGAGGTCGCGAACGTGCGCACGGGCGGAGAAATCAGGCTTGGTGGGGATCATCGCAGAGCTCCTGAGTGACGTCCTCTGGGGGAGGGCAGGAGTCTACGAAACTGCGCCGCGGGACGCAGCCGCCCCGTCGCTCGGGCCGACGTCCGGCGGGCGGTCTCAGCCCTTCGGTGCGGCGGCCCGGATCTCGTCCGAGGCGGAGGCGCTGAAGGCTTCGAAGTTGTCGCGGAACATCTGCGCGAGTTTCGCCGCCTGCGCGTCGTAAGCCGTCGCGTCCTGCCACGTCGAGCGCGGGTCGAGAAGGGCCGGGTCGACGCCTTCGACCGCGCGCGGCACGGCCAGGCCGAAGACCGGGTCGACCACGAACTCAGCGGACTCGAGCTCGCCACTGAGTGCGGCCGATACGAGACGCCGAGTGGCCGGCAGCGAGATGCGCTGGCCGACGCCGTAGGGACCACCGGTCCAGCCGGTGTTGACGAGAAAGACCTTGGCGTCGTGCTGACGTACCCTTTCGCCGAGCATCTCGGCGTAGCGGGTCGCCGGTAGCGGCATGAAGGGCGCGCCGAAGCAGGCGCTGAAGGTCGCCGTCGGCTCGGTGACGCCACGCTCGGTCCCCGCGACCTTCGCGGTGTAGCCCGAGAGGAAGTGATACATCGCCTGTGCTTCGTCGAGGCGGCTCAGCGGCGGCAGGACGCCGAAGGCGTCACAGGTGAGGAAGACGACGGTCTTGGGGTGGCCTGCGACCCCGCCCAGATCGACATTGTCCAGATGCGTGATCGGGTAGCTCGAGCGCGTGTTCTCGGTGAGCGAGTCGTCGTCGAGGTCGAGGACGCGCGTCTCAGGATCGCAGACGACGTTCTCGAGCACCGTTCCGAAGCGCCGCGTCGTCGAGAAGATCGCGGGCTCGGCTTCCGGATCGAGCCGGATCGTCTTGGCGTAGCAACCGCCTTCGACGTTGAAGACGCCGGCGTCGCCCCAGCCGTGTTCGTCGTCACCGATCAGGGTGCGATCCGGATCGGCCGACAGGGTCGTCTTGCCGGTACCGCTGAGGCCGAAGAAGAGGGCGACGTCGTCGCTCGTTGCGCCGTAGTTGGCCGAGCAGTGCATGCTGAGAACGCCCGCCTGCGGCAGCAGGAAGTTCATCACCGCGAAGACGCTCTTCTTGATCTCGCCGGCGTACTCGGTGCCGCCGATCAGAGCCGTGCTGCGATCGAGATCGAGGAGCACGAAGGTCGAGGTGCGCGTGCCGTCGCGCTCGGGGTCCGCTTCGAGCGTCGGGATGTCAATGACAGTGAAGTCCGGCTCGAAGCCCTCGAGCTTCGCGGGATCGTCCTCACGCAGGAACATGTTGCGGGCAAAGAGGTTGTGCCAAGCGCGCTGCGTGACGACGCGGACCTTGATCCGGTTCTCTAGGTCGGCGCCGGCGTAGCCTTCGAAGACGTAGACCGGGTTCTCCCGCACGAAGTCCGCTGCCAGGCCGAAGAGACGATCGAAGGCCTCGGGCTCGATCGGCTTGTTCACGGCGCCCCAGTCGATCAGCGCCTCGGTTTCTCCCCCCCGGACGACGAAGCGGTCGTTCGGGGAGCGGCCGGTGTGCGGCCCCGTGGTGGCGAGCAGTGGGCCCTCCGCGGCGAGCACGGCCTCGCCTCGAGCGAGTGCTTCCTCGTAGAGGCGCGCGGGAGAGAGGTTCGCGAGCCGGTGCTCAGCGGGAATCTCGAGTTCCAATCGACGGCTCGAAGGCATCGCGGTCGTCATCCTGTGCTCCTAGCGACGAGAAAACGGCGGATCAGGCATGGCAGGCGGCCGTGTCGCTGGCGGGACGCCTTGGCAAATCGGCGAACGTTTCTCCGCTGAAGGAAGACAGGAAGCTCGCGCTCAACGGGACGGGAAGGAGGGGAAAAACAGCAAGGGGAGGGTGGCTCCTCGGGAGGGACTTGAACCCCCAACATTTCGGTTAACAGCCGAACGCTCTACCATTGAGCTACCGAGGAAAAGAGGGCGTTTCTCACACCCTGCGGGCCACGTACTCTACGACCCGCACCCGAAAACTGTCAACTCTCCTCGACGGCCGGCAACGCATTGACTCACCGCCGAGGACGAGTCCGCATCAGACGCTATCGGCGAACGGTCGCAGCTGCTCGGCGCGCCTCGGATGACGCAGCTTGCGCAGAGCCTTCGACTCGATCTGGCGAATGCGCTCGCGCGTGACGTTGAACGACTTGCCGACCTCCTCGAGGGTGTGCTCCGTACCTTCGCCGACGCCGAAGCGCATGCGCAGGACGAGCTCCTCGCGCGGGGTCAGACTGCCGAGGACTTCGCCGGTCTGCTCCTTGAGGCTGGCGCCGATCACCGAGTCCATCGGCGACTGCGCGTTCTTGTCCTCGATGAAGTCACCGAGATGCGAGTCTTCCTCTTCGCCGATCGGCGTCTCGAGGGAGATGGGCTCCTGCGCGATCTTCATGATCTTGCGCACCTTGGAGGTTTCCAGGTCCATGCGCTCGCCAATTTCCGCAGCCGTCGGCTCACGACCCAGCTCCTGCACCAGCGAACGGCTCGTGCGGGTCAGCTTGTTGATCGTCTCGATCATGTGCACGGGGATGCGAATCGTGCGCGCCTGATCGGCAATCGCACGGGTGATCGCCTGACGGATCCACCAGGTGGCGTACGTCGAGAACTTGTAGCCGCGGCGGTACTCGAACTTCTCGACGGCCTTCATCAGGCCGATGTTGCCTTCCTGAATCAGGTCCAGGAACTGAAGACCTCGGTTCGTGTACTTCTTGGCGATCGAGACGACGAGTCGCAGGTTCGCGACGATCAACTCTTCCTTCGCCTGCTCGCAGAAAGCCTCGCCGCGACGGATCTTCTTGATCGTCGCCGACACCTGTGCGCGCGTCGTGCCGTAGCGCTCCTCGATGTCCTTGAGCTTGCCCCGGTACTTCGAAATGCGGCGACGGTGCAGCGCCTGGAGCTCCTTGTTCTTCTCGCGATCGAGTGCGAGTCGAGCACGGCGAATGTCGCGGTCGTAGCGACCGAGCTCGCGGTCGATCTCCTTGAGGAAGTCGACCATACGGTTGCGCGTCTGCAGGTTCACGTCGATCGAACGAATGTCCTTCGCGATCTTGCCGAGCTCGCGATCGATCTCGCGCTCGATCTGCAGGAAGCGATCCCCCTGCGGGCTGTAGCGCTTCTGCTTCTTGAGCAGCTTCTGCAGAGCCTTGTCGTGCCGGGCGATGCGATCGAAGATCTTGAGGTTGTTCTTGACGCGCTCGGCCGCCTTGGCGTCGAGGCGCTGATCACTGCCCTCGGTGAGTAGCTCGCGCATGATGCGCGGGTCGCGCTGCGCCAGCTCGTTGAGGCGCAGAAGTTCTTTGAGCACGACCGAGTTGTCGCAGAGCGCCTCGTAGATCATCCACTCGCCGCGCTCGAGGCGCTGCGCGATCTCCACCTCGCCGTCGCGGTCGAGCAGAGGCACGGTCCCCATTTCGCGCAGGTACATGCGCACGGGATCGTTCGTCTTGTCCTGCTGGGCGAGTTGGAACTCGTTCGGCTCGGCGTCCTTCTTCTCGAAGGTCTCGGTCGGCTCTTCGGTGTCGCTCCGATTGCAGTGGCGCTCGGGACGGAGGATGACTCCGATCTCGAGCTCCACGAAGCGGTCGAGGATCTCGCCGAGATCTTCGTCCTGCGCCACCACTTCGTCGGGTAGCTGGTCCATGACCTCGTCGTGCAGCAGGTAACCCTTCTCTCGGCCCTGCTCGACGAGTTGCCGAACGGATGTGTAGCGCTTCTCGGCCGGAGCCGGAGCCTGCTTCGTCGCTGTGGATGCCTTAGTCAATGCAGCCTGCCCTCCACCATCGAGAATTGATCGCACACTCTTCAGACGCCCGACGGGGGGTTCGGGTCACACTCGAAGAGTCGAAATCTTCAAAGTCGCTGTCAGCCTCGGGAGAGGCCGTGAACAGCTCGCGACAGCTCGGACTTCTCCACGAGGAGTCGTTCGAGCCTCTCCATGTCGCCGGCCTCCTCCGCAGCGGCGAGCTCCCTCGCCACAGTCCGTAGACGCTGCTTCTTCGACCGAAGAGTGAGCTCGTTGAAGCTTTCGACCAACTCTCCTTCATTGAAATCAGTTGCGTCTTCTAGCAAAAGCGCGGCGAGACGGTCAACAGACCCGCTGCCCACTTCGAGCCTCTCCAGAACCGCCTTGGAGCCCGCATCTTCAATGGATTCAAAAACTTCCGAGCAGGAGAGGATGGCGCGATAGATCTGTCGACATTCTTCGTCGAAAAAGAGCTCTTCGGCCGGCAGCGGTTCCGGCGGCGAGGCCCCCCGAAGCAGCAGTTGGAGGACGCGCTCTTCGAGACTCTTCACTTGCCGCGCCTGACGCGGCGCGCGACGACGCTGCCGGCCGGGGTCCTCCGCCTCGAGCAGCAGCTCGACCGGAACGTCGAGCCGGTCGGCCGCGCGACGTCCGTAGGCGTAGCGCAGCACCCGGTCGCGAATCGGCGACAGGAGCTCACGCACCGCCTGGCTCGCGCGTGCCACCTCCTGAGGGGAGCGTGCTCCCGCACACGCGGAGCGTAGCTCGATCTCAACGAGGTCCTCTGCGCCTTCCAGGGTGTCGGCGACGGTCTCCGGCCCGTGATCGCAGCGCAGTGAATCCGGGTCCTGTCCCGCCGGAAACCGCGCCCGCCGGACGTCGAGGCCGGCCGCCAGAAGGAGAGGCAGGGACTTCCTCGCCGCCTCCTCGCCGGCACGGTCTCCGTCGTAGGCGACGATCACCGCGTCGGCATAGCGAGCCATCAGCTTGACCTGCTGCTGCGTCAGCGCCGTGCCCATCGACGCCACGACGTTCGGGTATCCGCACAGTGCCACGGCGATGGCGTCGAAGTAGCCCTCTGTGAGAACGACGAGACCGCGCTCGCGAATGTGCCGCCGGGCGTGATGAAGACCATAGAGGATGAAGCTCTTCTGAAAGCGCTCCGTCTCGGCGGTGTTGATGTACTTCGCCCGATCGTCGCCGAGGGTCCGTCCACCGAAGCCCAGCAGCTGTCCCGTGGCGCTGCGGATGGGGAACATCAACCGATGGCGGAAGCGGTCGTAGAGACGATCGCCACCGCTGCGCGGCCGAGCGACGAGACCGGCCCGCTCCATGTCCTTCGGTTTCACCCGGCGACCGACGGCATCGAGCAGTCCCTGCCAGGCGTCCGGCGCGTAGCCGATCTCGAAGGTCTCGATCGCCTCCTGCGGGATCTTGCGACGCTTCAGGTACTCGAGCACCTCGGGCGAGCGGCGCAGCTGGTCGGTGAAGAAGCCGGCCGCGGCATCGAGGGCGTCGCTGGGACCGGAGTCGTACGGGACGTCGCTGGCGCTCGCCTCGGGAATCGGTACACCGTAACGACGGGCCAGGAACTCCATCGTGCCGGCAAAGTCGTCACCGGTGAGCTCCTGGTGGAACTTGATCGCGTCGCCACCTGCGCCGCAGCCGAAGCAGTAGTACAGCCCCTGCTCGGCGTCGATCGAGAACGACGGCGTCTTCTCCTGGTGAAAGGGGCAGAGCCCCACCCACCGACCGCCGCGCTCCGTGAGCTCGGTGTACTGACTCACCAGATCGACGGGATCCAGCGCATCGCGCACCGCCTGGACGAATGCCGGGTCGAGCCGAATGCGGCTCATTGCTCGCTCCCTCGCAGCGTCGCCGCCACTCAGGCGCCCCGCAGTTTGGCGACGGTGGCTCCGTTGCCGCCCTCCCCAGCTTCGCCCGAGCGCATCTCGGCGACGGAAGGGTGGCGCTTCAGAAAGTCTCGCACGGCGTCTCGCAATCTACCGGAGCCGTGGCCGTGCACGACGCGAAATGTGTGCAGCCCGCCCAGAACGGCTTGGTCGACATAGGCATCGAGACGGTCGAGCGCGGGCTCGACGCGCTCGCCGATGAGGTTGATCTCCGAAAGGGCGGTCGAGGAGCGCAGCTGCGTCGAGACCTTCGGCTTGCGCCGTTTCGGCAGAGCCTTGGCGCTCGCGACGAGCTTCTCGATCTCACCGAGCTTGCAGCGCAGCTTCTTGCCTCCTGCCGCGACGACGACGCGATCGCCCTCGACGCTCTCCAGGCGGCCCTTCCAGCCGAGGAGCTTGTGGCGCACGTCGTCACCGACCGCGGGCGGAGCTTTGGAGACCGCAGCCGCCGGTTCGGGCAGCTGCGGAGTGGAGACTTCCTCGAAGACGCGCTTGACGGCGCGACGCGACACGTCTTTGCGCCGGCCGGCATCGAGCTCCCTGCGCATGCGCTGCTCGGCCTCTTCGAGCTGGCCGCGCACCTCGACCCGGAACTCCTCGAGACTCTTCTCGGCGACCGAGCGCACCTTCCGTCGCTCGCTCTCGAGCTGCTCGAGCCGCTCGTCGATCTCCAGCGCGCGCGTCGCCGCCTGCTCTTGACTCTCGAGCAGCGCAGCGCGTCCCTCCTCGAGCTCTCGCTTGAGGGCTTCGGTCTCGGCGATCAGCGAGCGCAGTTTGCGGTGCTCGGACCCGAGCAGCTCGTCGGCGCGAGCCAGCAGCCGGGACGGGAGCTCGAGTCGCTGAGCGAGCTCCAGGGCGTGACTGCCGCCCGCCGCCTCGGCGCTCAGCCGATAGGTTGGCAGTCCGCGCTCGGCGTCGAACTCCATCGCCATGGCCAGTGCGCCGTCGAGCTCCGTCGCGAGAGCGGCCACCTGCACGAGATGAGTCGTCAGCAGGGCCAGGCAGTCGCGCTCCAGAAGCTCCTCTAGCAGGGCGCAGGCGAGCGCCGCACCTTCTTCGGGATTCGTGCCCGACCCGACCTCGTCGAGAAGGATCAGCGCACCGGGTCCGGCGACGTCGAGAGCTTCCTTGATGCCGAGCAGCTGAGCGCTGAAGGTCGAGCGCCCTTCCAGCAGACTCTGCTCGTCGCCCACCTCGGCGACCAGATGACGCAGGGCGGGCAGAACGGTACCGTCCTCCGCAGGCACCGGCAGACCGGCGTGCGCGAGGGCCACGAAGAGTCCCAGCGTCTTGAGCGCCACCGTCTTGCCGCCGGCGTTCGGACCCGTGACGACGAGCACGTTCTCCGCGAGCTCGAGGTCGAGAGGCACGAGCCGATCGATTTGGACCCGGGTGCCGAGAGCGGACTCCCGCAGCTCCGCCAGGGCCGGCTCGAGCAGAGGATGGCGAGCCCCGAAGAGGCGTACCGACTCCCCCTGCAGCAGTGGGAAGACCGCGCGCGCCCGGGCGGCGAAGTAGGCGGTCGCCTGGAGGCTGTCGACGTAGGCGAGGAGTCGCCCCCGACGCACGAGCGCCGGCGCTCGCTCGCGCACCGCGCGCTCGAGCTCGCGCAGGAGACGGAGCCGCTCGGCCTCTTCCTCGGCGGTGGCCGCCTGCAGGCCGTTGTTCGCCTCGACGACCTCGAGCGGCTCGAAGTAGTAACTCTTGCCGGTACCGGAACGACCGTGGATCAAGCCCTGGAGGCGCCCGCGGCTTCCGGAAGAGAGCAGGACCGACAGCCGCCCGTCGCGCACCGTGACCGTGTCTTCTGCGAGGTTGTCAGCGTTGTTCCGGGTGTAGCTGGAGAGCGATTCGTAGAGCTCGTCGCGGTGACTGCGCACCTGCCGGCGCAGCTGACCGAGCTTCGGCGACGCGTCGTCGCGGACTCGTCCCTTGACATCCAGAGTGCGGCGAATGCGCAGCGCCAGCGCGGCGACCGTCGGCAGGTCCTCCTCGCTCTCTTCTTCCTCGGTCTCCTGCTGCGTCAGGCGACGCGCCGCGGCGGCCAGCACTTCGCTCTCGCCCAGGCGCTCGAGGAGCTGCTCGCTGGCTGTGACGAGGCGCGCGGCGAGCAGCACCTCGGAGACCTCGAGATCGGCGCGCTCGTCGTCGAGACGATCGAGCAGCGGGCCGAGAGGCGTCTCCCACGAAGGCACGAGCGCCCCTCCCCGAGCGACGAGATCGGCGGCCGCCAGGCTGTCCCGACGCCGCTCCTCGGCGTCGCCACCGGGTCGCAGCGACAGCAGCGTCTCGCGCCCGACGTCGGTCGACGCGAGGGCAGCACACACGGCGAGCGTCTCGAAGTACTGGAGAGCTTCCAGACTCGAGTCGCTGGCGAAGACCGCTCGGGCAGCGGCGGATGTGTGTCTACGCGTCTGCATGGACGGACTCCACAGGGGAAACGAAAAAACGGGAGTGGCAAGCCACTCCCGTCCTTCGGGCGAACCGTAGGGATCGCCGTTCGCTGAAGCCGCGCTCAGCGCAGGCCCAGGCGACGCTCTTCGGCGAGCTTGCGCAACATCTTCTTGCGCGCCTGCAGCTCTTTGCGCTTGCGCTTGACCGAGGGCTTCTCGAAGTGCTGTCGCTTCTTCAGCTCGGTGAGAATGCCTTCTTTCTCGCACTTGCGCTTGAAGCGACGCAGTGCGTTCTCGAAGTTCTCCTCATCTCGTACTTGAACCAGGGGCATGTCTAGGAATCACCTCTTTCTGGACGGAACTTGCCCTTGAGATTTGGGTCTGGAGAGGACGCCGTCCGCTCCGAACCCGCAGCGCTACATCTTGTGACGACATCGCTCGACCGTCAAGGTCTCAGGCGGTTGGGGCGAGCATGGACTCGCCATCAACCGACTTCGCCGGGGCGGACGGTCGTCTGCATCGAGGCTCGAGGGCGTGCGTCCACTCGACGCCGCCTCCGAGCACCGGAAGCCCGAGCGCCCGGTGCGGGGGTCGACCCACCGAGGAGCACCCCGGCAGATCGACCGTTTCGAGGCTCTCTAGCTCTTCACTTCCCACTGCAGCTGCGAGACCTTCATCTCGCCGCCGCTCTCGCGGAAGAAAATGGCGGACGGGCCACCCGCGTCCTCGCCCTCGTCGTCCTTCTGGTAGAACCAGCCGACCGAGTTCTGCTCGGGATAGTCGCGGATGTTGCGGTGGAACGGAATGCCCACGGTGTCGCGGACTTCCTGCTCCGTCATGCCCTTCTTGAGGGCGTCGAAGCGGGCCCGGTTGATGTAACGCCAGTCACTGAACTCGTCCATCGCCGCCTGCAGGTCGGCGTTCTCCGGGTCGAACTGCAGCTGCTGCTCGACGATCTGGATCGCACGACGGTAGTCGCCGCCGCGAGCGATGTAGTCGCGAGCGAGCAGAATGTCCTCGCCGCTCTTCATGCTGATCGCGGCCTTGAACTCCTCGGTCTCGGTGGCGTCCTGATCGACGCCCGAGTTGATGAATTGCACGACGGTGTTCGAGAAGTCATCGGCGGCCGAGTTGACGTCGTCCAGCTTGCCGCTGAGCTCGGTCTCCAGAGCCGCGAAGCCGTCCTCGTCGAGCTCGAGTGCCTCGGCGCCCTGAGCGATCTTCTCTTCGATCGCGGTCGCTTCGGCCCGCAGAGCCGCCAACGCGTCACGCTGCTCCTGCAATGCGGTGTACTCGTCCGCACGTGCCTGAGCTTGAATTTCTTCCTCGCTGGGGCCACAGGCCACCACCGTTCCCAACAACAGAGTCAGTCCGGCCAGGGCCGGAAGCACCTTGCGCATACAAAGCTCCTTCGGTCGTCTTTCGATTCGAAGCATCGCGGTCTTCGGACCGCGGCGATATTGAGGCTGCAAACGCGCAGTATAGCACCGCTCGGCAGCCTCCGCTGGGGGTCCGGATGCTCCCTCGTCACTGGCCCTAAACGCCTCATCCTGCGTGGTTTGGGCAGCTCCCCTCAGCTTGACAGTGGTTTCCCACGACCGCACAATAGTCAGCTCGGGTGAGAGTCCTCGCCCGAGCTCTGTTTTCGCCGCGGCAACGCCCGTGGCTCTTGGGAGGACGCGTGATGGAGAGTGGCTTCGACGCCCTGCGCGAACAGATCGTCCGTCGTCTGCAGCAGACCGGAGAGGAGCTGCTCGGACTCGTCGAACAGCATCAGCAGGAGGCCCGTGAGGAGGCTCTCGAACGAGAGGCGCCACCGGAGCCGACGGATGCCGGACTGCGCCCTCTGCGGGCGGCCATCGCCTCCCTCGACGGAGCCGACAGCCAGGCCGAGATTCTTGCTCGGCTCCTGGAGGTCAGTTCCGCCTTCGCGTCCCGCTCGGCGCTCCTCCTGAGCAGCGACGCCGGCCTCAAGGTGTGGAGCAGTACCGGCTTCGATGAATCTCACGAGGGACAAGAGCTGGGCACGTTCGACGAAGAGCGCTGGGCCGAGGCCTGCTCCGGACGGGGCGCCACCCTGCTCGACAGCCGCGCCTGCGCCCATCTCGCCCAGGCGCTCGAAGCCGATCTGCCGAGTCAGGGTGCCCTCGTCCCGTTGGTCCTGCGTGACGAGGTGCCCGCGCTCCTCTACGCCGACACGGACAACGGCTCGGCGCCGAACCTCGAGGCTCTGCAGCTGCTGACCTATACCGCCGCACAGTGTCTGGAGACGCTGCCGCTCCGCTCCGAGCGACCCGTCTCGACTCTCGTTGCGCTCGAGCAGCAGCCCGCCGAGGCGGACGCCGCTCCGGCTCAGGACCTGACGGACGAAGAGAGCGCCGATGCGGACGACACGAACAGGGGCGGAGCCGCCGCGCTGGGCGCAGCCGCCGCAGGCACGGTCGCGGTCGCCGGGGCCCTCTCCGACGACGACGACGACGCCACGGTGAACGCCGCGAGCGAGGATCTCGAGACGGCCGAAGAGGGACTCGACGAGGAGGTCGCCGAGTCCGAGGCGACGGCTGAGGCCGAAGAGCCGGAGCCGGACGAGGTCGAGGTCGAGGTCGAGGTCGAGGTCGAAGCTTCACCCGTCGAAGAGCTGGCTGTCGAGGGCGCGGAGCTCGAAGAAGCCGCAGCCGACGAGGCTGAGTTCGAAGAGCCGGAGACCGAAGCGGTATCGCTCGAACCTCCCTCCTTCGAAGCGCCAGCTTCCGACACGGCAGAAGTCGAAGCGGAGGAAGAGGACGAGCTCGCCGCTGCCGAGGCTGCCACCGAAGAACCGGACGAGCCGGAGGCAGGCGACGATCCGCTGCTCGGCGCGGAAACGCGACAGGTCCCGACGATGGATCTGCCGGATCTCGAGGACGAAGTCACGGGCTCTGACGACGAGTCGACCCCGAAGATGGGCCTGCGGGACGACGACCCCGAAGAGACACCGGCCGGCCCGTCGATGTTCGGAATCGCAGAGAAGGCCGGCGCCGCCGCAGGAGCCGCCGCTCTCGCCGCGGGAAGCCGAATCTGGGGCGGCAGTGAAGAGGAAGACGGCGCCGGGACCGAGACGGCCGAGGCCGACGAGCCGGAGGTCGAAGAGCCCGCGATCGGCGATCCGCTCTCGACCCTGCAGACCGACGCGCCCGCCGAGCCCGCGAGTCGCTCCGTTTACGACGAGATGGGCGCTCTCGACGCACCTGAGCCACCGAGTGTCGACCCGGTTTCGAGCCTCGAGACCCAGGTCATCCGCACCGGCGATCTGCCCTCGGAGCCGCCCGAGCCCGCGGCGCCGCGCGTCTTCGGCCCGCCGCCGCCGGTCACGCCGCCGCCGGCCCCCGAACCGGACGCCGAACCACAGCCCGAGGCGCCCCCTTCCAACAGCAACGAGGTCATGCCTCCGGAAGACGTCCACGAGGGACCCGGCTGGGCCTTCACCGACAGCTCGAACGACGAGCCCGCCGGCGCTCCGACCGAAGGGCCGCTGCACGAAGAGGCACGCCGACTCGCCCGCCTCCTCGTCAGTGAGATCAAGCTCTACAACGAGGAGCAGATCGAAGAAGGACGCCGCCAGGGCAACATCTACGAGCAGCTCAAGGACGACATCGATCGCTCCAAGCGGATGTACGAAGAGCGCATCGACCAGACCGTACGCCAGTCGACGGATTACTTTCGCGACGAGCTGGTCCGCAGTCTGGCGGATGGCGACGCCCAGGTTCTCGGCCTCTAGCCCCGGTGCGCCTCCGCCCCTTCCCGGGGCGGTGAGCTTCCGTCGCGCGACCCGGCCGGCGCGCAGATCTCGCGCTTTCGCGACCCGACCCTCAAGGGTATACTGAAGGTCCTTCCTCAACGGGACCCATGGGTCCATAGCTCAGCGGTTAGAGCTGCCGGCTCATAACCGGTAGGTCCCTGGTTCGAATCCAGGTGGGCCCACGCTCGAACGCTGAATCGGAGGCATCCTGACGATTCAGGAAACATCCACGCCCGCCCGCCCCCTCGACGTCGTCGTCGAGCTGCAGTCCGTTCTCGAGCGCCTCGACGAGGGACGTCGGAAGCTGGACGGTGTCCCTGAATCGATGCAGGAGCTCCACGCGGAGCATCAGCGCATCAAAGCCCGCATGGGGGAGTGTGAGGAGACTGCCTCGTCCGCGCTCCTCGAGCAGAAAGCCGCTGAAGGCAGTGCGCAGGAGCACCTCGCCAAAGCTGCGCACTACCAAGAGCAGATCGCGCAGGTGACGACCCAGCGCGAGTATGGTGCTCTGCTCAATGAGATCGACGCGGCAAAGAAGCTCGCCAGCGACTTCGAGGAGAAGGCGCTCGAGGCCATCGAGATCGTCGACACCGCGAACGCCGAGAAAGAGTCGCTGGAGACGGAGTTCCAGGAAGTCGACAGCAAGTACCAGATCGAGCTCGCTGAGTGGGAGGAGGAAAAGCCCCAGGTCGCTGAGGAGATGGATCGTCTCGAAGCCGAGGCCGATGTACTCCGCGCCAAGCTCCCCAAGCCCATTCTCCTCGCCTACGAACGTCTCTACGAGCGCCTCGGCGGCAACCCACTCGCCAAGATCCAGCCGCTCGGCGCCTCCGGATCCGGTTGGCGCTGCAGCACCTGCAACTACGCCATTCGTCCTCAGGTCGTCGTACAGCTGCGGGCCGCCAACGAGCTCGTGCCCTGCACCTGCGGACGTCAGCTCTACATCGATCCGGCGGACGCCTAGCGCGCTCCGCCTCTGCCCGCCGAAAGACAGAATGACCGCCCCGTCGGAGGCGCAGCTCGCCGACGCGCGCGAGCGCTGGGCGGACCTCGAGCGTCGCGTCGCCAGCGCGTGTCGACGCTCCGGCCGCGAGCGGTCTGGCGTGACCCTGCTGGGCGCCTGCAAGCGCCAGCCGATCGAGCGCCTTCTCGCCGTCTACGAAGCGGGCCTGCGCGACTTCGCAGAGAACCAGGTGCAAAGCGGCGAGTCGAATCGGCCACAGCTGCCGGACGACGTGCGCTGGCACCTGATCGGGCCACTGCAGTCGAACAAAGCGAGGCGCGCCGCGGGAATCTTCGACACGTTCCACGCGGTCGACCGCATGAAGATCGCCCGAGCACTCGATCGACACGCGGCGAGGCCCGAGCCTCTGCGCTGCTTTCTCGAGGTGAATCTCGGAGCCGAGGAGAGCAAACACGGCTTCCTCGCCGAGCAGATCGAAGATGCCGCGCGTGAGCTGAGTCAGCTCGAACGTCTCGAAGTCGTCGGACTCATGGCGATCCCGCCGCGTGCGGAGAGCGAGGACGAGGCCCGCGGCTGGTTCCGTCAGCTGCGCGAGCTCCTCCCCGCCGCGGAGTTCGAGAGCCAGCGACCGCAGCTGCTGTCGATGGGCATGTCTTCGGATTTCGAAATCGCCATCGAAGAGGGTGCGACGCACGTGCGAATCGGCACTTCTCTCTTCGGCGCACGCGACTGATCCAGTCCCCTGGGTAGCGGACCGCGTGCTAATCTTGGCGGTCGTTTCTCCCCCGAAAACCCCTCGGTAGGCGCTTCTGTGAAAACCCTCTCAGATCTCGTGTTCCACGTCCTCGACCACTCCGCGGGTCGTCCAGATCTGCTGGCTACGAAGCGCAAGCGGAGGATCGAGGTGATGTCGACGAGCGACTTTCTCGGCAACATTCACGCGCTCGCGATCGCCCTCGAGAACCAGGGCGTGCAGCCTGGTCAGCGCGTCGCTCTCTTCTCGGAGAACCGCCCCGAGTGGCACGTGGTCGACTTCGCCTGCCACCTCCTGGGCGCCGTGCCGGTCCCCATCTACCCGACGGTGCGTCCGCAGGAAGTGGCCTACATTCTGCGCAACTCGGGTGCCGACTGGATCTTCTTCAGCAGCAAGCAGAAGGGACAGGTGCTCGAAGAGATCGTTCCGACGCTCACGCGCCAGGTGACCTGCGTCTCTCTCGATGACGACGCCGGGTTCGGCCGGCCCCTCGTGCAGCTGCTCTCGGAAGGCGCCGAGGAACGCTCTCAAAAGCCGCTCGAGCGCTTTCGCGATCGGGTGAAGCCCGAGGATCTCGCCAGCATCATCTACACGAGTGGCACGACCGGCGATCCCAAGGGCGTAATGCTGACGCACGCCAACTTCGTCTCGAATGTGCTGGCCTGCGGCAAGCTCTTTCCGATCACCGAGACCGACGTCGCGCTCTCCTTCCTGCCGCTGTCGCACGTCTTCGAGCGCACGGTCGACTACCTCTTCTTTCGTCAGGGCGTGCATATCCACTACGCGCCCTCGATCGAGCGTGTTCCGCCGCTGCTCACCGAGGTACGCCCGACCGTCTTGACGTCGGTGCCGCGGCTCTACGAGCGCGCCTACCTCCGCGTCACCTCCAACGTGCTCAAGGAGAAGCCCGGCAAGCAGCGCATCTTCAGCTGGGCGATGCGTGTGGGCGAGAAGCACGCGAACGCGACGCAGTCGAGCTTCGTCGGGCCGATCCTCGGTGCCCAACGCGCCGCGGCTGACCGTCTCGTGTATCGGAAGATCAAAGAGCGCTTCGGTGGCCGTCTGCGCTTCGCCATCTCCGGAGGCGCACCTCTCTCCCCGGACGTCGCTCAGTTCTTCGACGCCGTCGGCGTGAGGCTCTTTCAGGGATACGGACTCACCGAGACCGCCCCGGTCCTCGCCGTGAATTCACCGAAGGCGAGCCGCCTCGGCTCCGTTGGCCCGGCCGTGGAAGGCATCGAGCTGCAGCTCGCCGACGACGGAGAGATTCTGGCCAAGACTCCGGGTCTGATGAAAGGCTACTGGGAGAACCCGACGGCCACGGCCGAGGTCATCGACGAAGACGGCTGGTTTCACACCGGCGACATCGGCAAGATCGACGAAGAGGGTTTTCTCTTCATCACCGACCGGAAGAAGGACCTGTTGATCACCAGCGGCGGCAAGAACGTCGCGCCGCAACCGATCGAGCAGCTTCTCGTCTCCCACTGGGCCATCGCCCAGGCGGTCGTCGTCGGCGATCGCTATCCGTACATCACCGCGCTCATCGTGCCGCGCTTCGAAGAGCTGCCGCCCGGACTGCAGCGGCTCTCGCAGAAAGAGGTCATCGAGCATTCTTCCCTGCAGAAGATCATCAAGTCGGCGGTCGACGAGGTGAACGAGCGCCTCTCGGAGCACGAGCGCATCCGCAAGTTCGAACTCCTCGATCACGAACTCTCCCTCGAGGACGGCGAGATCACGCCGACGCTCAAGGTGCGCCGCAACGTCGTCATGGAAAACTACTCCGAGGCGATCGCCTCGATGTACCTCAAGACCCAGAAGGTCAGCTGACCCGACCCTTTCGAGCTAGGAGCTCTCCGATGCGCCCACTCCTCGATTCCTCTTTGCGCGGCATGACTGCCCTACTGATCCTGCTCAGCCTCTTGGCGCCGGCGCTCCTCGCGCAGGAAGATGGCGACGACGTCGAATGGGTCGAGCTGAAGAAGGGGCTTTTCTACCAGGATCTGGTCGTCGGCGACGGCAACGAGGCCGGCCGCGGCAGCTTCGTGCAGGTGCGCTACGTCGGCACGCTCGAGGACGGCAGCATCTTCGACCAATCCAAGGAGAATGGCTTCGCCTTCAAGATGGGTGACGGGCGCGTCATCCGGGGCTGGGAGCTCGGTATCGCCGGCATGAAGGTCGGCGGAAAGCGGCGTCTCAAGATCCCGCCCAAGCTCGGCTATGGGAGCGCCGGTGTGAAAGGCCGCATTCCGAAAAAGGCGACGCTGCTCTTCGACATCGAGCTCATCTCGGCCAACAAGCCGCGCTGAGCGGACGTTGCAAGGCAGCAGCCGCTAAGAGAGCTGCTTCAGCATGCGGTCGAGCACCGCGAAGCCGCCGCGCCAGAAGTCCTTGTCTCGCGGGTCGATGCCCATTTCGCCGAGGGCGACTTCCGGTCGCTCGGATCCGCCGTACGACAGCAGTCGCACGTAGCCCGGGATGAAGGCGTCGCCCTCCTCGCGAAAACGCTGGTAAAGCGCGAGCACGAGGAGCTGGCCAAAGCTGTAGGCGTAGCAGTAGAAGGGCACCGCGTAGATGTGGGGAATCGCCGTCCACTCGCCGCGAAATTCGTCGCTCACTTCGACGGCGTCGCCGAACTGCTCCGCGAGAGTGCCAAGGTAGATCTTCTCGAGATCGGCGAGCGCCGCACCCTCGCCGATCGCCTGGTGCGCCTCGCGCTCGAAGATGACGAAGTACGCCTGGCGCGCAATCGTCGCGTACATGTCGTCCATCGACGAGGCTACGATCTCCCGGCGCGCCGTCTCGTCGTCTTCCTGCTCGAGCAGCCGCTCGGTGATCAGCATCTCAGCGAAAACCGAGGCGGTCTCGGCGAGCGGCAGGCACGGCTGGTGGGTGAAGACCGAGTGGTCCTCCGAGAGCATGCTGTGCACGGCGTGGCCCATCTCGTGAGCGAGGGTCGCGACGTCGCGCATCGTGCCGTCGAAGTTGACGAGCACCCAGGGCGTCACGTCGGGCAGCGGTGAAGCGCAGAACGCGCCTCCGCGTTTGCCCGGCCGCGGCGGCACGTCGATGTGGCCTTCTGCGAAGACTCTTCTGGCGTGGTCGCCGATGGCGCCGTCGAAGTCGCCGAAGGTGTCGAGCACCAGGTCGACCGCCTTCGAATACTCCATGCGCCGGTCCGAGGTGCGCAGCGGCGCGTAGATGTCGTAGCGACGCAGCTTGTCCTGCTTGAGCCACCCCGCCTTGAGCTTGAAGTAGTCGCGGAAGACGCCGCTGCGCTCGCGAATGACGTCGAGCAGACTGTCGACCGCTTCGTCGCTGACGTCGTTGGCGACGTTGCGCACCGAGATCGGGCTGTCGAAGCCACGCAGTTGGAGGTTCTCGGAGGCCCAGTCGCGCACGCGATTGACGTACATCTGGCCCAGGACCGAGCGCTGCTCTCCATAGACGCGGTAGAGCTCTTTGTAGGCCCACTCGCGTTCGTCCGCCTCACTCGAAAGGGCAAGCGTCGTCAGCTGGTCTCGCGTCCATTCTTCGCCCGCCGCGGCGGCCTCCGAATCCTTCGGCGGCTGGAAGTGAAAGCTGTTCGTCAGCAGCGAGTAGAGGGTCAGCACGGCGGAGATGCCGTCGGCGTTCTTCAGATTGATGATCTGCTCGGCGTCTTCCGAGAGGCGGTAGCGCGCCTTGCGCCGCTGATCCGCGAGGTAAAAACCGTAGTCGGCGTGACGCGCCTCGATGCCGGCCAGCAGTTCGGCTGCGCGCGCGTCGTCGAGGCCCTGCCACCAGAGGCCGAAGAAAAGCGTCTTGTTGGCAGCGCGGGTCATCGCCGCCTGGAGGCGGTTGCGACAGTCGAGCGCCTCGGCGCTCTGCGTGTCTTCGGAGAACCAGAGCGACGCGAAACCCATGACGCGCTGCACGTCGCGCTGCAGCCCCTCGTACGTCTCGAGCAGCGCGAAGAGACCGTCGACGTCAATGGTGTCGAGCTGTTCGCGCACCTCGGCAAAGGCGTCGATGCGCTCTGCGATGGCGGCGACCTCTGCGTCGACCGCCTCACGCTCGCGCGAGGACATCAGTTTGTCGAGGCGCCAGCCTGCCTCGGGCCAGGTTTCCGCTGCGCTGCCGTGCGTATCGTCCATCGCTGTCTCCAGTCTCCCGCTCTCCCCACCCACGGTGGCGAAGAATACACTCCGCAAATCGTGGCTCGACGAAAAATCCGTCGCGTTCAGTCTGTGCGCTGCGGCTTTCTTCGAGGGCTCAGTGAACCGGTCCACCGATCGGATCCGGGGCGGCCTCGATCTCACCGTGAGCCTCTTCGTAGCGCTTCAGGTTGGCCGAAAGGGCGCCGATGATGCGCTTGAGGTGGCCTGGACTCGTCGCGATACGCGACGTGACGATGCCCTGCGGCGGCACCATGTGAATGAAGTCGAGGATGAACTCCTCGCGGGTGTGGGTGATGCGCAGCAGATTCGAGTAGCGGCCCTTGAGCTCCTCGTCGTCGATCTTGATGTTGATCTGAGCCCCCTGGGGAGCTGCCGCCTGCTGCTGTCGTCGCGGATCGTCGGTCATCGTCAGGTCTCCTCGGCGCGCGGGGGTTTGACGCGAAGCCCCTCGAGCTGCCAGTCGTGTTGCGGAAAGTAGACGCCCACGCCCCGGTCGCGCGCACGAACGGTGAGGCGAAAGACGCCTTTGCGGTAGTCGTAAGGCGCGCCCGAGCGCGAATGCACGGCGACGTCGACGAGGTACTCGCCGGGAGCGAGGCGCAGTTCGGGACAGCGCAGACGAACGGTCGCAGCCCCTTGCCAGCGCTCGGGTTCGAAGCCGGCGAGATCCGTGTTCGTACCCCAGCACTCCATGCCTCTCGGAGTCGAGACGGCGACGCCGAAGACGAAGTCGTCCAAGGGCTCCTCGCAGCGGGCGCTGATCTCGAAGGCGACCGCGTCGCCGGTGGCGAAGTCATAACGCTCCTCCCCGCCGACCAACAGGCGCGTCGACTCGATCCGCGCCTGGCCGGAGCCCCAGCGATCCTCGGGCGCTTCCTCTTCGTCGCGCTTCTTCTCTGCGAGGTGCGCTCGGCCCTCTTCGGCCGCGACCTGCTCCCGGTAGGCGTCAATCATGCGACGTGGCTCTCCGACGCCCTGGGAGTGCCCCTTCTCCAGCCACAGCACGCGATCGCAGAGGCTCTCCACGAGATCGAGACTGTGGCTCACCACCATCAGCGTGCGGCCGCGACCGAGATGCTCTTCGATCTTGGCCAGGCAGCGATGAGCGAACTGCTCATCGCCGACCGCCAGGACCTCGTCGACGAGCAGCACTTCGGGATCCGTGTGAATCGCGACGGCGAAGCCGAGGCGCACGTACATGCCACTCGAGTAGTTCTTGACCGGCTCTTCGATGAAATCGCCAAGGCCGGAAAACTCGACGATCTCGTCGTAGCGTCGTTCGATGTCGCTGCGGCTCAGGCCGAGGATCGAGCCGTTGATGAAGACGTTCTCGCGCCCCGAGATCTCCGGATGGAAGCCGGCTCCCAGCTCGATCAGCGCCGCAACGCGCCCGTCGACGGCGAGCTTTCCCGACGTCGGCTGCAGGAGTCCGGCGACGAGCTTGAGGAGCGTCGACTTGCCCGAGCCGTTGCCGCCGATGACGCCGAAGGCTTCGCCGGCCGGGACCTCGAACGACAGACTCTCGATCGCCGTCACGGCCTCACCGGGGCGCAGTCCCCGCACCAGGCTGCGGTCGAGCAGAGCACTCTTGAGGGTGCGCATCTTGAAACCCGCCGATGTCCGCCGATAGAGCTTGCTGAGCCCCTCTGCGCGAATCGCGCTCATACGGCCTCCGCCACGGTCTCGCGCAGTCGCGTGAAGATCCAACTGCCCAGGAGCCAGCTCAGCACCGACCAGCCGGCCATTTCCAGCCAGATCGTCGCCGGCGGCAGCGTGCCTCCGTAGAGAAGGCTCTGATAGGCCAACGTGAACGGGGTGAATGGATTCAAGTGCAGCCAGCGTCCGTAGCGACCGGCGAACTCGATCGAGTAGATGATCGGCGCCAGGAAGAACAGGAGCTGCAGAACGTTGGCCAGGAGGTCACGCACATCCTTGAAGTGCACGCTCAGCGAAGAGAGCCCCAGGACCATGCCGCTGAGCATCAACAGGTGTAGAGCGATGGCCACCGGAACCAACAGCGACGGCAGTCCGAGGACCGAGTAACCGAGGAGCCTGCCGAGGACCAGAGCGAGGACGAGGATCGGAAGCGCCAGCAAAAAGTGCACGAGCTGCGCCGACACCGTCACCGCCGGCAGGATCTCGAGCGGAAACGAAGCGCGGCGGATGAGACCGGCGTTCGAGGACAGCGACTGCGTTCCCTCGAGCAGTGTGTTGTTGGTCCAGATCCAGGGGAAGAGGCCGCACACCAAAAAGAGCACGAAGGGGTGCGGGGCACTCGCGTCTCCCGCGCGAGGCCCGAGGAAGAGGCCGAAAACCGCAGCGAAGACGGCCAGCAGAAGCAGCGGGTTGGCCAGAGACCAGAGAAAGCCCAGAGCACTGCCGCGATAACGCGCCTTGAGCTCGCGGCCGGTGAGGGCGACGAGCAAGCCGCGATAGCGCAGCACGGTTCTGAGTGTCTTCATAGTGACGTCGACGGAGTCTTCGCAGCAGTGCGCCGCGGCCTGGCGCCTTCGTGCCCTCCTGCGCTACCGCACGTCTTCGCGACGGAGGAGGTGCCGCGCCAGAGGGCCGATCCGGGCGATTCTATGGCTCCTACCGGACATTTCGCGCGGTGACGTGGTGCTAACCTCCAACGCGATGGACGCGAGAAGCCAGCGATGAGCGACCGCAGCCGCCTGCAGGTCGACTGTCCCTGCTGCGAAGCGCAGCTCGCCATCGATCGCGAGACGGGAGCGGTGATCTCCCACACGGCCGCAGAGGCGCCGGTCGCGGGCGGCGCCGACTTCGAGGATCTGCTCGCCGATCTCGATCGGCAGAAGGCGCGCGCCGAACAGCTCTTCGAGCAGGAGAAGGCGGCGATGGCCGATCGCGATCGCGTTCTCGACGAGCGCTTCGCCGAAGCCTTGCGCAAGGCCGAAGAAGAACCGGACGACGCTCCGCCGCCCCGACCCTTCGACCTCGACTGACGAGGCGCCATCACGCCGCGCTGACCGCCTCTTCGCTGAGCAGGAAGATCGGCCGGCGGCCGAGCTCCAGAGTTCCATCGACCCGGCGAGCATCTCCACCGATCTCCTGCAGCGCCACGAAGCCGCCGGGCGGCTCGAAGGATCGGCGCTCCGACGCGGTCGTCCAGGCAACCAGGACCTGACTCGCGTTGTCTCCGACAAAGCGATGAAGGTGAACGTCTTCGGCACTGTCGAGGCGGCCAGCGTAGGTGCGCCCGCGCAGATGCCGGAGGAGATCGCGCAGCGCGTAGAACGAAGGCCGGCGGCGCAGCGAATCACCGGTCGGATCGATCAGCCCGTAGCCCTTGGCGATCGGCTGCCACCAGAAGACCCTCTCGACCAGGCCCGTCGCGAGCACCAGCACGTAGTAGCGCACGAGGTAGTCCGCTTGCTCGTCTTCTCCGACCGCGACGTCGCGACCCGCCGGCGAATGCGGACCCTCGCGCAGCGGCCAGTTCATCTCGGTGATCCAGACGCGGCCACTAGGGCAGTTGCGTGACGTCTCGGCAATGCTCTTCAGCAGCTCGACCTTGCCGACCGTGTCGAGTCCCATTTGGAGGTTCTCGGGCGCGCCACGGCGATCGACGTAGAGGAGGCTCGCGACAGCGTCGAAGTGGGCCGCCTCGTTCTTCGAGCTCAGCAGGGCGACGAGGAGGTGAAACTCGAAATCGATGATCGGCGGGCCGAGGATCTCCACGTCGGAACGCGCGGCACGCAGCTCTTCCGCTGCGCTGGCAAGGAGCTGTAGATACTCGCCTGGATGCCAGACCCCCCACTTCGAGCGGTTGATCGCCTGCCCGACCTGGAAGGCGCGACCGAACGGCGCGAAGGTCGTCGCGAGCCGCCGGACCGACGCGCGCCAGCGCTCGGGATCCTTCACCAAGACTCGATTCTGAGGGAGCGCAAAGGAAAGCTCGATACCGCGCTGCTCGAGCTCGCGGGCCAGCACGAGCTCTTCCTCGTGCTCGTCCTCCCACGGATGCAGGCGCAGGAGCGCATGTCGCACTCCCAGATCTTCGACGGCCGAAAGAAGGCCCTCGCGATCCCCAGGGTAGGGACGCAGCGCCACTCCGGCGCCGACGAAGGGCGCGCCGATCCGCGGCTCGCGCACGATCTCCTTGAATCGTCTGCGGATCTGCGGCGCTCCGGTCAGGACGGCCGCTGCGGTCGACAGATGGCGGGGGCTGTCGCCGAGACGCACCAGCGTCTTCTCGAAGCGGCTCGCGTGCTGGTGGGGTTGATCCGAAAGGTTGTCCCAGACGATCTTGTCGCGGCGCGAGGCGCTCGCATCGGCTTCGGGGATGTGCGTGTGAGCAGAGCGCCGCGGCAGCACGGTCTCGAGCACGCTGCGGAGACCGCCGCGCACCGTCTTCTTCGTCGAGTTCTTGAGCAGAAACGAGCGATGGTAGAAGCGGTAGAGCCCGACGCCCAGCGACCGAGACGCTTTCGAGAGTCCGGCGCGCTCGAAGTAGGCATCGAGATAGATCTGCTGATCTTCTGCACGGAAGATCGGCATGCGCGAGAGATCGCGCATGCGCTCGCTGAGCGACAGCGACCGCCCGCAGCGCGCCCGACTGAGATCGATGAAGGTCAGAGGCGGTGCCGTCCCCGGATCGACCTGGGCGTGCGAGAAGGCCGTGGGCGAAAGCAGCACGTTGCCACTCGTCATGTCGCGATGCCAGATGCCGGCATCGTGGAGCTGACCGAGCGCTGCACCCAGAGAGCCGAGAAAGCGGGCCGCGTCGAGATCCGGGAACTCCTCCGAAGCACGGTCGGCGTTGAGCGCGCGCAGCAGGTAGCGCGCTTCCATGCGGTCCTCGTCGTAGCGACAGACGTAGAACGCCGGACCGTCGGCTTCGGCGTGGTCGACGTAGAGCACGGGCTCCGGCGTGGCCAGTCCGGCCTCCGTCAGCGCTTCCGCCGATTGCCACGAGCGTGCCGCTTTGGTGCCGCGCATCGCGCGCCGCAGTCGCGGTTTGAGACTGTCGTGACGGAATTGCTTGACGACCACGTCGAACGTCTCGTCCGGCGTGCTCAGCTCGGCAACGTACAGATAGTTCCGCCCCCAGTGCAGCGTCGTCTTGGCGCTGCCAGCATCGACGAGCGGCTCCAGAATGGAGCGCCAGTCGAGCCCCGCGTAGCGCTCCGCAACCTCTCCATGCAGGTCGTCGACGACCAGCGGCTTCGTCGCTCCGAAGCCGCTCATACGTCCGTCAGGCTGAAGCTCTCATGGTGCAGCTCCGCGTCTCCCTGCACCAGGATGTTCGACCCGAGGGACCCTTGAAGCTCTTCGAGAATCGGGCGCTCCTCCGTCTGCAGCGCGGCAGCCACCTCCGGATGCACGCGCAGCAGCAGCTCGCGCACCGGCGCACCCGAGCGCATCAACCGCAGCACCTCGCGACGGATCTTGAAGCAGATCGTCGACAGGGTCAGGATGCGCCCCTGGCCCTGGCAGTAGGGGCAGCGCCTCGTCAGGCTCCTCTCGAGATTGGCATGGCTGCGCTTACGCGTCAGCTCGATGAGTCCGAACTCCGAGATGCTGAGCACCTTGCTCTTGGCTCGGTCGAGACGCAGCTCGCTCTCGAAGGCCTCGAAGACTTCGAGGCGGTGGTCCTCCTCATCCATGTCGATGAGGTCGATGATGATGATGCCGCTGAGATCACGAAGCCTGATCTGGCGGACGATCTCGCGCACCGCCTCGAGATTCGTGCGCAGCACCGTCTGCTCGAGACTCGTCTGCCCGACGTAGCGACCGGTGTTGACGTCGATCGCGACCAGAGCCTCCGTCTGGTTGATCACCAGATAGCCACCCGACTTGAGCCAGACCTTGCTGGCGAGGGCAGCATCGATCTCATCTTCGACCTTGAAACGATCGAAGAGCGTCGCCTCTTCACGGTCGAGCTTGACCCGACCAACGAGCGCCGGCTGCACGTGGTCGAGAAACTCGACGATGCGCTGATAGCTCTCTTCGCCGTCGGCCCAGAGAACCGAGTACTCGTGATTGAAGACGTCGCGCACGACGCGCAGCGCCAGATCGAGATCCTGATGCACCAGAACGGGTGCGCGCACCTTCTCGGCTGAACGACGGATGCGACCCCAGAGATCGATCAGGTAGTTCCGGTCTTCGAAAAAGCTCTCGAGATCCTGACCTTCGCCGGCGGTGCGCACGATCAGGCCAGCCCGATCCACGGCAACGCTGTCCAGAACCCGCAGCAGACGCTCACGCTCTGCCTCATCCTCGATGCGACGCGAGATGCCGTCATGCTGCACCGTGGGAAGCAGCACGAGATAGCGACTCGGCAGCGTAATGTGCGTAGTGACTCGAGCACCCTTGTTGGCCAGCGCATCTTTGGTCACTTGGACGACGAGCTCCTGTCCATCCTTGAGGAGTTCGTCGATGGACCGCATGCGCGGCTCGGCGGGCTCGGCGTCCGGTTCCTGCCCCCCGCCCAGGGACGAGATCTGTTCGTCCTCATCGAGGCTGCCGGCGCCGACCTCGACCACGTCGCTGACGTAGAGAAACGCGTCGCGCTCCAAACCGATGTCGACGAATGCCGCCTGCATACCGGGCAGGACTCGGGTCACCCGCCCCTTGTAGATGTTGCCGACGACGCCGCGCTGGGTCTTGCGCTCGACGAAGATCTCGACCGCACGATCGTTCTCGAGCACGGCGATGCGCGTCTGATGAGGGTCGCTCTCGACGAGCATCTTGCGCGCGACGGTGGCCGGCTCGCGCCGCCGTTCAGGCGCTGTTGCTTTCTGGGTCATGGGGGTTGTCCGGCGAGCGCGTCGCTCAGCGATTCACGTAGCGTCGTCGCTCGACGTTCAGCACGAGGCCCGTGACGAAAAAGGTGAAGAGAGTGAACGATCCGCCGTAGCTCAGGAAGGGAATCGGGATGCCGGTGACGGGCACGAGGCCGATCACCATCGCACTATTGTAAAGAACATAGGTGCAGAGAACGGCCAGGAGTCCTGAGCTCAGCAGCACACCCTCGCGATCCCGCGCCCGGGACGCGATCTTGACGCCGCCCGCGAAGTACACGATGTAGAAGAACAGGACGAGGCCAACGCCGACGAACCCGCGCTCCTCCGCGAGGACGGCGAAGATGAAGTCGGTGTGACGCGCCGGCAGGAATCTCAACTGGCTCTGCGTTCCCTGCATGTAGCCCTTGCCGAGAACGCCGCCCGAGCCGACCGCGATTTTGCTCTGGCGGACCTGATAGCCGTCGCCCAGCGGGTCGCGGTCCGGCGAAAGAAAGCTGAGAACGCGGTCACGCTGGTAGTCCTGGGTGCCGAAAACCCAAATGCCGGCCAACAGCACGACGCCGACGAGCGCCATGCGCGCCATGAGACGCGGACGAACCCCGGCAAGCAGCGTCATGCCGCCGAACATGGGCAGGAACATGACGGCTCCGCCGTAGTCCGGCTGCAGCGCGATCAGAAACATCGGTGGAGCGATGATGGCGACGCAGACGAGAAGGTGCGGGAGCTCCAGGTAGCCCTGACGGACCCCGGCCAGATAGCGCGCCAGGAACAGGCCGGTGGTGATCTTGGCGAGGTCCGACGGCTGACCGCCGAGACCGGCGATGCCCACCCAGCTGCGAGCGCCGCCCGCCTCGTGGCCAAAAAGCAGGATCAGAGTGATCGCGAGCAGACCGAAGAGGTAGAGGGGCGTCGCCCAGCGCATCAGCGCCCGGTAGTTGACGAAGGTGCCGAGCAGAAGCGCAAGACAGCCCAGGGCCAGGAAGGCGAGCTGACGCGGCAGGTAGTCGATGGCGAGCTCGGCGCTCGCCGAACGTACCGTGACGACGCCGATGAGCGACAGCACGGAGGTGCTGCTCAGGACGGCCCAGAAGACGCCCGGTACGCGGCCGAGGAGCGAGGGCTCCTCAGGAAGCGTCAGGCCGCCGACTGCCGAAGTATCTCTCATACAGTTTTCTCGCAATGGGCGCTGCGCTGCGCGAACCCTGGCCACCGTGCTCGACGAAAACGACGACCACCAGCTCGGGAGCGTCGGCCGGAGCATAGGAGGCGAACCACGCGTGATCGCGGTGCTCGTAGGGCAGCGAATCCGAAGACGTCCACGTCTTCTGCTCGATCACCTGGGCGGTGCCGGTCTTGCCGCCGATCCGCACCGCTTCGAGCCGCGCCGAGGCGCCCGAGCCCAGATCGTTGACCACCGCCTCGAGCGCGCGGCGGACCTCGGCGAGCTCGTCCTCGCCGAGCTGCAGGTTCTTCGCCGCCTGGGCGTGCTCGTCGACGAGGTAGGGCGTCACGAGCCGACCGCCGTTGACCACCGCCGCCAGCATGACCGCCGCCTGAAGAGGGGTGACCAGGAGCGGCCCCTGCCCGATGGCTACGGAGACGGTCTCTCCCGGGTACCAGCGCGTGTTGCGAACGCGCTGGCTCCAAGCGGCGTCCGGAACGAGTCCGGCGCGCTCACCGTCGAGGTCGATTCCCGTCCGCTGGCCCAGTCCGAGCTTGCGCGCGTACTCGGCGATCTTGTCGATGCCGAGCTCTTGGCCCTTCTGGTAGAAGTAGATGTCGCAGCTGTGCTTGATCGCATCGTGCAGGTCGACCCAGCCGTGCCCTCGAGACAGGTGGCAGCGTCGCCGACGGTCGTGCAAGCGCACCGAGCCGCCACACCAGACCTTGTCGTAGGCGTCGAGCCCCTCGGACAGCTGAGCGATCGCCAGAACGATCTTGAAGACCGAGCCGGGCGGATAGCTGTTCTGGATCGCGCGGTTCTGGAGCGGATGGAAGGGCGAGGAAACGAGTGCATCCCACTCGTCCTTCTGCAGGCGACGAGCGAACTTGTTCGGATCGTAGGAGGGCGAGGACAGCAGCACCCGCACCGCGCCGTCGCGCGGATCGAGGGCGACGACGGCCCCGACGCGATCGCCCAGCGCCTCTTCCGCTTCCTGCTGGAGCTCGAGATCGAGCGTCAGCTCCAGGTTCTCGCCCGCGGTGGCCGGCGCTTCGACGAACTCGTCGATGCGTCGACCGCGACTGTCGACCACCAGAACACGTTCGCCGTCGCTGCCGCGCAGCTCGTCGTCGAAGTTGTACTCGAGTCCCTTCTTACCCACCAGGTGCCCGGAGCGCAGACCACGCTCGCGGTCCCTCAGGTCTTCTTCGGTGACCTCACCGAGGTAGCCGAGCACGTGAGCGGTATGTGCACCGTGGCGGTAGAGACGGCGGTGCAGCACTTCGATCGAGAACTCTGGGTGCTCGAGGCTCGCGACTTCGAAACGAGAGACCTGGTTGAGGCTCAGGTCCTCCGCAAGAAGAACGGGCTTGAAGTCCGGGACCGATCCAACCTCGGCGAGACGACGCTGCAGCTCTTCCGTCTCGACCTCGAGAACGTTGGCTGCAAAGACGAGGCTGGCGTCGCGATCGTCGGCCGCCGAGCGATCGAAATGAAGTCGGTAGCTCGGCACGTTCTCGACCAGACGACGGCCTTCGACGTCGGTGATCAGGCCTCGTGGAGCGCTGATCGGTCCCTTGCGCAGCCGGTTGTTCTCCGACAGCGCGCGGTACTCGCTCGCCTCCAGGATCTGGAGCGACCAGTAGCCTGCAATGACCGCTGCAAAGAACGCCGCCGCGATCCAAGCGAGGCGACGCAGGCGTACCTGAAGCTCTTCGAGATAGAGGCCTTCGCGATGGTCGAACGTCGTCATGCCAGGGGGACGCGGGAGTCAGCAGCAACCTGTGAAGGTAGCAAAGGGCCGCAAGAGCCACAAGGCGCTGAGCTGACGAGCTTTAGGCCTCGGCCTCAAGAGGAGTCGCCCAGACGCATTCGCACGCGCCGCATCTGGCGCCAGCGCTCGAGCCGGCCGCTCAGGCGGCGACGCAGAATCACCAGAGCCAGGCCGAGAGCGCCCGAGGTGAGGACCCGAGCACCGACCCACAAGGGATCGGAAGGATTCGCCGCGTCGACGAACAGAAAGACCAGCAGCGCGCGGGCCGCCTCTTCCACTGCGACGCCGAGCGCGAAGAAGACACCGACGACCGACAGCTGCGTCGACTCGATCTGGAGCGCGACACGCGCCACGAAGTAGCCGGCCAGCGTGCCGGCAAAGCCGTTGAGTCCGAGCGGGCTCGAAGAGGCCAGATCGTGCACCAGGCCTGCCGCCATCCCGAAGAGAAGTCCGCCGGCGCTTCCCGAGCTCATGGCGAAGTAGACGAGAACCAGACCGAAGACGTCGGTGGCGCGCGCCGCCGAGGGGAAGACGCGGGTCAAGGTGACGTACACCACGAAAGCAGCGACGAGCGCCAGGAGAAAGCGGAGGACTCTCACTGAATGCCCTCGGGCAGCTCGGGCGCGCGCTCGAGTACGTAGACCTGCGTCAGCAGGCCGAAGTCGACCGCCGGCACGACGCGGACGCTGTGAAAGAGCTCACCGCCGTCGCTCACCTCCAGCACCTGGCCGACGGGAATGCCGCGTGAGTAGACGCCATCGATGCCGGCCGTGACGACGCGATCGCCCGGCTGTACGCTCGCCTGCAGCGGTACGTAGTCGAGCGACAGGAAGCCGTCGAGGTCTCCACGCACGACGCCCTGGCGCCGCGTGCGACCGATCATCGAGCCGACGCTCGACGCGCGGTCGGTGATGAGCTGCACTCGAATGTGGTTGCCGCTGCGCGAGTAGACCCGACCGACGAGTCCTGCGTCCGTAGTCACCGGCGAACCGACGCCGAACTCCTCCGGAGCGGTCTCGGGCAGATAGGCGATCAAGCTCTTGCGGAAGGCGTTGTGATCGACGAGGACGACGTCGGCGACGACCAGGTCTCCCTCGACCGGCGGCTCGTAGTCGACCGCTTCGAGCAGCAGATCGAGACGCTCTTCGATGCCCTGGAGGCGCGCGCGCTCCTGGCGCAGCCCCAGGACTTCGTCGCGCAGACGCTCGTTCTCACGACGCAGCGACGTCATGGTCTGTACGCGGGTGCGAAGATCCGTCGTTCGTTCCATCGAGCCCGATACGAGCTGCGCCACCGGTGCGGTGACACGCAGGAGTATTCCCTCCAGAGCGCTGGCGTCGTCGACCGTGCGATCCGGCACCTGAGCGCTGACCAGGCCCAGCTGCGCCAACAGAACGATGATCAGCAGTGCAACCGCGCGGCGCTCAGACACGTCGAAGCCCGCATTCGGCTGGCACGACGGCTGAGCGCACGGCCGACACTCTCGTCCTCAGTGCGTGCTCAGTGAATCTGGACCTTCCTCAGAAGGTCCATGTTCTCGAGCAGTTTTCCGGTGCCGAGCACAACCGACGCGAGCGGATCCTCGGCCGGCACGACCGGCAGCCCGGTCTCGTCGCGGAGGCGCTGATCGAGGCTGCGCAACAGGGCGCCGCCGCCGGAGAGCACGATGCCCTTGTCCATGATGTCGGCCGAGAGCTCGGGAGGAGTGCGCTCGAGGGCCATGCGGACGACTTCGACGATCGTCGAGACCGGTTCGGCGAGTGCCTCGCGAATCTCCTCGTCGCAGATCTCCTGTGTGCGTGGAACGCCTTCGACCAGGTCTCGACCCTTGATCTCGAGTCGCATCTCCTCCTTGAGAGGGTAGGCCGAGCCGATCTCGATCTTGATCTGCTCGGCCGAGCGTTCGCCGATCAGCAGGTTGTACTTGCGCTTCAGGTACTGGATGATCGCCGCGTCCATCTCGTTGCCGGCGACGCGCACCGAGCGCGAGTAGACGGTTCCGGACAGCGAAATGACGGCGACATCGGTCGTGCCGCCGCCGATGTCGACGACCATGTTGCCCGAGGGCTCGGTGATCGGTAGACCCGCTCCGATCGCCGCCATCATCGCCTGCTCGACGAGGAAGACCTCGGCTGCCCCGGCGCTCATTGCCGACTCTTTGACGGCGCGCTTCTCGACCGGCGTGATCTCTGAAGGAACGCCAATGACGATGCGCGGCCGTGCCGGAAAGCGCCGTCCGCCGTGCGCTTGACGGATGAAGTACTTGAGCATCTGCTCGGTGACTTCGAAGTCAGCGATGACGCCGTCCTTCATCGGGCGCACCGACTGCACGTTGCCGGGCGTACGACCGAGCATCTCCTTGGCCTCCTTGCCGACGGCCTCGATCCGGTTCGTGCGCTTGTTGATCACGACCATGGAGGGCTCGCGAACCACGATGCCGCCGCTGCGCGTGAAGACCAGAGTGTTCGCGGTGCCCAGATCGATCGCCAGGTCGTTGGAAAACCAGTTGAGGAAAAGAGATCGCATGGACATCGTCGGGTCTCGGAGAGCTCGGCAGCGCTCGGGTCGGGGTGGAACGCCCGCTCGGATTGGGGGCGGCTAGGCGGGTTGTACCACGGGGTCTCAGCTCTCGTCCACGTAGACCCAGCGGCGGGCCGTCGAACTGTTGCCGGCGGCATCTCGCGCCCGGAACACGAGCGGCACCTGGCCGGTCTCGAAGACCACTTGAGACGTGGAAAAGGTGCCGTCGGCAGCGAGCTCGATGGACTCGCCGTTGACCTCCAGTTTGGAGCCGGGCTCGCACCGCCCGGTGAGGATCGCGATGTTGCCGTTCATCACCACATCGACTTCGATCGTCGGCGGTACGTCGTCGCCTTCGATCGCCAGATTGCGGAAAGAGGCGACGCGGAAGGTCCTCGGCTCACTCCAGGGCCCCAGCGTGCCGGAGGCGTTGTAGGCCGCAACGCGCCAGCTGTAGCTGCCCTGCTCGGCCAAACCGAGCGTCGCCGCGGGCTGGATCCGCTGGTCCGTATCGATGATGTTGTCGCCGAAGAGGCGGCTGCGCGAGACCTGAAGTGCATAGCGCCGAGCGCCGGAGACCTCGCGCCAGGCGAGTTCCAAGCGATCGGTCGCGTCGATGTTCACCGTCTGGTTGTCCTCGGGCCGCTCGAGCAGAGCAAGGCCCGGCAGCGGCTGAATGTCGGAGAAGGTGTCCGCGGTGAGGCTGACCTGCTGCAGTTCTCCCAGCTGCCGCACCTCGCCGCTGGCGGCCGACGTGACGCTGGCCGTACCGCGACGCACGCGAACCCTCGAGGTGTTGCCGTCGTCATCGAGAGCGATCGAAGCGCTCGAGTTGACGCCCACCTCGAGCTTCGAGGTTGGCGTGTCGACGCCGCTGCGCGCACCGGAGGTATCCAGAGCGACCCAGCCGTACTCGACGAAACCGAGGGAGGAGCCACTGCCGGGCCGCCGATCCGACAGCTTGATCAACGAGCCGGGACGCAGTGTGAAGCGCGCCTGCTCCTTGCGAAAGTGGATCTCAGCCGAAGCGCGGTTACCCGAGCGAACGTAGTCCCCCTCGGAAAGCAGCCCTTGGGGATAGGCCCTCTGGAACTCACCCTCTTCGCCCTTGCGGTAGCGCACGTCTCCCTCGATGCCGACGAACCAGGCCACGGCTCCTTCAGCCCGCAGGCGGTTGCTGATGGAGTCGAAGTTCTCCCAGCTCTCTTCGGCAAGCGCGCTGGCGCGCACGAAGTCGCGGTCCTGCAGCGCCGAGGAGGCTTCGCCCAGGAGAGCCCTCCCCGTATCGAAGAGCGAGCGAAACTCGGTCAGGCCATCCTGACCGACGAGGGCATCGGAAGCAGTGCGTGCTCGCGACACCCACTCGTGTGCCTGCTGTTCGACCCGAAACTCACGCCACTGTCGGAATCCAAAGAAGAGACCGACGAGGGTCAGAACGAAGACGGCGACGCCGAGCCAGAGCCGGACGCTCTCCACCGACAGCGTGTACCAGTCCTCCTGGCGGCGACTGCGTGGATTCGAGGGATTCGTACTCATGGCCGGAGCGTCGGTCGGGGGTCTGCGGCGAGGCGCCTTGCGCGCTGTGCCGAGAGTATCGTCGAAGATATCGAAGATCGTCTCTGGTTTGAAGGTCTGCGCCTCTTGCAAACCCCAGAAAAATCAGGGGTCTGTCCTGCTTCGGACTGCTCGCCGCCGGTTGCCCGAACCTCGGAGCCGTTGGTACACTGCCGCTCTTCACCGACTCGCACTCCCACCCCCGCTGAGGGTTCCCCAATGCTCAATGTCTTTCGCAACAATCTGAAGCGTTTCGCTCCGATCCTCTGGATCGTCATTGCGGTTTTCGTTCTCCTGGTCTTCACCGACTACTCGAACAACGACCGCGTCGGCTCCTCGGCCGACACCGCCGCCACGGTCGGCGACTACGACATCAGTTTCGCCGAGGTGCAGAACAGCTACAGCGCCTTGGAGCAGCAGTTCCGCGGAGCCTATGGAGAGGTCTTCGACCAGCTGAAGGATCAGCTGAATCTGCCGGTGCAAGCGGTGAACCGCGTCGTCGCCAACAAGATCCAGCGCGAAGACGCCGCAGCGCTCGGGCTCGGTGCGACTTCGGGCGAACTGCGCGAGCGGATCCTCCTGGACCCCGCCTTCCAGAACGAGACCGGCGGCTTCGTCGGTGAGGACGAGTACCGCCGCATCCTGCAGCGCAACCGCCTCTCGGTCGACGAGTTCGAGACCCGACAGCGGGAGTTCCTCGTCGAAAACAAATTCCGCACGATCCTCGCCGACACCGCCTGGGTCTCCGACAGCGATCTGGAGCAGAGCGCTCGCGACGATGCCGAGCGCGCCAAGGTTCGTTACGTCTCTCTCGACGGCTCGACGCTCGCCGACGAGGTCGAAGTGAGCGACGCCGACATCGCCACCTACTTCGACGAGAACCAGAGCGACTACGAGCTCCCCGAGCGTCGCCGCGCCGCTTACCTGAGCGTCAACGTCAACAGCGTGCGCGCCGAGCTCGACATCCCCGACGAAGAAGTTCGCGCCTACTTCGATGCGAACCCGGGCGAGTTCACCCAGGAAGAGCAGGTTCGCGCCCGCCACATCCTCCTCTTCGTCAACGAGGAGCGGACGGCAGACGAGGCGCGCGCCGAGCTCGAAGCGATCAAAGCACGCGTTGCCGCCGGTGAAGACTTCGGTGCGATTGCACAGCAGGTTTCGGAGGACGAAGCCTCCAAACCCCAGGGCGGCGACCTCGGCTTCTTCCCGCGCGGCCGGATGACCCAGCCCTTCGAGCTCGCCGCCTTCGGTGGCTCTCAAGGTGAGATCGTCGGGCCGATCGAGAATCAGCTCGGTGCCCGCACCGGATTCCACCTGATCGAGATCATCGCGCGGCGCGACGGCGGCGTTCAGCCCTACGAAGAGGTCTCCAACCGCATTCTCGTGCGCATGCTCAACGAGCGCGCCCGCACCGAGGCGGAGAACCGCGCCCAGGCCCTCTCGACCCGCGTCGCCGGCTCGCCTCCGGTCGGTGAAGAGGCTCTTCGAGCCCTCGCCGAGGAAGAGGGCGTCGCGCTCGAGATTCTCGATCCCTTCGCACTCACCGACAATCTCCCCGGACTGGGACGGTCGACGCAGCTGGCCACGGCCCTCTTCGACGCCGAGACCGGCGCTCTCACGGAGCCGATCGAGCTGGCCAGCGGCTGGGCTCTCGGACAGGTCCTCGAGGTGCAGGAACCGCGGATCCCGGCCCTCGACGAAGTACGAGACGACGTGCGTGGCGCCCTGGTCGCCGAACGTCAGAACGACCTCGCGGAAGACCGTCTGGCGGCGGTACAGACGCGCCTCGCCGCGGAGGAGCTGACCTTCGACGAAGCCGCTGAGGAGCTCGGACTCGACGTGCAGGAGAGCAGCGAGTTCGGTGCTCTCGAGTCCTTTGCCGCCGTTCCGGGCGTCGACGATCTTGCCGAAGCGGCTCTGGCTCTCGACACCGGAGACATCGGCGGGCCGCTGCGCAGCGTCACAGGAGCGATGATCTTCGAGGTCAGCGAGCGCAAGCGCTTCGACCCGGTCGCCTTTGCTGCCAGCAAGAACACGACGAGCGAACAGGAGCGAGCGAATCGTACGGCAACGATCGTCGGCTCCTGGATTCAGACGAAACTGGAAGACCTCGACGTGCGCTTCACGCCGCAGATGATCGAAATGTTCGATCTGGGCGGTCAGCTGGGCGACTCCTGATCCCCTTCAGGGCACCGGGCCACCGACTTCCCGTTCGCGGATCGCTTCCTTGATCGCGCACCTCCATGGGCGCGTCCTGGAGTTCGAGACGGATCGCCTCGTGCTCGACGTCGGCGGCGTCGGCTACGAGGTCCGCATTCCTCTGTCGACCTACTACGCACTGGCACCGAGTCGTCCCGACGGGCTGCCGGAAGGCGACGTCGCCCTCAAGATCCACACGCACGTGCGCGAGGATGCCCTCGAGCTCTTCGGCTTCTTCACCGCCGAGGAGAAGGCGCTCTTCGAGAGACTCATCGCGGTCAGCGGGATCGGCCCGAAGCTCGCTCAGGTGGTGCTCTCCGGTATGGCGCCGCTCGAGGTGCTGCAGGCCCTCGCTGGCGGTGACGTGGCCACGCTCACCCGCATTCCCGGCATCGGCAAGAAGACGGCGGAGCGCATGGTCGTGGAGCTGCGCGACAAGGCCGGAGAGATGGTCGAGGAGGCCGGCGCCGAGCGTCCCACCGAGGGCGGCACTCCAGCGGGCTCGCAAACCGACCTCGTTCTGGCGCTGGTCAACCTCGGCTACCGCCAGAACGTCGCCGAGCGCGCGGTGCAGAAGGTCGCCAAGGAGCTGGGAGAGGGCGCCTCCTTTCAGGATCTGCTGAAGCGCGCCCTGCAGAGCTTGTCGCGAGCCTAGCGGCGCCCGCGGTAGGGCACCCTCGCCGGCCGCTATGATGGCCTCACGATGACCGTGACTGTCGACGACCCCTGGGACGACGAAGACTTGCCGGACGACGAAGATCGCGAGCTGCTCTCCGGGCAGGCGCATGCCGACGACCTCGGCGTCGAAGCGACGCTGCGGCCGCAGAGCATCGCCGACTACGTCGGCCAGAGCAAGATCACCGACAACCTCGAGGTGTTCATCCAAGCGGCGAAGGCGCGCGGTGAGTCGCTCGACCACGTGCTGCTCTTCGGGCCTCCGGGACTCGGCAAAACGACGCTCGCCAACATCGTTGCCCACGAGATGGGAGCGCCGCTGCGCTCGACCTCCGGACCGGTGCTCGAGCGCGCCGGCGACCTCGCGGCGATCCTCACCAACCTCGAACCGGGCGACGTGCTCTTCATCGACGAGATCCACCGCCTCGGGCCGACGGTCGAGGAGATCCTCTATCCCGCCCTCGAGGACTTTCAGCTCGATCTCGTCATCGGACAGGGTGCGGGCGCCAAGACCTTCAAGATCGATTTGCCGCGCTTCACGCTCGTCGGCGCCACGACGCGGGCCGGCCTGATCACCGAGCCGCTGCGCGCTCGCTTTGGCATCGTCAACCGGCTCGACTTCTACTCGCCGGACGATCTCTGCAAGATCGTCCTGCGCTCGGCCGGCATTCTCGAAGTCGACATCGACGACGATGCGGCCGCAGAGCTGTCGCAGCGCAGCAGGGGCACGCCCCGCATCGCCAACCGCCTGCTGCGCCGCGTCCGCGACTTCGCTCAAGTCGCCCAGGAGACGCGCGTCAGCCTGGCAACGACCCGCCGTGCTCTCGAAGCTCTCGAAGTCGACCGCTTCGGCTTCGACGAGGTCGACCGCAAGATCCTGGGTACGCTCATCGAGCACTACGACGGAGGCCCGGCCGGCGTCAAAGCGCTCGCGGCGGCCGTCGGCGAGGATCAGGGCACGCTCGAAGATCTCTACGAGCCCTTTCTGATCCAAGAGGGCTTTCTGCAGCGCACGCGGCGCGGCCGCGTTGCGACTCGCCGCGCCTACGAGCATCTCGGCGTCCCATTCAACGGTCCCGAGTCGCCGCGACTCTTCTGACCGGCGTGACGAACGCCGCGCTTCTCATCGCCAACCCACGGGCGGGCGGCGGCCGCTTCGTCGACGGTGAGCGACCCGGACCGCGACTCGAAGCCGTTGCGAGCGATCTGCGAGGCGCCGGCTTCGACCTCGAGGTGGCCGTGACGCGGCACGCCGAAGAGGCGAAGGAGCTCGCCGAGCGAGCCCGGGAGCAGCGACTCCACACCGTCTTCGCGCTCGGTGGAGACGGCACCTTCCGCGAGATCGCAAGTTCCCTCGTCGGTTCTTCGGTACACCTCGGCATCCTCGGAGGTGGCACGACGAACGTGCTGCCACTGTCGCTCGGACTTCCGCGCCTCGCGGGCCCGATGGCGAGTGCGCTCCGCCAGAGCTGGGCCTCCGCGAGACTCGACGTCGGCCGGCTGCGCGATGGCAAAGGGCGCGAGGAGCTCTTCCTGATGATGGTCTCGCGCGGTCTCGACGCGCGTGTGCTGGCGGCGACTCCGCCCGAGCGCAAACGCAGGCTCGGCCGGCTGGGCATCGGACTCACCGCGCTCGAGCACTGGGTCGGCAACGCCGAGGAGGCCATCGACGTCACCGTCGACGGAACCCAGGATCTTGCCCGCTTCGTCGCCGTGCAGAACATCCAGCACTACGGTGGTCGACGTCGCATGGCCCCTGGCGCCCTGCCAGACGACGGACTCTTCGACGTCGTCTCGCTCGAGACTTCCGGGCGGCTTGCGCTTCTCCGCTTCGCGGCGGGAGTGTTGACGACGACGCATCCGCGCCTGCACGATGTCGAGCTGAGACCCGCGAGCGTCGTCCATTTCGGCGGTTGCGGACCAGGCGCGCTGCAGGTCGACGGCGACCCGCTGACGCTCGAGCTTCCCGTTCGCGTCGACCTCCTCCCGAGGGCGATCTCCTGGCTTCGACCCAAGTCTGTCGAGTGACGCGTCGGCGCTCTGAAGGTCGCTGGAGCTGTAGTACTCTTGCGCACCCCAAGGAGCCCGTCTTTCCATGAAAGTGCTGAAGTTCGGCGGATCGTCGGTGCGCGACGCCAGCCGCATCCTACGAGTCGCCGAGCTCATCGAAGCGTCGCTCGACGACGCTCGTCCCCCGGCCGTCGTCGTTTCGGCCCTCGGCGGCATCACCGACGACCTCAAAGCCCTTCCGGCCCTGGCTCTCGCCGACGTCGACGAGGCTTACAGTCACCTGGCCCGGCTGGAACAGCGGCACGTCGACACGCTCGAAGCTCTCGCTCCCGGATCGACCGACGAGCAACAGCGCCTGAACGACGCCTTCGACCGGCTGCGCAAGATCGCCGGTGGCATCCACCTCCTGCAGGAAAGTTCGGCACGCACGCTCGACGAGGTCATCACCTACGGCGAGCTGCTGTCGGCCCCGATCGTCGCGGCCGCTCTTCGTGCCAGAGGACACCGAGCCGAGGCCTACGACACGCGCGAGCTCGTCGTGACGCACCACCGCTTCGGCGGCGCGCGCGCCCTGCTGGAGCCTACGTTCGCGCGTTTGCGGGCCGCACTCACTCCCTCGACGGACCGCTCCGAGTCGCCGTCGATACCGGTGATCAGCGGCTTCGTCGCGCGCTCGGATCGCGGCGCGACGACCCATCTCGGTCGCGGCGGTTCCGACCTGACGGCTGCGCTCGTCGCCGCTGCGCTCGAGGTCGACGCACTCGAGATCTGGACGGACGTCGACGGCGTGCTGACCGCCGATCCGAGGGACGTTCCCGAAGCCCGATCGATTCGACAGATGAGCTTCGAGGAGCTGATGGAGCTCTCTCATTTCGGCGCCAAAGTCGTCTACCCACCAACGGTGCAGCCGGTGCGCGCCGCGGGCATCGCGCTCTCCATCCACAGCACGCTCGAGCCCGACTCACCCGGCACGCGCATCGTCGAGCAGCGTTCGGAAGATGTGCCGGGCAACCCGGTGGTCGGCGTCGCTGCGATCGACCACGTCAGTCTGCTGCGTCTCGAAGGCGACGGCATGATCGGCATCCCGGGGACCGCCGGGCGCCTCTTCCAGGCCCTCGCCCGGAAAGAGATCAGCGTCATCCTCATCTCCCAGGCTTCGTCCGAGCACTCCATCTGCTTCGCCATCGACCCGCAGCAGAGCCATCGCGCCCGCCAGGTGGTCGACGCCGAGTTCGAACTCGAGCGACGCGCCGGCGTCATCAACCCGCTGATCGTCGAAGACGACTGTGCCGTCGTGGCAGCGGTCGGCGCCGGCATGTGCAGCGAGCCAGGGATCGCGGGCCGCGTCTTCCGGGTTCTCGGAGAGCGTGGAATCAACGTGCGGGCGATCGCACAAGGGTCGTCCGAGCGCAACATCTCCCTGGTCATCGATCGGTCGCAGAAGGGCCGGGCGGTGCGCGTCGTGCACCGTGCCTTCTTCGGCGAGCTGCCGAAACGCGTACGCGTCGGGCTCGTCGGCGTCGGTGGTGTCGGATCGGAGCTGCTTCGACAGCTGGGTCCAGGGACCCACGCATCGCGGCACCTCGAGGTCGTGGCAACCGCAAGCTCGCGTCGTGCGTGGTGTGGAGAGCTCGAAGGTGAGTGGCCCACCGACTGGCGCGCTTTTCTCGAGGAGCACGGCGCGGAAGGTGACGCGAAAGCACTCGCCGCCGAGCTGATCCAGCTCGACGGACCTCGTCTCTTCATCGACTGCAGCGCTTCGGACGACGTCGCGGAGCTCTATCCTGAGCTTCTGGCGGCAGGAATCGGAGTCGTCGCAGCCAACAAAAAGGGCTTCGCCGACCGCTCCGAGAAGAGCGCCGCTCTGTTCACCGCTGACGGCATCTACCTCGAGGCCACCGTCGGTGCCGGGCTGCCGGTGCTGTCGACACTCCGAGACCTCGTCACCACGGGGGACGAGGTAAAGACCATCGACGGCGTGCTCTCCGGCACCCTGGCCTTCGTCCTCGATCGCCTGCTGGCAGGGGAGACACTGTCGGCAGCGGTGCGAGAGGCACATCAGGCCGGCTACACCGAGCCCGATCCGCGCGAGGACCTCTCTGGCCAGGACGTCGCACGCAAGCTGCTGATCTTGGCGCGCGGCGCCGGCTTCGGTCTCGAGCCCGGAGACCTGGACGTCGAGCCTCTCGTCGACGTCTCGGGCGAAGCCAGCGTCGAGGAGTTCCTCGGCGGCCTGGCAGATCTCGACGAAGAGTTCCGGCAGAAGGTGGAAGCAGCCCGCGATCGCGACGAGAAGCTCTGCTACCTCGCGCGCTTCGACGGCGAGCGAGCGACGGTCGGTCTGCAGTCGATCGCCGGCGACCACCCGGCCTTCGCACTCAGCGGAACCGACAATCTGATCGCCTTCGCGACGCGACGCTACGACGCGACACCGCTCGTCGTTCGCGGACCCGGAGCCGGTACTGCAGTCACCGCCGCGGGCGTCCTCGGCGATGCGCTGCGCGCCGCGCGAGAGATGCGCCGCTCGCCGCCCAAGCCGATGCGCCGCCGGGGAGTGTCGTGAGTCCGCCATCGGCCGGAGTGCTCTCGCAGGTCCGCGCCTTCGCACCGGGCTCCGTTTCCAACGTCGGCTGCGGCTTCGATGCCCTCGGCTTCGCCATCGCCGGAGTCGGTGACGAGGTCATCGCTCGTCGCGTCGACGGCTCCGCGCAGGTCTCCATCCGAGCGATCCACGGCGAGGGTGGGCGGCTGCCGCTCGAGGCCGGGAAGAACACGGCGGGCAAGGCGGCGCTCGCAGTGCAGTCGAGGGCCACCGAAGCGCCTGCCGTCGAGCTCGAGATCTTCAAGAAGATGCCTCTGTCCAGCGGGCTGGGATCGAGCGCGGCATCCGCCGTCGCGGCAGTCGTCGCCGTCGATCGGCTGCTCGGTACGGAGCTCCCGTCAGCCGAGCTTCTCGAATGCGCGCTCGAAGGTGAGCAGATCGCGAGCGGCGCACGCCACGCCGACAACGTCGCACCATCGCTCCTCGGCGATCTGCTTCTCGTGCGAAGCCTCGATCCCGAGCCGGACATCGTGCTGCTGCCCTGCCTCGAAGATCTGCACTGTGTCGTTCTGCGACCCGACGTGCCCATCAACACCGCCGAATCGAGGCGCCTGCTCGGCGACACGGTGCAGCTGCCGCAGGCGATTCAGCAGTGGGCCAACCTCGGTGGCTTCGTCGCGGCGCTGTACAAGGGCGACGCCGAGCTCTTGTCGCGATGTCTCATCGATGTTGTGGCCGAGCCGGTCCGAGGACCCCAGGTTCCCGACTTCGCTCGCATTCAGGCCGCCGCCCTGGAGGCGAGGGCGCTCGGCTGCAGTCTGTCCGGAAGCGGTCCAGCGATCTTCGCCCTGGCGCTCGGCAAAGAGAGCGCGAAGAGCGTTGCCGGAGCCATGAACGCTGCCCTCTCTGCCGAGATCGAGCGCGATCTGCTCGTCTCGTCTCTGCCCTGTCGCGGCGCGCACGTGATCGAGGAGTCGTAGTGCGGTGCATTTCGACGGACGGCACCTGTCCTGAGACGGACCTCGCCGAGGCTCTTTACACCGGACTTGCACCGGACGGCAGCCTCTACATGCCGCGGCAGCTCGATCCTCTCGAGGAGGCGGATCTTCGACGCCTCGCGCCGCTGCCGCTTCCTGAGTCCGCCACCGTCGTCGCGCGGCATCTGCTCCGCGACGCTCTCGAACCCACCGCGGTCGAGTCGCTGATTCACGACACGCTCGACTTCGAGATCCCTCTCGTGCCGGTCGAAGAAGGCCACTACGTACTGGAGCTCTTCCACGGCCCGACGCTCGCCTTCAAGGACGTCGGCGCGCGCTTCATGGCCCGGCTGATGCGCGCCCTACAGCCCCCGTCGCACGAACGACTGACGATTCTGGTCGCGACGAGCGGCGACACCGGCAGCGCGGTGGCTCACGCCTTCGCCGGCCTCGAGGGCTTCGACGTAGCGGTCCTCTTTCCCCACGGGAAGGTGAGCGAAGCGCAGCAGAAGCTGTTCACGACGATCGGCGGCAACGTGCGCTCCTTCGCCGTCGACGGAACCTTCGACGACTGCCAGAGGATGGTCAAGGAGTGCTTCGCCGACGCCGACCTGCGAGCACGCAGACCGTTGGGCTCGGCCAACTCGATCAATCTCGGCAGGCTGCTGCCGCAGTCGTTCTACTACCTGCACCTCCTGCACGAGCTGACAGAACAGGGTCTCGACCCCTGGTCGATCGATTTGCGGATCGTCACACCGAGCGGCAACTTCGGCAACCTCACTGCCGGCCTCTTCGCCCGCCGCCTCGGTCTACCCTGCCGTTTTGTCGCGGCGACGAACGCCAACGACGTCGTGCCACAGTTCCTCGACGGCCGCCCGTACCAGCCTCGACCGTCCGTGAGAACGCTGTCGAACGCGATGGACGTCGGCGCTCCGAGCAACTTCGACCGCATCCTCCATCTCTACCAAGGCGACGAGGAGGCGCTCCGTAAGGACGTGGCCGGCGTCTCCGTCGACGACGAGCTCACTCTGGAGACGATCGCAGCCGTCTTTCAGCGCACCGGGTACGTACTCGATCCCCACACGGCGGTCGGCTATCTCGCACTGGAGAAGGCGGTACCGCCGGGCGCCACGGGCGTCGTTCTCGCGACGGCGCATCCGGCGAAGTTCGCGAACGTCGTCGAGCGGGCGACCGGCCGGCCCGTGGTCCTGCCGCCGGCGCTCGCGGACTGCCTCGACCGCGAGGAGTTCGTCACCGCGCTGCCGCCCGAAGCGTCGGCGCTGCGCGAAGAGCTGCTCGGCACAGGTTGAGCGCTGTTTCAGGCCCTGAGCAGCGACCCGAGCAGCTTGACGCCCGGCCGCGCGAGCGCTGCGACGGTCGGCTCCCCCGTCGATAGAACGTCGAGGAACTCCGAGAAGCCCTGCGGGTTGCGGGCGAAGGAGCGCAGCGTGCGTCGGCGCAGCCGGGGCCAGCGGGCGAGCAGCAGCGTCATCTCGGTGAGCGTCTCCGGAACGCGGCGCTGACGACGCTGCGCCGCGCCGTACTGCGGCAGTCGGCCGTCGGCGATGGCGCCCGCCAGCAGGGGAGCCTGCTGTGCCGCGAGGCCCAGTCCTTCACCGGTGATCGCGTCGACGTAGCCCGAGGCATCTCCCACGAGAGCAGCATTGCCGCGCACGACGCCGCGAACCGGCTGGCGCAACGGACCACAGCCGAGGGGTCGCGTCGCTTCGCACCCCTCGAGCTTCTCGGCCAGCCAGGGGAAGGCGGCCAGCTGATCGTCGAAGCGGCGCGACGACCGCTCCTCCGTCTCCGTCCATAGAAGCGCGACGCCGATTTCTCCCTCGCCGACCGGCGTGACGTACGCCTCGGCACCCTCCGTCCAGTGCACTTCGACGGCATCGCTCCAGGGTGCTCGCGCGTAGTGACGCCGAACGCCGAAGCGGCGGCGCCCCGAGGCTCGTTTCCGTTCCAGCTCCAGGGTGCGTCGCGTCGCACTGCGCAGACCGTCGGCAGCGACGACGAAACGACTTCCACACGATCCTCGAGGTGTCTTCACCACGAAGGCGCCGGACGGCCCGCGCTCGCAGCGTGCGGCCTCGCCCCAGACGATCTCCACGCCGTTCCGTTCGGCCGTTTCGAGGAGGCGAAGGGAGAGCTCCGTGCGCCGCACACCGAGACCGTCGCCGCCGCGAAAGTCCGCGCGCGCCTCGGTCGCCTCATCGCGATAGACGATCGCGCGAAAGGGATGGCCCAGACCCTCCACATCGACGCCGAGCTCTTCGAGGGCCGCCAGACAGAACGGCATCAGCCCTTCGCCGCACGGTTTGTCGAGGCCGTCTCCCGAAGCCTTGCGCTTCTCGAACAGGCGAACCGAAAGACCGCGCTGACGCAGCGCAAGTGCGGTCAGCAGACCGCCCGGTCCGCCACCGATGATGGCTACGTCGGGCTGATTCACTCGGCAGTCCCTTCGAGTCGTCCGGAGAAGTAGTGCTCTGCGGCCGCTTGCCGGCGGAGTTTCCCCGACGACGTGCGCGGCAGATCGCCCGGTTGGAAGAGCGCCACGCGCTCCGCGCGCAGTCCGGTCTCCCGGAGAACTGCTCGGCGCACGTCGTCGACGATCTCTGACGCGGGGCGAGCGGCAGGCAGGCTGCGCTCGGCGAGCACGACGAGGCGCTCTCCATCGTCGGCACCGAGCTCCCAGCTCGCGGCCACGACTCCGCCCCAGAGCACACCCTCCGCCGCTGCGACAGCGCGTTCGACCCACGTCGGATCGATGTTGCGGCCGTTGAGCACCAGAACGTCTTTGTCGCGCCCGCAGAGGAACAATTCGCCGTCGTCGAAGAAGCCGAGGTCGCCGGTGTTCATCCACCCTTCCTGCAGGGTCGCAGCCGTTGCCTCGGGCTGACCGAGATACTCGGCGAAGAGCGACGGACCTCTCGCCCAGACCGATCCCACGCATCCCTCGGGCGCAGGCTTTCCTGAAACGTCACGGATCTCCACCTCGAAGTGCGGCACCGGCCGACCGACGGAGACGATGTCGACGCCATCGGCGCTCGGACGCGCGGTTCCCGCCTCGAGTGAGGATCGCTCGAAGCGCCGCGCGACGAACGAAGTCTCAGGAGCGCTGAAGGTCACGGCCAGAGCCGCCTCCGCCAGACCGTACACCGGCGTCAAGGCCTCGGGTCGCAGACCCCAAGGCGCAAAGCGCTCGCCGAACTGCTGAAGAGTGCGAGACGAGACCGCTTCCGCACCGTTGAGAGCGAAGCGCCAGGTCGAGAGATCGACACCCTCCAACTGATCGTCGCGCACGCGCTCGACGCAGAGTCGGTAAGCGAAGTCGGGCGCTGCCGACACCGTCGCGCGCTTGCGCGAGATCGTCTGAAGCCAGAGAGCCGGGCGCGACACGAAGCTCTCGGGACTCAAGAGACTGAGTCTCGAAGGGCGCAACAGGACCGGAAGCAGACCGCCGACGAGGCCCATGTCGTGGTAGAGCGGCAGCCAGCTGACGCCGCTGTGGCTCGGGCCGTCCGCCTCGTCGGGCCAAAAGGAGTTGAGGATGCGGGCTTGCGCGAGCAGAGCACGGTGCGTCAGGGCGACCGGGCGCGGGGACCCCGTCGTGCCGGAACTGAACTGGACCAGGGCGAAGTCCTCGGGGTCTCTGGCGACGCCTCGTGCCTCGGTCGAGCCCTCGAGCTCGTCGACGTCGAGAACGACGAGCTCTTTGACGTCCTCGAGCACCGACCGCAGACGCTTCCGCAGCCTCGCATCGGTCACCAGCCAGCACGCATCGACTGCGGCGAGCATCGCGCAGGTGCGGGCGGCGTAGTCGGCCGGGCCACCGAGACGAACCGGAGGATAGAGCGGGACCGGCACCGCTCCAACCTCGGAGGCCGCCAGGAGAAGCTCGAAGAACTCGACCGACGTCTGCAGCACCAGGGCGAGGCGATCTCCAGGCCGAACTCCTCGATCGCGCAGACCGGCGGCACGCCGACGTACGCGCTGCCGCAGCTCGTGCCAGGAGACGGCGCGGGCCGTGGCCCCGCGTCGGTCGAGGAGCTCGAGCCCGAGGAATCGCGAGTCGCCCGCCGACCGCTCCGCCGCCAGGTCGAGTGCTTCGGAGAGGTGCCAAGGGGCCGAAGCCTCGAGGCTCTCGTGATCGAGAACGGCGGGCGGCACGTTCAAGAGGCGCCGCCCTTCTTGTGGCGAACGACGTCGACCAAGTCACGTACCGTCGCGATCGCCTCTTCGTCCTCGGGATCGAGGAGCACACGGAAGTGATTCTCGACCTCAGCCGCCAAGGTCATCAGCTGCAGCGAGTCGAGCTGCAGATCTTCGACCAGGTGGGCGTCGAGCGGCAGTGGACCCTGGTGGTCCAGGTGCTCGGCGGCCACCTGCCGGACGCCGGCAAGGATCTCTTCTCGGGTCGAGGTCATCGTTGACCCGGGAGGCCGGCGCCGAAGACGCCGTCGTAGTCGCAGTGCTCACGCAGGGCGGTTTCTTCGACGTCGATGCGCACTTTGAGAAGGGTGGCGTTGGCGATGCTGAAGAGCAGGGCGGTCGCCCAGGCGCCGTGCACCAGTGGCAGCGCCAGTATCTCGAGTACGACAGCGACGTAGTTCGGGTGTCGGAAGAACCGGTAGGGGCCCCGCCGCACGGCGGGCGCTCCGGGCTCGACGAGTACGCGGGTGTTCCAGCGATCGCCGAGACTCGAGATCGCCCAGTAGCGAAGTGCCATCGACAGCACGATGAAGCCGAGCGCCAGAGCACTCACACCTCGAATCGGACTCCGACCGAGCGCCACGACCTCGACGAAGCAGGACATCAGAAAGAGCGTGTGCAGCACGACCATGAAGCCGTAGTGACGCTGCCCGACTTCGAGGCCTCCGCGCGAGCGCACGCGTCGTGCGTTGCGCGTCGACAGGACGAGCTCCACAAGCCGCTCCACGCCGACCGCGGCCAGAAGCAGCAAGTAGAGCTGCACGCTCGTCGTCAGGGTCAAGTTCAAAACCTCAAAAGCACCAGTTCCGAGCAGAATCCGGGGCCCATCGCCAGGAGCACGCCGAAGCTACCGGCGGGAGGTGGATCGGCGAGGGTTTCTTCGAGGACCATGAGCACCGACGTCGACGAGAGATTGCCCACTTCGCGCAGCCCCTTCCACGTGAGATCGAAGGCAGACTCGTCGACCTCGAGCGCTTCAGCCATTGCCTGAAGAACCTTGGGTCCACCCGGGTGGCAGATCCAAGTGCCGATGTCTCGGCGACGCAGTCCCTCTTCGGCGAGGAAGGCGTCGACGTCGGCGCGCAGGTGATCAGCCACCATCTGAGGCACCCGCGCGGAGAGGACGATCTCGAACCCGTTCTCACCGATGGTCCAACCCATGACGTCTTCGCTGTCGGGATAGAGCACGGAGCGGGTCGCGATGACTTCGGGGCCCGAGGAGAGGGCCGGTGCCGCCGAGCTGCCGCCGAGCACGACAGCGGCGGCGCCGTCACCGAAGAGGCCGGTGGCGATCAAATTCGGAATGGACAGATCCTCGCGCTGCACCGTCAGCGAGCAGAGCTCGACGGAGAGCAGAGCCGCGGTGTGCTCGGGGAAGGCGCGCACGTAGTCCGCGGCGCGTGCTACGCCGGCCGCGCCGGCGACGCAGCCGAGGCCGAAGATGGGCGTTCGCTTGACCGACGGGTTGAGACCCAGCCGATGTACGAGGCGAGCATCGAGCGAGGGTACGGCGAGGCCCGTCACCGAGACGAAGAAGAGCGCGTCGAGCGACTCTGGGGCGACGCCAGCCAGCGACAGAGCCTGCTCGAGCGCACGTCCGCCGACATCGATTCCCACGCGAATCCAAGCGTCGTTGGCGTCCCCGAAACCGCCGAGAGCATCGAACTCCTCGAGTGGCAGCGCCAGGTGGCGACCACCGACGAGCACGTTCTGATGCAGGCGACGAAGTCTCTCCGTGTTGAAGTGACGGTCTCCCCACTCCTGCTCCAGGCGACTCACGATCGTCTCCTGGTCGTAGAAGTTGTCGGGAAGCGCACTCGCCACGCTGCAGATCCGCATCAGACGTTGCTCCGGTTCAAGGCGTGGCTCCCTGAGGAACTTCGATCGGAGTGTAAACGAGCTGGCCGACGACCGAGTCGCGCCCTGCCGGATCGCGCCCCGAAGAAAGCGGCGTCACCAGGCGACGGTCGAGTCCGGTGCCCGCGGGAAGCACGACGCCGGGTGCGACGAGGGAGTCCTTGAGTCGGCAGCCGGCCTCGAGACGAGCCCCCGGAAGCACTGCGCTCGTCTCGACCCGGCAGTCCTCTTCGAGGACGACCTCGTGCTCGATCACGGCACGTCGGATCTTGCTTCGCGCACCCAGAGTGGCTCGATCACTGATCCAGGAGCTGCGCAGGGGGCTCGCCCGGCCCGCCGTCTGCACCAGCGCCTGAAGGTAGCGCCAAGGCGTACCGAGATCGTGCCAGGGTCTCTTCGTACGCACGGCACGCAGGTTCTCGCGGTCGTCGAGCAGGGGCTCGTAGAGCTCGCCGACGATGTCGGCCGGCTCGCTGCGGCCCGCGACGCGATCGAGCAGCCGAGGCGAGAGGACCTGGGCCCCGCCGAAGACGAGCTCGGAGCCCGCAACGCCGTCGCTGGGGAGGCGGCGGTCGTGCCTGAGCTGCAGCAGGCGTCCGTCCTTCGAGACGGCGACGTTGCCCCTGAAAGGAGCCCTCTCGGCGATCAGCAACGTCGCGATCGCATCGTGGCGGAGGTGCTCCTTGACCATCTTCGAGAGCGGCCATCGGCAGAGCGAGTCCGAGTTGATGAGGAGCGCGGCATCGCTGTCCGCCAGCTGCCGAGCAATCGGTCCCAACGCGCCAAGGGTGCCTAGAATCTCCTCTTCCTCGGAGTAGCGGATCTCCATGCCGTCGACGTCGGTACCGACCGCTTCGCGAACCTGCTCGCCGAGAAAGTGCAGGTTCAGAAAAGCGCTCTCGCAGCCGAGTCGAGCCAGCCCCTGGAGCGTGCGCACGACGGAGCTCTTCCCCAAAACGGGCAGAAGCGGCTTGGGGATCTGTTGAGTGAGAGGCCTCAGCCGCTGACCGAAGCCGGCCGAGAGCACCAGAGCTCGAAGCCTGTGCTGTCGCCGTCCCCAGGCCACGTCAGAGCCGCTCCGTTGGATCTTCGCGAGCCGAAGGCGGGAAGACCATGTCGACGCCGAGCGCCGGATTCGCCGCTCTCGCCTCGAGCCAGAGACCGACGTAGCTGAGGCGCTCGGGCTCGGCATCCGCGAGACCCAGGCCTTCCAGATGCTCGAGCGGTCTCTCCGCCTCGACTTCGACGAAGTCCCCGAGCGGCGTGTGATCGAGGGCCACGACGGCGCCGTCGAACCGCCACTGCTCGCGGTCCTTCTCGTAACGCAGGGTGGCGCGGAGACCGAGAGCCACAAGAATCTCCTCGAGCCGGTCCGCATCGCCGACGGAGGTCTCGAGCTCTGTCCGGCTCTTCACCTGCTGCTCGTAGACGGCGGGTCCCTTGAACGTCACCTTTGCTCCCTGTCCATCGCGGCGAACGCGCAGCACGCAGCCGTGCCCCCGCAGCTCCCCTTCGCGATCGAACAGCGTGTTGCTCTCGCGCGATTTCGGTTCGAGCAGTTCGGCTCCCGCCTCGATGAGGCGCGAGCGCACTGCGTCCAGATCCTCGACGCGCACTTTGACCTCGCGCTCGATCAACGTCAGGAGGCTCCGGAGATCTCCGCCGCGCGATCGAGGAGCCGTGCGGTCGTGCGAATGCCTTGGTAGTAGTGCGAGAGGTTGAACTTCTCGTTGGGCGAGTGCAGCCGATCGTCACTGAGGCCGAAACCCATGAGGAGGGTCGGCGCTCCCAGCACCTCGTTCAGCGTACCGACGATGGGGATCGAGCCGCCTTCGCGGACCTTCACGGGCGGCTTGCCCCAGACGTCCTGCATCGCCGACATCGCGGCAGCGGCAAAGGGGCCTTCGATGTCGACGAGGAGCGGTCCCGCGCCGTGAAGAACGTCGACCTCCACCGTCGCGCCGTCGGTCGGCATCTGGGCGACGAAGGCCTCGAGGCTGCGTCCGATCTCGTCTGGATCCTGGTCCGGCACGAGGCGCATTGAAACCTTGGCCCCGGAAATGGCCGGCAGGACGGTCTTGGCTCCCGGCCCCTGATAGCCGCTCCACAGACCGTTCACGTCGAGGGTCGGTCGTGCCCACGAGCGCTCCAGAGTCGAGTAGCCCTCTTCGCCGAATGTCGCAGCGATGCCGAGATCCTTGCGGTACTCCTCCTCGTCGAGCGGCAGGGCGGCGAACTCCTTTCGCTCCCAGTCCTCGAGAGGTCGCACGGAGTCGTAGAAGCCGGGAATCAGAATGCGTCCCGTCTCGGGATCGCGCAGTCGCGCGACGATGTCGGCGATCGTGTTGCCGGGGTTACGCACGGCGCCGCCGAAGGTCCCGGAGTGCAGATCGCGGTTCGGTCCGGTGACGCGGATCTCGACGTACAGGATGCCCTTGAGACCGTAGAGCAGGCTCGGTTGACCCGGCGCGTACATCGACGAGTCCGAGACCACGACCGCGTCCGCGCCGAGCCGCTCGCGCCCGGGTTCGCTGCGCACATAGTGCTCGATCGCTTCGCCGCCCGACTCCTCTTCACCTTCGACCAGGAACTTGACGTTCACCGGCAGTTCATCGCGCGTAGCCAATAGCGCGTCGATGGCTTTCACGTGAGCGTACGACTGCCCCTTGTCGTCGGTCGCACCGCGGGCGACCAGCAGATCGCCCTCGACGGTCGGCTCGAAGGGCGGGTTGCGCCACTCCTCGAGCGGGTCCGGCGGCTGAACGTCGTAGTGGCCGTAGAAGAGGAGCGTCGGCAGAGCGTCGGAGACGTGGCGCTCGGCGAGCACCAGAGGATGCCCCTGCGTTTCGATGATCTCCGCCTGCAGGCCGGAGGCTTCCATGCGCGTGCGCAGAAAGTCCGCGCAGCGGGCCACGTCGGCGGCAAAGGCAGGATCGGTCGAAACCGAGGGAATCCTCAGGTAGTCCTTGAGCTCTTCGAGGTAGCGCTCGCTGTCGCGCTCGATCGTTGCGAAGACGTCCGACGTCGAATGGGTCATGAGTGCTTCCCCTCACGTTGTTCCGAACGACAAGAGTAAGCGACGAGGATTGCCTTTGGCGACATCCCCTCAGAATCTTTCCAACGATCCGCGGGACAGACGTCCGAGACCGATCGCGTTGACCGCGACGTGAGCAACGATCGGAGCCATCAGGTTCTGACGCCACTCGAAGAGGCTGCCCAGTCCAAGGCCGCCGAGCAGTGCGAAGAGCGTCCAGACGAGATAGATCTTCGACGGTCCGGAGTGCACGATCGCGAAGAGGAGCGTCGTTCCGACGAGACCGAGGGACGGCTGCATCGCACCCCGGAAGAAGAGCTCTTCTCCGACGCCGGACAAAAGAGCCAGACCCAGCGCCTCAGAGGTCGTGAGAGGGCCGATCCGAGCAGCCAGTTCGCGCTCGAGAGCCCCGACGGGCCCGACAAACCTCGCAATCAGTTGCCAGGAGAGCGCCACCACCACGCCTCCCCCGACTCCGAGGGCAAGATCGAGTGGAAGCGAGGGTGCGCGAACGAAGAGATCGGCGGTGATCCCGCCGTCGCGCAGGCCGATCCACAGCAAAGCTGCGATCGCCAGGAGGAGATAGAAGCCCCAACCGAAGCGGTAGAGCTCGGAGCTACTCTTCGTCGAAGGAGCGACCGGTCGCCTCCCAATCCGCCAGGAAACCGGCGAGACCGCGATCGGTCAGCGGGTGCTTGTAGAGCTGCTCGAGGGTCTTGAACGGCAGGGTGGCGGTGTCTGCACCGAGCCGTGCCGACTCGAACATATGGGCAGGGCTTCTCACCGACGCGACGAGGACTTTGGTGGTGAAGGCGTAGTTGGCGTAGATGCCGACGATGTCGGCGATCAGCTCCATGCCGTTCAATCCGATGTCGTCGAGCCGACCGACGAAGGGTGAAATGTAAGTGGCGCCGGCCTTGGCGGCGACGAGAGCCTGGTTCGCGGAGAAGCAGAGCGTGACGTTCGTCTTGATTCCCTGCTCGGTCAGCTGCGCCACCACCTGCAGGCCCTGCGGAAGCAGCGGGATCTTGACGACGACGTTCTCTGCCAGTCCGGCGAGGCGCTTGCCCTCTTCGAGCATGCCGGCGGCATCCGTCGCGATCACCTCACCGCTGACCGGCCCGGGGACGAGCTCGGCGATCTCCCGCACGGTCGGCAGATAGGCCTTGCCCTGCTTCGCGATCAGGGACGGATTGGTGGTGACGCCGTCGACCATGCCCCACTCGAGGCCGGTTCGAATCTGCTCGATATCTGCGGTGTCGAGAAAGAACTCCATCGGTCACTCCGTCAGTGTGTTGCTGGTAGCCGGGCCCGGGCATCGTACCGCGCGACCGAGCTGGGGGAAGGGCCAATTCTGCCGCGAGGACATGCGGCTGAGGGGATCCGAGATTCGAACCCTGCAAAGGGCTCGAGTCGACCGGTGAACGATCGGGCCGCCGGCCGCCGGAGCTATTCCTCGGAGTCGTCCGGAGCGTCGTCGCTGGGAGCCGTCTCTTCGCCGTCGTCCGGCTCTGAGACGCCCTCGTCTTCATCCTCATCCTCGTCGCGCTCGGGAATCCGAGCCGCCGCGACGATCCGATCGTCACCGTCGAGATCCATGATCTTGACGCCCTGGGTCGAGCGACCGATGCGCGACACCGAGGAGGACTCGATGCGGATGATCTTGCCTTCCTGCGTGATGATGACGATGCCGTCTTCGATGACCTCTTTGGCAGCGATGACCTCGCCCGTCTTGTCGCTGACTTTGAGGTTGATGATGCCCATGCCGCCGCGGCCTTGCCGTCGATACTCGTCGATCGCCGTGCGCTTGCCGAAGCCCTTCTCGGTCATGCTGAAGAGGTCGCCGCCGCGCTCCAGAGACTCCATGGAAACGACGCGGTCCCCGTCGCGAAGATTGATGCCGCGCACGCCCCGCGAGACCCGGCCCATCGGACGAACGTCGGTCTCAGGGAAGCGCACGGCGTAGCCCCGAGCGGTCGCCAGGACGACGTCGCGTTCACCGTCGGTTACGCGCACGGCGAGGAGACGGTCGTCTTCGTCGACGCGGGCCGCGATGATGCCGTCGGCCCTCGGTCGCGAAAACGCGGAGAGACTCGTCTTCTTGATGGTGCCGCCCTCGGTCGCGAAGATCAGGAAGAGGTCCTCCGGGAACTCGCGCACCGCAATCGTCGTGGCGATGCGTTCGTCGGCGTCGAGGTTGAGCAGGTTGACGATCGCCTTGCCGCGCGCCGCCGGGCCCATCTCAGGGATGCCGTGCACCTTGATCCAGTACAGCTGGCCACGCTCGGTGACCGCCAGGATGTAGCTGTGTGCCGAGGCGACGAAGACATTTTCGACGAAGTCTTCTTCCTTCGTCTCCATGCCCTTGCGGCCTTTGCCACCGCGATTCTGGGCACGGTAGAGCGCCAGCGGCGAGCGTTTGATGTAACCGGAGTTGGTGACCGTAATCACCATGTCCTCGTCGGCGATCATGTCCTCGATGCTGATGTCGCCGCTGTGCTCGAGGATCTCGGTACGGCGCTCGTCCCCGTACTTGTCCTTGAGCTCGACCAGCTCGTCGCGAATCACCTCGAGCACCAGCTCGTCGGAGTTGAGGATCGCGCGCAGACGCTCGATCGTCTGCATCAGCTCCTCGTACTCCTCGAGGATCTTCTCGCGCTCGAGCCCGGTCAGTCGCTGCAGGCGCATCTCGAGGATGGCCTGGGCCTGCGGCTCGGTGAAACCGAAGCCCTCCATCAGATTCGCGCGCGCTTCGGGAGGCGTTCGACTCGAGCGGATCGTGGCGATGACCTCGTCGAGGTGATCGAGGGCCTTGAGCAGGCCTTCCAAAATGTGCGCCCGCTCTTCCGCCTTGCGCAGGTCGAAACGCGAGCGACGGATGATCACCGTCTTGCGATGGTTCAGAAAATGCGTCAGCAGCTCGCGCAGCTCGAGGGTTTGAGGCCGACCGTCGACGATCGCCAGCATGTTCATGCCGAACGAGACCTGCATCTGCGTCATCTTGTAGAGCGTGTTCAAGATGACTTCGGGCACCTCACCACGCTTCAGATCGACGACGACGCGAATGCCGTTGCGGTCCGATTCGTCGCGCAGGTCCGAGATGCCTTCGAGCTTCTTGTCGCGCACCAGCTCGGCGATCTTCTCGATGAGCCGCGCCTTGTTCACCTGGTAGGGAATCTCGTCGACGATGATCGAGTGGCGATCGCCCTTGCGCTCTTCGAAGTGGGCCTTGGCGCGCACCTGAATCGTGCCGCGGCCGGTGGCGTACCCGGACCGGATTCCCTGTGACCCGTGGATCGAGCCTCCCGTCGGAAAGTCGGGTCCAGGCAGCGACTCCATCAGGTCGAGCGAGGTGGCTTCCGGGTTCGCGATCAGCTGGAGCGTAGCGTCGATCACCTCGCTCAGATTGTGCGGAGGGATGTTCGTCGCCATGCCAACGGCGATGCCCGCAGAGCCGTTGACCAGGAGGTTCGGGAAGCGGGCAGGGAGCGGCATCGGCTCCGACTCGGAGCCGTCGTAGTTTTCGATCCAGTCGACGGTCTCTTTGTCGATGTCCTCGCGGAGCATCTCTTCCGCGATCTTGGTCATGCGCACTTCGGTGTAGCGCATCGCTGCGGCGTTGTCGCCGTCGAGCGAGCCGAAGTTGCCCTGACCATCAACGAGCGGATAGCGCATCGAGAAGTCCTGCGCCATCCGCACGACCGTGTCGTAGATCGCCGAGTCGCCGTGAGGGTGGTACTTACCCATGACGTCACCGACGATTCGGGCCGACTTCTTGTAGGCACGGTTCGAGTAGTTGCCGGCCTCCCACATGCCGTAGAGCACGCGGCGATGCACGGGCTTGAGGCCGTCTCGCACGTCGGGAAGCGCACGCCCGACGATGACGCTCATCGCGTAGTCGAGATAGCTCCGCTTCATCTCCTCTTCGAGATCGACTGGAATCGAACCGAGAGGCGGAAGGATCTCGTCGTCGTGCTCGCTCATCGGGTACTCCGAAACATCAAGAGAAACGCACCGGGCTCTGCGACCGGCGCGTCAGGGTCTCGAATCAGATATCGACGTTGGCCGCCAGGGCGTTGGCTTCGATGAACTGACGTCGCGGCTCGACCTGATCTCCCATCAGCGTCGCGAAGACCGAGTCGGCGTCGATGTCGTCTTCGATCCGCACCTGCAGAAGCCGTCGGCGCTCGGGATCCATCGTGGTCTCCCAGAGCTGATCGGGGTTCATCTCACCGAGACCCTTGTAGCGCTGGATCGCAAGTCCCTTGCGTGCTGCTCTGTAGAGCTCGTCAACGACCTCCTCGAGCGTGCTGAATTCAGCGGTGTCGGCGTCTTCCTTGCCGACGCGCTGCAGCGTGAAGCCACCGGCGTTGAGCGCGGCGAGGCCGATCTCATTGCGGGCCATCGCGCGGTACTCGGCGCTCTTGAGGAAGGCCCGGTCAAAACGGACCTCGCGCACGACACCGTCCCGGCGAGAGTCGAAGGCGATCGCGCGGCGACCGTCCTCTTCCGAAGTCTCGATACGCACGTTGTGAAAGCCCGAGGCTTCGATGATCTGCGCGACGCGCTCGACGAGCTCCACGTCGTCCAAAGCGGCTCCGTCACGCAGGCCCTGCGCGAGGGCGACCCGCACCGCATCTTCAGGATAGCCCCTCATGGAGAGTCGCTGGAGGCCATCGCGGAAGCGCTCGAGTCGCACAAGGACCTGGCCGAGCTTGGTGCCTTCGATCGGCTCACCGAGGTCGACACCCGACGGCTGAGCGTTGCCGTTCGTCGTACCCGGATCGATCACCAGACGCCACTGGTTCTGAACCCGCTCGACGAGGTACTGCGCGTACTCGAGATCGTCTTTCAGATAGGTCGCTTTGCGTCCTTCGCCGACTTTGTAGAGCGGCGGCTGCGCGATGTAGAGGTGACCGCGCTCGATGATCTCGCGCATCTGACGGAAGAAGAACGTGAGGATGAGCGTGCGGATGTGACTGCCGTCGACGTCTGCGTCACACATGATGACGAGCTTGTGGTAGCGCAGCTTGGAGACGTCGAAGTCTTCGTGGCCGATGCCGGTGCCGAGGGCCGAGATCATGACCTTGATCTCCTCGGAAGACAGCATCTTGTCGAAGCGCGCCTTCTCGACGTTCAGGATCTTGCCGCGCAGAGGGAGGATCGCCTGGAACTTGCGGTCGCGCCCCTGTTTGGCCGAGCCGCCGGCGGAATCACCCTCGACCAGGAAGAGCTCGGCAAGCTCGGGATCACGCTCGGAGCAGTCCGCCAGTTTGCCCGGCAGGCTGGAGGACTCGAGTGCTCCCTTACGCCGCGTCAGCTCGCGTGCCTTGCGCGCCGCCTCGCGAGCCCTCGCCGCTTCGATGCCCTTGTCGATGATGCGGCGTGCGATCTTCGGGTTCTCTTCGAAGAAGTTGCCGAGATGCTCGTTGAGCATCTGCTCGACCCAGCCCTTGACCTCGGACGAGACCAGCTTGTCCTTGGTCTGACTCGAGAACTTCGGATCCTGGACCTTGACCGAGATGATCGCCGTGAGGCCTTCGCGGATGTCGTCTCCGGAGAGATTCTCTTTCAGGTTCTTCGTCAGACCGGACGACGCCGCGTAGGCGTTGACGGTGCGCGTCAGAGCCGCACGAAAGCCCGAGAGGTGGGTTCCACCGTCGCGGTTCTTGATCGTGTTGGTGAAACAGTAGATCTGTTCTTGGTAGCCGTCGTTCCACTGCAGGGCGACCTCGACTGCCTCGTAGGAGCCGTCGTCGGCTTCGCGCTCGTGGGTGAGGAAGATCGGCGGCGCGTGCAGCGGCGTCTTGTTGCGGTTCAGATGCTCGACGAACGTCTGGATGCCGCCGTCGAACTGAAACGCCGCCGTCTCACCCGAGCGCTCGTCCTCGAGATGAATGGCGATGCCGCGGTTCAGGAACGACAGCTCGCGCAAACGCTGGGAGAGCGTCTCGTAGCTGAACTCGAGCACCGAAAAGATCTCGGGGTCCGGCTTGAAGCGCACGGTCGTCCCGGTCGTGCTGGAGTCCGCCACCGACTCGATCGGCGCAGCGGGCACGCCTCGGCTGTATTCCTGGCGCCACTCGTTGCCGTCGCGGTGGATCGTCAGGTAGAGCGCGCTCGACAGCGCGTTGACCACAGAAACGCCCACGCCGTGCAGACCGCCCGAGACCTTGTACGAGTTCTGGTCGAACTTTCCGCCCGAGTGCAGCTCGGTCATGATCACTTCCGCTGCGGAGCGACCCTCGGCCTCGTGAAAGCCCACGGGAATGCCGCGACCGTCATCCGTGACGCTGACCGAGTTGTCGTCGTGAATGACGACATGCACGGCCGAGCAGAAGCCGGCTTGAGCCTCGTCGACCGCGTTGTCCACGAGCTCGTAGACCATGTGGTGAAGACCCGTGGAGTCATCGGTGTCACCGATGTACATCCCGGGGCGCTTGCGCACCGCTTCGAGGCCCTTGAGGACCTTGATGCTGTCGGCGGTGTATTCGTGCCCTTCGGGCGTCGCGCCACCGATTTCTTCGGACATGCGAGGGGTCTCCTGGCGGGTTCGCCGACGCCGCGAGCGGCCGCTCGACACCTCACGAAATCCGCCCAGTAAATCTACCTAAGATTAGCACAGAGAGGCTCTCAGAACCAGCCTCACAGGCTCCGCTTGCAAGCGCCCGAAAGTATTGATTTAACTGGGTTTATGGAGCTTCTACGCGGCCTGCGGCGACGGCCCACCGGCAGGCGATGGGCAGGTCCTCCCAGACCTCGGGTCGGTTGGAGCTCGCGAACACCTGATCGAGCTTGGAGAAGGCGCTCCAAACCCGGTAGAACGTGCGTCGATCGAGTTCGGTGTCGAGGTCGTCGAGCAGCAGCAGAGGCGGCCTTCCGGCCTGCTCGAGAAGCCGGCTCTGAGCGGCGAGGAGGCAGAGGCCGACGGCCTTGCGCTCCCCCGCCGAAGCGACCCGACCGACGGCGCGATCGCTCCAGAGGATCTCGATACGATCTCGGTGGGAGCCGAGAAGGCAGCGCTGGCGCGCGACTTCGTCCGCGGCCTTGGCACTCAGAGCCGCCAAGACGGCGTCGTAGCTCTCGAGAGCGACCCGGGGCGACGGGCGGTAGGAGACGCTCAGCTGTGGAAAACCAAGCTCGCACTCGGTCGCCACTTCGCCGAGAGCCGCCGACAGGCGCTCGCAGTGGCTGTGCCGCTCGCACGCCACGCGATGGATCGACTGCGCAAGCAGATCGTTCCAGCTCTCGAGATCCTGCGGCCGTCCGTGGCGGGAAGTCGACAGGAGGGAGCGCTTCTGACCGAGGACCTTGCGCAGTCGCTGGAGCGTTTCCAGGGCGGCGGGACGTTCGCCGACGACACCGCGATCGACGAAGCGGCGCCGCAGCTCGGGCTCGCCGGTGAGGACCTCGGTCTCGGCGCTGGTCCAAGCGAGGATCGGCTGAGCCGCAAGATGTTCCGACAGAGCGACCGTTTCGCCGTTGAGACGCCGCCAGAAGCCCTCAGAGCTCCATCCGACACCCAGTTGGCTGCGGGAGGACGTTTCGACCTCTGCGACGACGCTGAAGGCGCTCTCGCGGCCATCGCTGCGCAGGCAGTCTCGTAGCCGAGACGTGCGGAAGCTGCGCGTCGTGGTCGCCAGGTAGGCCGCTTCCAGGAGGGACGTCTTACCGCTGCCGGTGCCACCCAGCAGCAGGTTCGAGCCGGAGCCCGGTGCGAACGACTGCGTTTCCAGGTTGCGGAAGCCACTGACCTGCAGACCTCGAATCACGTCGGGCTCCGTGCCGCAGTCTCATCTGCCTCCCGACGCACCTGCGCCCGCCGAACGATCCGCTGCGGACGAGACGTCGCCGTCAGAGGCGCATCGGCATGATGACGCAGAGGTACCGCTCGTCGTCCGATTCCTCGGCCGGAGCACCGATGCACTGGCTGTTCTCGTCCTTGAGCTTGAGGAGGACGTCGTCCGACTCGACCACCGAAAGGAACTGGCCGAGGTAGTCCGGGTTGATCCCGAGCTCGAGGGTCGGACCCTCGTACTCGCACTCGATCTCCTCGACCGCCTCTCCGAGGTCGGGATTCGCGGCAGAGACCACGAGCTGCTGATCCTCGAACGCCATACGCACGGCCCGAGCGCGGTCGCCCGTGAGCAGTGCAACGCGGCTGACGACCTCGCCGAGGCCCTTGCGCGGAAAGGAGACGACCTTGTCGTTGTCCTTGGAAATGACCTTCTCGTAGTCGGGGAAGGTGCCTTCGAGGATCCGGCAGATCAACTCCCTGCGACCGACGCCGAAGGAGAGATGATGCTCGCCTCGACGAAAGGTGACCGCATCGTCGCCGTCGAAGCGCTGCAGCTCCTGCAGCGCCTTGCGCGGCACCAGAACCCCTTCACTCTCCTCCACGCCCGCCACCGGCGTCTCGACGAGGGCCAGGCGATGACCGTCCGTGGCCACCATCTCCAGAGAGCCGGACTTCGGCTTGAGCAGAGCACCGTTCAGCTGGAAGCGTGACTCTTCAGCCGAAACGGCGAAGAAGATCTTGCTGATCATCTTGCGGAAGTCGCCGTGGGGCAGCTCGATCTGAGCTCCTTCGCCGACCTCGGGAAGCGTCGGGAAGTCGTCCGAGGAGAGGCCGCGAATCTTGAAGCGCGACTTGCCGGAGGTGATGCGAAGACCGTGGTTGTCCTCTTCCACGAGATGGACTTCGTCTCCAACCATGGCGCGCACGATCTCGAGGAACTTCCGCGCCTGAACAGCGACTGCGCCTTCGCGATCCGTCGCGGCGTCGCACCACGACGTCAACGAGACGTCGAGATCGGTGGCTGCGATGTGGAGCTTGCCGTCTTTCGCCTTGAGGAGAATGTGCGAAAGCACCGGGATCGTCGACTTACGCTCGACGATGCCCTGCATGGGGGCGAGCTCGGTCAGAAGCTCTGCGCGATTGATACGGATTTCCATAGAGGCGCTCTGGTCCTAAGAAGTCTGAAAGGAATATAACTAATCTACAGTCGTAGTCATAGGTGCTGTGGAGTCTTCGGAGGAATCCTTCAACACCTTTGTTGACAGGGGTTTGAACTCACCCGAGCCTGCGGATTGCGGTGTGGATCGACGGCGCTTTTTCTGCGGAGATTCGGTGATTCTCGCCGACTGTGGAAGTTCTTGAGGGTTTTCCACCGCGTTGTCCGCAGGGTCGGCTCGCAGCGTCGGAACGGCGTGCTGCAGACAGGCGGCAGCGACGGCGCGCTGCGCCGTTGCCCAATGCATCGCGCTCGACCGGATCGAGCTCAGCAGAGCTCGGTCTCGAGGCGCTGCAGGGTCCGATCGAGATCGCCGTCGCCCTGCCGCAACGTCTCGATCTTGTCGACCGAGTACATCACCGTCGAGTGATGCTTGTCGTTGAAGTGCTTGCCGATCTCGGGGTACGAGAGGTCGGTGAGGCGCTTGCAGAGGAACATTGCGACCTGGCGCGGAAAAGCGATCTGCTTCGAATTGTTCTTGCTCTTGATCTCGCCGACCTTGAGACCGTAGTGGTGCGCCACCTTCTTGATGATCTCGGGCGCACCGAGCTTCTGCTCCTCGGGCGGAAGGATGTCGCGCAGCGTCTCGCGGGCCATCTCGAGATCCAACTCTCTTCCGGTCATCGACGAGAACGCAGCGACGCGGTTCAGCATGCCTTCGAGCTCGCGCACGTTGGATTTCACCTGTTGGGCGATGAACTCGGCGACGGCCGGAGGCAGGTGAACGCCGAAGGTCTCGGCCTTGCGCCGCAGGATGGCCACCTTGGTCTCGAGGTCGGGCGACTGGATGTCCGCGATCAGCCCCCATTCGAAGCGGCTTCGCAGTCTCTCTTCCAGAGTCGGAATGTTCTTCGGCGAGGCGTCCGACGACAGGATGATCTGTTTCTGCGACGTGTAGAGCGTATTGAAGGTGTGGAAAAACTCCTCCTGGGTTCGCTCTTTGTTCGCTAGGAACTGGATGTCGTCGATGAGAAGAACGTCGATCGTGCGATAGCGATCGCGAAAGTCGACCATGCGCTCGTAGCGGATCGAGTTGATCAGTTCGTTGACGAACTGTTCCGCCGAGAGGTAGCGAACCTTGGCGCTCGGCTCCCGCTCTTCGATCTCCTGAGCGATCGCGTGCAGCAGGTGCGTTTTGCCGAGACCGACACCGCCGTAGAGAAAGAGCGGGTTGTAGCTCTGTCCGGGACTCTCGGCGACGGCTCGCGCTGCGGCGTAGGCGAACTGGTTCGAGTTGCCGACGACGAACGAGTCGAAGCGATAGCGCGGATTGAAAGTGCGCTTTCCCTTCGCCTCGGGCTCGCCTGGTGTGGCGTCATCGACGGAAAAGAGCACTTCGAACTCGCCGCCGCGCAGGCCGGCGATCGCTCGATCGACCACCGTACGGTAGCTTTCTTCGAGCGTGTTCAGGAAGCGCCGATTGGGTGCCGTGAGGACGAGTTTCTGGGACTCCTCCGAGCGCACTCGGAGAGGCTTGAACCAAGTTTGGAACTCGTCCGCCGGAATCGACTCCTGCAGCTCTTTCTGAAGATTAAACCAAAGAGAGTCAGCCATTTGGAAGCAGGAAGGGGCAATCGCTCCACAAGTTTTCCGCAACCTGCGGAAAAGCGGAGACCGCGTCAAAATCAGTTAGGAAGGCCCGGCGAGAAGAGACGGGAGCATACCAATCCGCTCGTTCGCGGAGCAAGGAAAAAGTGGTCCGGTGAAGGCGCGCTTCGGACTAAGCTGCGTCGCTCCATGAAGTTAGCGTCAAGAAAAAGTTTCGAGTGATGAACGACCCACAGAGGCGGCTGCGCGAGGACCTTCTGGACTGGTTCGACGCCAACCACCGCACGCTGCCGTGGCGTGGCTCGCGAGACCCCTACCGGATTCTGCTGTCCGAGGTGATGAGTCAGCAGACGCGGATTCTGGTGGTCGTCGACTACTTTCATCGCTTCCTCGATCGCTTCCCGAACGTGGAGGCGCTTGCCGCGGCCGAGGAGTCCGAGGTCCTGGCTCTCTGGTCGGGTCTCGGCTACTACCAGCGCGCTCGACGACTGCACGCTGCGGCGCGCGAGGTGGTCTCGAGGGGTGGCTTTCCGACCTCGTTCGAGGGACTCAAGTCCTTGCCTGGCATCGGTGACTACACCGCTGCAGCGGTGGGCAGTATCGCGTTCGACGTCGTCGAGCCCGTGCTCGATGGCAACGTGGAGAGAGTCCTCACGCGGTGGCTGCGACTGGGAGGCGATCCCAAGCGCGTCGCGGTGCGTCGTCGCCTCCGCGAGACCGCTGCGACCCTGCTCGACGCGCAGCGCCCCGGCGACAGCAATCAAGCGATGATGGAGCTCGGCGCGACGATCTGCACGCCGCGCTCCCCGCGCTGCGGCGACTGTCCGCTCGCAGAGAGCTGCCGGGCCTTCCGCGACGGTGTGCCGACGGAGTACCCCGAGTCGAAGCCGAAGAACGTCACCAAGGTCCTCGAAGTCTGGATCGCCGTCGTCGTCCAGCGTGACGACCGCCTGCTCCTCGCGCGGCGCTCCGCAGAGTCGGAGGTCTTGGCCGGCGCCTGGATGGTTCCGAGTGTGCGCCTGAGCTCGGAAGAGTTCAAGAAGGGCCGACGAGCTCGATGGACTTGGCGGGCTGACGGAGTGGCTCGGAATCTGACACGGTCGTTCGGCGGTCGCTGGAGCGTCGATCGTCCCGTGGCTCAGGTGAAGCACGGCATCACCTTTCGCTCTCTCGAGGTGCACTGCTCACGCGCCCGGGTGGATCGCCTGCCGCGGCGCGACGATCTCGTCTGGGTGACGCCGCCCGAGCTCGAGGCGCTGCACACCTCTTCGCTCGTCGCCAAGATCCTCTCGGCTCAGTCGTCGTCGCTCGACTTGGGAGCGGAGCTCTGATGCGGTAGCCCCTCTCGGTGACTGCCACCAGAGAGGATGTACCAACCGATGATCTTCTCGTTCGTCTCACGAAGGCGTTTGGCGAGCAGCTTCGTCATGACCTTGAGCAGTCGGATGGACGAGGCGCGGTCGATGTCGAGAATCTTCGAGAGAACCTCGCGTCGGATCGAAAGCAGCAGGGCACCTCCCGCATCGGCGGCCGCATCGGCGGATCGCGGGAGATCGTCGATCAGCGACATCTCACCGAAGAACTCGCCGCGTCCGAGGAAGGCCATGGCTTCCTCGCCGGCTCCGGGGATGATCTTGCTGATCATGATGCGCCCTTCGACCACCACGTACATGCGATCACCGTCGTCTCCGTCGGCAAAGACGAGCTGACCGGGGCGGAAGCGACGCGCCTCGCAGAGCGAGCCGAGGTAGTTGACCTCCATATTGGAGAGTCCCTGCTCGCGGAAGACGGCGCGCTTGTCTTCGATGTCGATCTTGGTGTCCTCGACCGATTCGGCCATGGCTCGTGGAGCGTCGTTGGCGGCGGTCTCGTCGATGAAGAACCGGCTGAGATTGTTGTTCGTCTGACGCAGCTTCGCGGAGAGGCTCTTCCACAGCGTCCAGGTGAAGGCGACTTCGAAGGCCGGGTCTTCCGCGCACAGCTGTTCGAGACGCACCGGGTTGAGAACCAGGAGATCGCAGGGTGCCAGAGTGAGCGCGTCGACCGACCTCGTATCGCCGTCGACGAAGTTCATCTCACCGAAGAGCTGGCCCGGCGTGAGCCGTGTGACTTCAAAGCTGCCGTACGAGGTCTGGCGCTGCAGACTGACCTCCCCCGACTCCACGACGAACGCCTCTCGCGTCGTTTCGCGCTCCTGGATCACCACCGCGCCCTCGGGATACTGATGTCGGAAGGCGCAACCACGCAGCTGCTCGAGCTGCGCATCCGAGAAGTGCTTGAAGTGGGGTAGCTGGCGAAGGGCTTCGAGCATGGAAGTGACCGTCGAGAGTCGGTTGGGTCGACGGGCCGCCTCCATTCTGGCTCATGCACGCCCGTCGAGCGAATCACTCCGTGCGGCATTCGTCCTGGGGTCTCGTCAAACGACGCGAAACACGCGCAATTTCCCTGGAATGAGCAGCTTGTGGCTGCTGACCGAAGTGTCGAGCCTGACGTACACTGCGTCGGTACGGACGAGAAAAAAGAGACCACTCCTTGAACCCTGCCAACGCGAGCGGCGGCACACACGGAGGCCGTGACCACCGTCGTCGGCCTCGCGTCGTAATGCTGCTGGCCAATCCGTTCACCCACGACACGCGCGTCAACAAGCAGGCGCGCGCCCTGGTGACTTGGGCGTGCGACGTCACGATCGTCGCCCGCGATGGGAAAGAACTGCCGGCGTTCGAGACCCGGGATCAGATCGACATCGAGCGCGTGCCGTTTGCCGAGGCGTCGCTGGTCGACTCGTTTCGGTTGCTGAACCTGGTCGCCGTCGGTGCGCAGGACCGAGTCGCCCGGATCCTCGGCTCGCAAGAACCCGCACGCCTCAAAGAGCGGCCTTTGCTCCGCTCTCGACTCTCCTGGGTCGGCCTACCGTCGCTGCTGGTGGTCTTCTTCTTCGGAGCGCTGGTGGCTCTGGCCCAGGGCTCGTTCCGTCTCTTGCGAGCGCTGATGCGCGGCGGTGTCGCAGCCATGCGTGCCGTGGGACGGGCTTTCCTCGACGGCTTCCGTCTGGCGGCGCGCCTGCCGGGGACCCTCGTCCGATCAGCATTCCGAGGCGGGCTGGTCCTCCTTCGGGGAACGAGGTCGATCGCAGCTCTCTTCGTTCACGGTGTGGCCGCGGTGGCGCGTTTCGCCGGTCGCGCAGCTTCCGTCGCTCTGCCGTCGGCGGTCTACCAGCCTCTGGCCAAACGACTCTTCGCCTCTGCTCGTACGCTGCGCAACGCCGTGCGGTGGCGTTGGAATCGCTTCGAGCAGTTCTTTCGCGGCCGGGCCCGGGTCGGTGCGGGCGGCGCTCGTTCAGGAACGTCGCGGTTTCAGCGATTCGTCCAGTCTCTTCGTCGCTCGCTCGAGCGGCGCAGGGTGCTGCTGCGCAGTCGTTGGATTCGATGGTCGACTCCGAAGAAGCGAGCCGTGAACCGTCGCAAGACGCTGCTTCGGTCGGCAGCGAGGAAGCGGGTTCGTGCCCTCCTCCCGGCTCAAGCGCCGATCCTCGCCATGAACCTGCCGTTCGCCCGTCACGCGCTCCGCTACGAGCCGGAGATCGTCGTGGCACACGATCTCAACACGCTGCTGGCGGGCCTGGCTCTGAAAGAAACTCTCGGGTGCAAGCTCGTCTACGACTCTCATGAGCTGTATCTCGAACGCAACATCGGCGACCGCAACCGCTTCAAGGAAAACCTCTTCTGGACGCCGCTCGAGCGCATGGCGATTGGTCAATGCGACGCCGTGCTCTCCGTTGCGGACGGCATCTGCAAGCACCTCGGCGATCTCTACCGCATTGAGAAGCCGCACCTGATCCGCAACGTTCAGCCGTACGAGCCGCCGGCCTTTCGGAGTGATCTGCTGGCCCAGTCCCTCGGAGTGTCCCCCTCTCTCCCCCTGGGTATCTATGCGGGAGCGATCACGATCAACCGCGGTATCGAACAGCTCATCGAAGCTGCGCGCTACCTGGAAGACGCGGCCTTCGTCGTCATGGGCTACGCGCTCAACCCGGCTTTCCTCGAAGGGCTCCAACAGCAGGCTCGGGACGCAGGTGTTCTGGGAAAGACGCTCTTCTTTCACGACGCCGTGCCGATGGACCGCGTTGTCGAGTACGTCTCTTCCGCGAAGCTGAGCGTCGTGCCGACGAGGAACGTCTGCCTCAGTTACTACTTCGAGGCGAGTAACAAGATCTTCCACAGCCTGATGGCGGGTGTCCCCGTTGCCATGAGTGACCATCCGGAGAAGCGGTTGCTCGTCGAAGAGCACGACGTCGGGGTTCTCTTCGACGAGAACGATCCGAAGGCGATCGCCGGAGCGGTTCAGGGCCTCCTGGCGGACGATGCGAGCTACGCCCGGAAGCGACAGAACTGTCTCGACGCCGCGCGCAGCCTCAACTGGGAGAACGAGGAGTTCAAGCTGAGAAAGGTCTACGCAGGCCTCCTCGGAGATCGCGCGCCGCGGGTGCCTCCCGCGACACTGCCCTCGACGGAACTCGAAGCACAGCGGCCCGGTCGACGGCAGCGCCGTCGTTCCGGCGGCTTGAACCCTAGCTATGTCGATTACCTCGAGCATTTTGGACGCACCGTGACTCTGGCCGAGCTGCACGACTCCGACGAGCCGGGAATCGGCCTTCGGCATGACGTCGACCACGATCTCGACGCCGCGCTGGACATGGCCTACGTCGAGCAGCGCCGAGGCTGTCGGGCAACGTACTTTCTCCTGCACACGGCACCGTACTGGGAGGATCCTCGCTTCGAGTCCAAGTGCCGCCAGCTCCTCGACTACGGACACGAGATCGGTCTGCATGTCGACGTCTTCTCGGAGCTCGCGGAGAATCCCGATTTCGAGCCTCGGGCGCGACTCGAAGAGTTGATCGATCGGCTGCGCGGCTTCGGGGCCACGGTCCGAGGAGTTGCAGCGCACGGCTCCCCGCAGTGCTACGAGCTCGGGTTCATCAACCACTGGTTCTGGGAGGAACTGCGCGGCGACCATCCGGAGCAGACGGAGAGCGTGCTCAACGCCGAGGGCATCTCCGCCGTCGATCCGAATTACCGGGTTCCCTATCCGCTCTCCGGCTCCGTCGAGGTCGCGGAGGGTAAAAGGGTCCATCTCTGGTCCGTCTCCATGTCGTCTCTCGGAGTCAGCTACGAGGCGGCCAGGATCCCCGTCGACGAGTACTGGACCGACACCGGCGGCGATTGGAAGCGAAGCGGAGATCCTCTCGAAGCGGATCTGACGCGAGGAAGGCACCAGGTTCTCTTTCATCCGGTCTGGTGGAGAGGCACGGCCCGAAAGATCTTCGTTCTGTCGACGGCGCGCTCGGGGAGCAAGTGGCTCACCGCAGCCATCGATCGCGCGACATCGGCTCGAGCAGTTCATGAGTGGACGCTGAATCATCACGAGAGAGACGGCGTCGTCGAGCAGGACAAACGCACGACGGTCTTTCAGGATCTTCTGGATCAACGGCCTCTGGCGTTGGCTCGTCTGAGAGAAGGTCTGCGCCTTCAGCGAGCTCAGGGCGGAACCGTGGTCGAAGCCAACGTCTATCTTCCGTTCTTTCTCGACGAGCTTCTGCAGATGGAGAACGAAGCGGAGATCGTGCACCTCTACCGAGACGGGAGGGAGGTCGTTCGCTCTCTCGTGGAGCGTGGCTGGTACTCGACGCCCGACGATCGAAATCACCCGAGAATCGACACCGCACACTGGGAGTCACTCGGCCAGGTCGAGCGCTGCGCGGCTTACATCCGTTGGGTCCATGAGGAGATCGCACCCCGAGCGACGGCCCGTCTGCAGTTCGAGCGCATGATCCAAGACGCTGACTATCTCGCGAGGGTCCTCGAGGATCTCGGTCTCTTCGTGCACCGCCGGCTGTTGGACGAGGAGTTCGGTGAGGTCTTGGATTCGACCGGCCGCTGGACCGTACCCCCGTTCGATGAATGGCGCCCGTCGCTGCAGCGCGAGTTCTTCGACACTTGCGGTCCCGCGCAGCGAGCGCTCGGCTACTTCTCGGAGGACTCGGGCGAGTTGGCTCTCCGCCCGGCGTTGTCCGAACCGCTCGAGAGTCGGCAGGTACTTTCTCTCGAGACCTTCGACTGGAGCCGTTGCGGCGGGCGCGGCGTCGCCGTGACCGAAGCCGAGAGCGGTGTCGAGTTCGCACTCGAAGGACCGAGCGGCCCGCGCCACCAGATGCTCGCGCCGGGAGGCTGGCACAACGTGGCGCGCGAGGAAGGCCTCGAGCTGGAGCCAGGCTACTACTACGTTGGTCGCATGCTCGGGGCGGTCCGTGACGGCGATTCGGTGCGTGTCTTCGCCCTCTTCTACGACGAGGAGGGGTCTCTGGTCCGTCGCACGCTCGTGCATACCTGGCGCTCGGAAGCGACAGCGGCCTTCTTCTCCTTTTCCGGGGCTCTCGGTGCGACGCACTGCGCGCTCGCCTTCCACTTCGGTGATCAGTCGGCGGGCCCTGTGAGCACCTTGACCGAGCTCGAGATCCATCGTCGCTGCTTCCCGAGCGGCTACCAGTTCGACGTCGAGGAGCAGGTAGCGACCGGCGCAGCGCTGTGAAAGAGGTCCTGCTTCTCACGCAGTTCTTTCCGCCGGCGGGCGGGGCCGGCGTTCAGAGGGTCACCAAGTTCGCCAAGTTTCTTCCGCTTCACGGCTGGCGCCCCTCGGTCGTGACGCGCTCGCGGCCGCTCGGTCCCCCGGATCGGAGTCTGTGTCCGGACGTCGATGCAGTCGAAGTTCGTACCTCTTGGGTTCCGGGGCCCCCTTGGACGTGGCGCCAGAGCGTTGGGCTGCGTCGACTCGCATCGAGACTCTGGGACTGGCTCTCGGTCCCCGACGCTGGAATCTGGTGGGTGCCCGGGGCCCTTCTGGCGTCTTGGCGTACCTGGCGTCGGCGAGAGATCTCCGTCCTCTACGCCACCGGCGGACCGTTTTCGACCCTGATTCTCGGGGTCCTGGCCAAGGCCTGCAGCGGCCTGCCGCTGGTCGTCGATCTTCGCGATCCCTGGACGCGCAATCCACGCCGCTTCCCGCGCCGGTGGTACGTCGCCTGGCGCGACCCTCTGGAGAAGCTCGCCGAGAGACTCTGCCTGCGCTTCGCCGACCGGATCGTCTGCGTCAATCCCGAGATGGTCTCCCTCCTGGTCGGGGCGTTCGATACCGAGAAGGTCCGCGTGATCGCCAACGGCTACGACCCCGAGGACGCGCTCCCCAACGCTGCCGAGACGGCGACCCCATCGGCAGGCGGGCAGGAGGTCGTCGTCGGCTACGTCGGCTCTTGGCTGGACGAGTTCCGTCTGGAGCAGTGGTTCGTACCGGCCTTCAACGAGTTCGCCCATCAGATGACCGAGCGTGGTCAGACGGTGCGGTTCGACGTCACCGGGAGCTTTCGCCCTTTGGAGACGAACCCTCCTCCGCTTCTCGCCGGCTTCGTCGATCACGGCGAAGCGGTCGCGGCGATGCATCGCGCCTCGATCCTGCTCCTCTTCAGCGGCGGTCATGCGCACGACCAGTCGAGCAAGGTCTTCGAGTATCTGGCGACGTCCGCCAAGATCGTGGCCTTCGTGAGTCAGGAGAGTGCTGCGGCACGCACGTTGGCCGGCGTCGAGGGCTGTTGGACCTCACCTCCGTTCGACGAGGCCGCGGCGAGTCGCGTCCTGCTCGAAGCCGCTTCGGCGCCGTCGCCGCGCTCTCGCGATCGGACACCTTTTCGCCGCGAAGATCGCGCCGCCGAGTTGGCTGAGGTCTTCGACGAGCTGGTCGCGCCTCGGGGTCCTCGATGACGGGAGCACTGCCAAACCTGCTGATCCTCGGCGCAATGAAGTGTGCGACGACGACCTTGCACCATGCTCTGGCCGAGCATCCAGACGTGTTCATGGCCCGTGACAAGGAGCTCAACTTCTTCCTCGAGGATCGCAACTGGCGGCGCGGGCTGACTTGGTATGCGGCCCAGTTCGAAGCGCGCGCCCGCGTGCGCGGCGAGTCTTCGCCGAACTACAGCAAAGCCACTCTCCACAAGGGCGTAGCGGAGCGGATTGCCGCCACTCTGCCGGAGACGCGACTCATCTACAGCGTGCGCGATCCGGTACGAAGGGCCGTTTCGCACTACCGACACAACGTGCTCGATGGACGAGAGTCGCGCACCCTGCGCGAGGCGCTCCTCGTGCATCCCGAGCGGAATCACTATCTTCAGTGCAGCCGGTACCACCAGCAGCTCGCTCACTATCTTCGGCACTTCTCGAGACGCCAGCTCCGTCTCGTCGTGGTTGAAGAACTGAAGGGCGATTTCCAGGGGGAGATGAGTCGTCTCTACGACTTCCTGGAGATCGACCCGCACCCGGCGCACTCTCAGGAGACGCGCAGACTGCATCGGACGGCGGCAAAGCGCCGCAAGACGCCGCTGCGTGCGTGGCTCGGAAGTCGACGCGGTGCGACTCGCTTGCGCCGCGCGTCGCCGAAACCGATCTACGAGCTGTTCGATCGACTGACGACTCGGCAATGGGAGTCCGAGCCCGTCGATCCAGCCTTGGGTGCCGAGATCGCCGCGACGCTGCGCGAGGACGCAGAGAGGTTTCGAGAGACCTTCGACCTCGAGCTTCCTTGGTCGACCTTCGCCGGCGAGGGTGCCCCGTGAGTCGCGGACGACTCACGGTTCTGACGCCCTTCTTTCCTGATGAGAGAGACAGCGTCTCGGGTGCTTTCGTGCTCGACCATGCGGTGGCTCTGGCCGAGGACGGTTGGCAGGTGCGCGTCGTGTCTCCCACCCCCTGGCTACCGGCACCTTTGCGACGTGTCGGTCGCTGGAGCCACTATGCGAATCGCAGGAGCGGCTCCTTGCGCGGGATCGACGTGTCGCGGCCTCGCTACCTTCGGCCTCCCGGAAGGTGGTTTCGGGGTTTTGCGGGCCGCTCCATGGCGTGGGCGCTGCAGCGATCGGAGGCCGACGCCGTGATCGCACACACGCTGCTCCCTGCAGGAGAGGCTGCTGTTCGTCGCCTGAGCTGCCCGGTCGTCATCGTCTGCCACGGCTCGGAGGTTTTCCAACACGCTCGGGAGAGCGCGAGAACGCTGGCGGCTGCGAGAACGGCAATCGAAGGGGCTGCAGAGGTGGTCTGCGTCAGTCGCGCACTGCAGGAGTCTCTCTTCGAGATTGCAAAGCCCGGAAGAAGCAGCGTCGTCTACAACGGAGTCGACACCGCCCGTTTCGTCCCGTTGGAGGCACCACATCGTGTTGCCGTGCGAAGACGCTACGAACTCGAACCGGACGATGAGGTGCTGCTCTTTGTCGGACTCGACTTCGAGCGCAAGGGACTCGGGACGCTGCTCGAGGCCTTTCGAGAATTGCGAAGCCGGCGACCGCGTGCACGGTTGCTTCTCATCGGCCCCTCGGACCGAGAGGTCCCTTCGTCGCTCGGCGTCATCGCCCTCGGAAGGCGACCGACAGAGGAGCTGCCGGAGCTGACAGGCTGCGCCGACGCCGCGATTCTGCCGTCGAACGAGGAGGCGTTTGGATGCACGCTTCTCGAAGCAGCGAGCTGTGCCGTACCCGTCGTCGGCACGTCCGTCGACGGCATCCGGGAGGTGGTCGTCGATGAAGAGACGGGCCTCCTGGTCCCCCCGGGGGATCCGGAGCGGCTTCAGTCCGCCGTCCGCCTTCTTCTCGACGATGCCGAGCTCCGACGTCGCCTGGGTGCCGCCGCGCGCAAACGGGTGGTCGGGGAGTTCTCGTGGGGCGCTCACGCACGCCGCTTCGGTGAAGTCCTCGACCGCGTCCGCGCCGAAAAGACTGGACATCAGACCGCGACTGCGGAGTAGAGTCCGGCCCGGCCCAAGGAAGAGAGGGAGAGCGATGGATTTCACCGACCGTGCAGCGTTGCGACAGCTGGCTTCGAGCCGCTCCGACAAGGAGCCGCTCGGCGACTTTCCTCTCGATTGGTACGAGGATTTCCTGCGCCAGGTCACGGAGCGCGGCATCGAGGTGCTCACCTTTCGCGATCTCTTCGAAGACAGCGACGACTGGCGCTACGACAATCACTACAAGCGCGAGTTCGCGCGGTGGAACAAGCGCCGCGATCCAAGCAAGACCTACCTCCTCTTGCAGCACGACGTCGACAATCATCCGAGCTTCACCGAACGCATGCTGGCTCTGGAGGCGCTGTACGGCGTGCGGTCGAACGTCTTCATCTTCCGAAGACGCTACACCCGGCGGCACGGCGCGGGTGCCCCCTACCCCGTCGACTACGAGTTCCTGCAGCACGCCGAGCGAGCCGGTTTCGTCATTGGCTACCACCAGAACGCGCTGCATCTGGCGGACTTCGACTTCGACCTCGCTCGGAGGATCTACCTCGAGGATGTGGAGTACCTTCGTCGGCACTTCACGATCGATTTCATGGTGCCGCACGGCGGACTCGGTATCGAGGTCGAGGGTCAGATGAAGTACAACCGCGACGTTCCCATGCCGGCCGAACTGGAAGGGAGTCTTCGCTGGGTCTTCAACGGCTACGGTGCGACGTTCACCTCGCGGTACAGCGACGGAGGCATGCGCAAGAATCGCGACCGCCAGCGGTTGGAACGACTCGACCTGCACGGCAGCTTCCTCGACAACCTCCGACCGGGGACGCGGAACTTCTGTCTCGTGCACCCACAACGCTGGGGCTTTCGCATCAACCCCGGCTTCAATCCGATGTTGGAGGAGATGCCGTGGTACCGCTCGATGCTTGAACGCTACGGCGATCGACTCGAGATCAGCCGCGAGGAGAGCTGAGGGCGCTAGGCTTCCAGGAGATCGTCGAGTTCCGCTTCGTCGCCGTCTGCGTCGGCCGGAGCCGAAACGATCTGTAGAGGCGTCTGCACGAGTCGTCCGTCGTCGTCCAGCCAAAGGACGTTGTCGACGAGCCGTCGTGCGGGGTGAGGCCACGTCGTCGTCAGGAGGATCAAGCCGCGACCTTCGAGTTCAGCGAGGACCGACTCTCTCTCGCGCTCGTCGAGGCGGGTCAGCCAACCGCCGTCGAGGAGGGCGTTGCCGTGCTCTTCGGCGAGCATCGTTCGCGCGAATCGGAAGGTCGCGAGCGAGGTTTCGGTGCCCGGCTCGGAGACGAGAGACTCCAGAGACGCCGAGCCGCTGGTGAAGACGAAGGTTTGAGACAGGAGTTGGCTCGAAGAGATGCCGTGGTGTTGCGCCAATGCCTCGAGCACTCTGGAGGTGCTGGCGTGAACGGGAGACGGCACGACGACACACACCGGATCGAGGGCTTGGCCAGAGACCTGTGAGGCGGGTCCGCGCTCGGCAGCCGGCAGGCTCAGGAAGTCGACCGCGCGGCGGACCTGCGGCAGGAAGCGGCTCATGGCCGTCATGCAGGTGGCCACTCTGACGCCGCCGGTCGCGGCCCACTGCAGCGCCACGACATACACCAGAGCGAGGTCCCACCGAGGCCGGTCGGAACCGAGCAGCCACCCGAAGCCGAGCACGAAGAGCAGAAGAGCGACGCCGACGCCGATCTCTTTGACCATCGCTACCTGGCGTCGGGTCAGGATGATCTTGCGAAAGGCACCTTGGCTGCGCAGATAGCGCGGATCGGTGACGTAGCGCCGGCCCCACGAGGGGTCGAGCGGCGGCGTCGGTGCCGTTCCGAGGAGAAGCCGTAGGGTCTTCTGCGCCAGGCGGGACGTTTCGCGGACCCCTTCCTCCCGTATTTTTGCTGCTTGGAAAACGCGACGGTTCAGAAGGTAGAAGGGGATCGCCAAGGCGCCGACTACGCCGGAGATCACCAGCGTCAGGGGAGTGTTCACGAAGAGCATGGCAGCGACCGCGACGAGAGCAGTGAGCCCGGCAGCGAGAGTGCCGAGCTGCACGATGAGCAGCCGGAGCGTCATGGTCATCGAGGCGTTGGCGATGCGCAGGAGCTCGCGCGTCTGATCGGCGGCCTCCGGGATCCGCACTCCGTCCGCGACACGATCGATGATTCTCCGAGCCGCCTCGGCAAC
>JBCCLJ010000007.1:0-68588 GCA_039026915.1 Acidobacteriota bacterium
AAGCCGACGCTTCGAGCGGCGTTCTGGAGCGCCTGTTCGAGGTCGGCGTCGAAGGCCGCGTCCTGGCCGAGAAAGAGGGCGCGCACACGTCCTTGACGGTAGGAAAGGGGGCCTTCACGGTGAGAAAGAACGGTCTTCATGCGCGTCAGAGGTCCCTTGCCGTGGGCTAGACTAACAGCGTCCGTAAACCGCTGAAGGGGAGCGGCAGAGGGCGGTCGAAACCGCTGCAGAGTTCCATGGTCCGGGGGAGATCGACAGTCGTGATCGCTTTGCTGGATCCGCTGGGAGAGTCCGACGTTCGGGCCTTCACGAGGGCAGGATTGAGGCTATGAGTTACGAAGCGGTCATTGGGCTCGAGGTGCACGTGCAGCTCAAGACCCGGACGAAGCTGTTCTGTCGCTGCTCTGGCCTTTTCGGTGGCGAGCCGAACGCCCACGTCTGCGCAGTCTGTCTGGGCTATCCAGGGACGCTCCCGGTTCTCAACCGGCATGCGGTGGATCAGGCGATCCGGCTCGGCCTGGCGCTCGGCTGCGACATCCGCTACGACTCTGTGTTCGCGCGTAAGAACTACTTCTACCCCGACTCGCCAAAGGGTTATCAGATCAGTCAGTTCGATCGCCCGATCGCAGAGCACGGTCGACTCCCCCTGACCCAGCACGAAGGGGCAGTCGAGATCGAGCGCGTGCACATGGAGGAGGACGCCGGCAAGCTGCTTCATGAGGCGCCCGGAGGAGGAGCGCTGCCCGGGAGCAGCCTCGTCGACTTCAACCGCTGCGGCGTCCCTCTCGTGGAGATCGTGACGGACCCGGTGCTGCGCTCTGCCAGCCAGGCCCAGGACTACCTGCAGACTCTCCATCAGGTCTTGCTGTACACCGACACGAGCGACGGCAACATGGAGGAGGGCAGCCTGCGCTGCGATGCCAATGTCTCCATTCGTCCGCGGGGTCAGGAAGAACTGGGCACGAAGGTCGAGGTCAAGAACATGAACTCGTTTCGCAACGTGGCTCGTGCGATCGAGTACGAAATCGAGCGTCAGAGCGTGCTGCTCGACGCCGGGGAGGAGATCGCGCAGGAGACACGGAGCTTCGACGCCGGGAGTGGCAAGACGCGAACCCTGCGAGGCAAGGAGGAGGCTCACGACTACCGCTACTTCCCCGATCCGGATCTGCCGATTCTCAAACTCGATCCCGAGCGCGTGCAGCAGCACGAGGAGGGCTTGCCGGAGCTGCCGTGGCATCGAAGGACACGCTTCGTCGAGGACTACGGCCTCACCGTCGAGGCGGCAGCCCAGCTCAGCGCCACCCGCGGTATGGCCGACTATTTCGAGGAGTGCGCTGGCGCGCACCCTGCGGACGTGCGCTCGGTTGCCAACTGGATCCAGGGAGAAGTGCAGCGCGAGCTGAAGGAGCGTCAAGAGGAAGTCGACCAGGCGATGGCGCCCGCGCGTCTGGCCGCGCTGCTCGACATGGTTCAGGACGGGGCGCTGTCGCTGAGTGCGGCAAAGGAGGTCTTCGCCGAGATTTGGGAAGGTACGGAGAGTCCGGAGGCCGCCGCCGAGCGTCTTGGACTGCTGCAGGTGCGCGACGAAGGGCAACTCGACGCTTGGGTGCAAGAGGCGCTCGCGGAGAACCCCGAGCCGTTCGCCCAGCTCAAGGATGGCGAGCACAAGGTTCTGGGCTTCCTCGTGGGACAGGTGATGAAGAAGTCGCAGGGCAGTGCGGAACCCAAGCGGGTGCGTGAGCTCATCGCGGAGCACGCCGGCGCGTCGTGATTCGCTTCTTCGGCGTCAGCAAGCGCTTCCCCGGGGGGCAGACGGCGCTTCGCGACGTCAGCTTCGATCTCGACGCCGGTGAGTTCGTCTTTCTGACCGGAGCGAGTGGAGCCGGCAAGACAACGCTTCTGCGGCTGATCTACCGAGAAGACGTTCCGAGTGAAGGGCAGATCCTCGTCAACGGCCGTAACGTCGTCGGGCTTCCAGCGGCGAAGGTTCCCTATCTGAGGCGGTCGATCGGCGTCGTCTTTCAGGACTTTCGGCTGATTCCACGCAAAACCGTCTTCGAGAACGTCTGCTATCTACCGATGATCCTCGGAGAGAGCGTCAAGCGGCAGAAAGAGATCGTGCTCGACGCTCTTCAGTCCGTCGGTCTCGGTCATCGCATGAACGCCTTTCCCCGCGAGCTGTCTGGCGGCGAGCAGCAGAGGGTCTCGGTGGCTCGGGCCCTGATCAATCGGCCCGACATCCTCCTTGCCGACGAGCCGACCGGCAACCTCGACCCGGAGCTCTCTCTCGAGATCATGCACCTCTTTGCCGAGGTGAACCGTCGCGGAACCACCGTGCTCCTTGCGTCGCACGACCCCGGAATGATCGCGCGCCTGGGCGGCCGCGTGCTGACTCTCGACAACGGCGAGCTCGTCAACGACGAGATGGAAGAGCCCATCCTCGGCCCGGATCCCGCGGAGTCGCTGACGTGAATCTCTTTCAAGCGCTGGCCTACTTTCTGCGCGAGGCGTCAAAGAGCCTGGTCCGGAGCTGGAAGTCCAGCCTGCTCGCGGTGCTGACGATCGCGATCAGCCTCTTCGTCGGCGGTCTCTTTCTCCTGGCGACACAGAACCTCTCGGCTCGGGCAGCCGAGTGGAAGGACGAGTTCCAGGTGACGGTCTATCTCACGGAGGGCACGACGCGAGCGCAGCGGGACGATCTCTACGACCTCTTCGACCGTTCCTTCGTGCGCGAGGTGCGAACGATCTCGCCGGAAGATGCGCTGGCGACCTTCAGGGACTCCTTTCCCAGCCTCTCGGAGGTCTTCTCCGATGAGTCGGGCGAGATGCCCTTCGTGGCGTCGGTCGAGCTCAGCGTCGATCCTTCCAATACGGAGAGCCTGGATCCTTGGGTCGAGAGCCTGCGTGTGAATCCGGCCTCGGAGATGGTCGACGACGATCGGGACTGGCTACGAGAGCTGGGCCGGTTGATCGCCGTCGTTCGAGGAATCGGTCTGGGTGTGGGAGGTGCGCTCCTCGTCGCCGCCGTCTTGACCACTGCCAGCGTCATCAAGCTGACGGCGTTCCTCTACCTGGAGGAGATCCGCACCCAGCGTCTGATTGGTGCGACGGAGTTCTTCGTGCGGGGCCCCTTCTACCTGGAAGGCCTGTTGCAAGGATTGCTGGGAGGCCTCCTGGCTCTGGCCCTCCTGGCTCTGGCCTGGTTCGGGGTTCGTCCTTCGGGTGAAGCTTCCTTCTGGTTGCCGCTCGTCTCCGAGGAGTTTCTGGATCTCCCGGTGCAGGGAGCCCTGCTCCTGGGGGGCGCAGCCAGCGGACTTCTCGGCGCCGTTCTCTCGCTGAGGCGCGAGTCTCTTCGCGGTCCTGAGTCCGACTAGGCCGGGGCGCAAAAGAAAAGGCCTCCGCAAAGCGGAGGCCTTTCGAGGAACGAAGTCGAGAGACTTCAGCGCGGGGGCGGCTCGCTGCCGGGCAGCGCTTCCATCTGACGCTTGAGCTCTTCCTGCTCCCTCTTGAGGGCTTCGATCTCGGCGTTGACGCGATCGGCTTCCGCGTTCTCGGCGCTGATCTTCTCGTTCTCCTGAACGCGTGCGACGGCGGTGGTGTTGCCGGCGACGTTGTAGGCGCGGATCGCGTCGGCGTACTTCTTCTGCTTCTCGTAGACGAAGCCGATGGCGCTGTTGACGGACTTGGAGTCCGCGCCACTCATGCCGAGTGCCTTGTTGAGCGCCGCCTCGGCGCCGGGGTAGTCACCGGTCGAGGTCAGAGCCTGGCCCAGGTAGAACGGTGCGTACCAGTTCGCGCCGCTCATCGCCTCGGCCTTGCGGAAGTCGCCGGCGGCTTCGCTGTACTTCTTGGCACCGAGGCGAACCTCACCGAGACGCAGGGTGTTCTCGTAGTTTGCGCTCTGTGCGACGAGGGCCTTGGCCGAAGCTTCCGCCTTGTTGTAGGCAGAAGTCTTGGCGGCGCCCTGACTCGTGCGGGCCTGGCGGATGAGCGCGGTGACGTGGCTCTTACGGATCTTGGCGTCGTTCGGTGCGAGGCCGACGGCCTTGTCGAGAGCGGAGACGGCTTGCGGCGTCTGGCCATCGTTGTAGGCAGCCATACCGTAGGCGAACCAGGCCTGGGCGTCCTGCGGGGAGGCTTCGGCGAGTTTCTTCATGTCGGGAAGCGAGGCGCCACCGGAGGCCTTGGCCTTGAGTGCGTAGAGCTGCTTCTTCTGCTGGGCGTTGAGCGAGCCCTCGTTGAGCTTGGAAAGGACCGAAGTCGCTTCACGACCCTTGCCGGTCTGCACCAGCGCACTTCCGAGGCTGAGCATGATGCCGGGGTCACCGGGCTTGAGCTCGTTGGCCTTCTTGAGATGTGGGACGGCTTTACTGGCCTGCTTCGAGTAGAGAAGCACAGCGCCCAACATCTGATGGCCTTGGTAGGCGTCAGGGACCGCTTCGACGTACTTGGCGAAGGAGGCTGCCGCCGTAGCCCAATCGCGCTTCTTGAAGGCTTCGAGACCTGCGTTGTAGTCGTCCTGTGCCAGCAGGCCAGCGGGCACCAGAACCGCCAGCATTGTCACGATCAGGAACAGTTTCTTCATCATTGGAGTGTCTCCTTTGCAGAGCGGCCGTACGAACGGCCGGAGCAGATGGACTCGAGTGGGGGATCGAGCCGTGCTGTACTTAGAGTAGAAGCAAGTTACGTGCCGCTGAGAGCTTCTGCGTGTGAACGGACTCTTTCGTGGATCGGGGAGAGTGGCGATTCTAGTCGATGTCGAGCAGAGAACTGAATCGATCCCTGTACTGCTGCACGAAAGCCTCGCCTGCAGACTCACGAATCACGTTCTCGTGAGCGTGAAGCAGGTCGATCAGAGCGTCGACGTGCTTGCCGGCTCGGATCTGTGCCTGTGCCAACTTGGCCGATCGCCGCAGCGTGGGCGTGGCGGTCTCGAGGTTCGTGAGATCGAGTACGGCGCGCTCGAGCGCTTCGCCGAGTGCGGCGGCGCCGCCCGCAGAGAGCGAGCGTAGGGAGCGACGTTCTTCCGCGCTGGGAGGAGTGCTCAGAGCGACCTGTCCTGAAGTCAGCAGTCCGTAGAGGTCCTTGCTGGTGGAGAAGGCGCTCTCACCCAGGGCGAGCGCGATGTCGTCGATCGAGTGCCGACCGTTGATCTGCTGAGCGATCGCCCATTCGCGCGCGGTGAAAGAGACACCGGCGCTCGACGTCTGGTGCGCGAAGCGTGGGACCAGAGCGGTGGACTCGATCTTCTTGCGCAGGACCTGCCACTCGTCCATACGCCGAGCCGCCTCCATGAGGAGATTGGTGTTCGGCTTGTCGATCGTCTCGTCCGCACTCTCCTCGCCGGGAGTAAAGACGAAATCGCCGTCGTTCCAGGTCGCCAACTCGTAGATGGCTTCCTCGCCGGTCAGCTCACTGCCGCGGAGTTCCTGGTCGCCCTCACCGTCCTCAGAGACCTCGGGCCGGCGGATCGAACTTGCGTGGACGATCTGTCCGCTTCGCAAGTAGATCTGGCCGGCCCGATCGTCGCGGGTCAGCGTGAACCGACCCGTCTTTCCGGACACCGACACCAATTGAATGATGTCGGGGAGAGGTAGCTCGGCGAGCGACCCCTGAAAAGCCACTCCCTATTGCAGCTGGAAGTTGACGGTGAGGTTGAAGTACACCGCGACAGGCTTGCCGTTGAGGGTCGCCGGCTTGTACTTCCACTGCTTCACGGCTTCCGTCGCTGCTTCCGAGAGACCCATGGGAAGGCCCTTGAGAACGGAAACATCCGTGACGTTGCCCTGCTCGTCGATGATCGACTGGAGAATGACGACGCCCTGGATGCGCGCCTTTCGAGCGATCTCGGTGTACTGCGGAGGCACGGAGCTGATCTTCTCGGGCTTCTGCACGTCACCGGTGACGTAGATGGGACCCGTCGGCTCGGGCTCTGGCGGAGCTTCCGGGATGCCGATGATGAGATCGTCGACTTCCGGGATGTCGAACTCTTCCGGCTCTTCGATGCGAATCGGTTCCGGCTCATCGGGGGTCGGATCGGGAATCGGAACCTTCTTCGCCTTGGGCTTCGGAATCTCTTTCTCTTCCTTCGGCGGCGGTGGCTTGAACCGCACCTGCTGGACGACGTAGACCTTGGGCTTCTCGGCTTCTTCGGGCTCGTCGGCCAGCAGTTCGGGGAGCTGGACCACGAGAAGGCCGAGATGGAACAGGACCGCAACGACACCGGCAATCCTGAGGGTCTTGTTGTCCTCGGCCTCTTCCAGCATGTACGTCTGGAGGCGCTCTTCGGAAGCGGTCAGCTTCGCTTTCCCGGCGGCTGCTCCTGCGGCTGCGGGCTTGGCGTCTTTGGCATCGCTCATGACTTGATCCTGCTGCGGTTGTTGAGTGACTGAATGCTATCGAATCTTTGGACGGGTCGACGGTCGTTTCGGTTCCCCGGAAGACCTAACCGTCTGCGGTCCGCCGAACTCGTTCGGCGGGCACCGACATTTGAGCACTTCGACTCCGTCGAAGTGCTCAGAACCAGAGAGCTTCGATCTCGCGTTGGGTGGGTACGGAGATCCGGATGTCTTCCGTGATCTGGGTACTCTTGTCCGTGGCCTGGCGAAGCTCGTCGAGCACAGAGACCATGTACTTGTAGGGCGAGATGGGATCGGGGCGGATGATCACCGGTTTCTTCGGGTTGTTGACGAGCTTGGGCTCGAGATACGGGATGATCTCGCTCAGCTGCATCGGCTTCTGATCGACGACCAGCTCGCCACTCGGCTGAATCTCGATCAGAACCGAGTCTTCCTTCTCGACGACAGGGGGGTTGTCGTCCTCTTCGGGGAGCGCGAAGTCGAGGCCGCGCGTCGCCGCGAAGGTGGTGGTCACCATGAAGTAGATGATCAGCAGGAAGGCGATGTCCGCCATCGAGGAAGTAGGGATCTCGTCGTCGACGGGGTCGCGTTCGATCTTCATGAGTTTCTCCGCAAGTCTCTGAGTAAATCGGCTCTGAGCAAATCGTCTTCGGGTGACGGACTAGTTGCGAATCGGTTTCAGGTCAGCCCTGCGTCGCAGCGTCGGACAGCAGGTAGATGAGCTTGACCTTGGCGCGCTTCAGCGCGTCCATGACGGCGTCGACCTCGGCGTAGTCGACGTTGCCGTCTGCTTTGATCACGAACTCCTTGTTGGGGTCCGTGGCGATGACGGTTGCTGCGAAGGACAGCACGTCATCGGCGTTACCGACAGAAGCACTCAGCTCCTCGCCGTTGCTCACCTTGATCTGACCCTGGACGTCGATGGCGACGTAGGCGGCCTTCTTCGGAATCTCGTAGCGGAGATTCGTCTGAGGCAGCTGGACCTTGGTCTTGTCGACCTCGAAGGTCATGGTGAGCATGAAGAAGATGATGAGTAGAAAGGCGATGTCCGCCATCGATGCGGTCGGAATCGTCGATTCCAGCTCTCGGGATGCGAGTTTCATTTCAGTCTCCGGTCTCTTCTTCGAACGGCGAGGTTCTGAGTGTTCTCGGTTCTGTTCAGGTGAAGCCGCGGGCGGAGGCCCGGGAAGGCTCGAGTCAGAGGGGTCTGCCCGAGCTTCTCAGGCTCTCCTTACTTCTTGGCCTCGGGAGCCACACCCTCAGGGGTGATGCCGCTGCGCTCCATTTCACCGAAGGTCTCGAGCAGCATGTTGGCCGAGGTTTCGATGTCGCGGACGAACTTGTTGATGCGGCTCATGAAGAAGTTGTAGGCGAGCTGCGTCGGGATGGCGACAGCAAGGCCGGCGGCCGTGGTGGTCAGCGCCTCCTTGATACCGATGGCGACGAGTGCGGGATTCGACAGACCCGCAGCTGCGAGAGCGTCGAACGACTTGATCATGCCGGTCACCGTTCCGAAGAAGCCGAGCAGGGGCGCGACGTTGGCGACGGTGGCGAGGAAGACGAGGAAGCGCTCGAGGCGACCCATCTCGAAGAGGGCGGCGTTCTCGATCGTCTTCTCGACGTCTTCTTTGGGCTGGCCGTACTTGAGAAGGCCGGCCTTCATGATCGATGCGACAGGGCCGCGGTACTGCTCACAGACCTTGACGGCTTCGCGGATCGAGCGGTTGACGATCAGGGCCTTGCGGACCTTCGCCAGGAACTCGTTGACGTTGATCCGGGCGCGACGCAGAGCGATGAAGCGCTCGAAGATGACGGCGAGTGCCAGGATGGAGAAGACGAGAAGCACCCACATGACGGGGCCGCCTTCATTCATGTACTTCCAAAAGGTTCCACCGATGTTTCCCAACGTAACCTCCTCTAAGCGGACTTAGACCCGCGGAGCGCGGACCGAGTTCCAAGCGACTGCAGAGATCCACCCGGGGGTAGAACATCGTCGCTTGGACGTAGTTCTAACTCTGGTGAGCTCGCGAACCGAGCTGACTTCACCTTGAAAACAGAGACGCGAACTCTAGCACAGGGTCCGCTGCGAAGTGTGTCGTCAGAGTGCAAAGAATGACGAGTGACGAAGGCCGCTCAAGTCCTCGCAGCAGCGTCTCGAATGCGCTCGACGCGGAGGCTGTTCGCGAGACAGACGGCGACGGCTAGAGCGTCCGTCGCATCCGCACTGAACTTGCCTCCTCGTAAGTTCAACAGCAGCTTGACCATACGGGCGACCTGGTCTTTGTGGGCTCGGCCGGAGCCGGTCACCGCGCGCTTGACTTCCGAGGGGCTGTACTCGTGGCAGTCGAGCTGACGACGACCGAGCTCGGCGAGAATTGCGCCTCGCGCCTGAGCAAGAACCACGAGAGATCGGGTGTTGACACCATGAAAAACAGACTCGACGGCGACGGCTGACGGGCACGTCTGGTCGAGAAGGCGGCTCAGGTGCTCGCTCAACCGCCCGAGTCGCTCGGGCACGGGAGCCTTGCTGGGCAGTGAGAAGCGCCCGTGGTCGACGCAGGTGAGCTTGGAGCCGTCGCGCCGCACCACGCCGTAGCCGGTGTACTGACTACCCGGGTCGATGCCGACGAGAATCAAGGAAGAGTCCCGCCGAGGTCAGCCGGGGAGGTCGAATCGAGGCACGGAGGAGTCAAACGAGTGCCGCGAGAACTTCGTCGCTCACCTCGAGGTTGGCCCAGACGTTCTGGACGTCGTCCTGGTCCTCGATGGCGTCCATGAACTTGAGGGCCTGCTTGGCCTTCTCTTCGTCCAGGTCGACCGTGTTCTGAGGGATCATCGCGATCTGTCGCGTCGCGACCTTGACCCCGTCCAGGGCGTCGAGCGCTTCGCCGACCGTGTGGAAGGCGTCCGCCGCGGTAAAGATCTGAAAAGAGTCGTCTTCTGCCGAGTAGTCCTCCGCCTCGACCTCCAGCGCGACTTCCATCAAGCGATCTTCGTCCATGCCTTCGGGGTCCAGGATGAACAGACCCCGTCGGTCGAACATCCAGGCGACGCAGCCGTTCTCGCCGAGGTTGCCGCCGTACCGAGAGAAGACGTGCCTCACTTCACCGACGGTGCGGTTGCGGTTGTCGGTCATGACTTCGACGAGGACGGCGAGTCCACCGGGGCCATACCCTTCGTAGGTGATCTCTTCGTAGTCCGCACCTTCGAGCTCGCCGGTACCCTTCTTGATGGCGCGCTCCATGTTGTCGGAGGGCACGTTGTTCGCCTTGCCCTCCTGGATGGCGTTACGCAGGCGTGGGTTGCCGTCCGGGTCGCCGCCGCCCATGCGAGCGGCGACGGTGATCTCTTTCAGCACGCGGGTAAAGACCTTGGCTCGCTTCTTGTCCGTCGCGGCCTTCTTGTGCTGGATGTTGGCCCATTTACTGTGTCCTGCCATCGAACTCTCCATCGAGCGAGCGCGGTGGTGATCACGGGATCTGCTCGCCCTGTCGATTCTCCGTGCCCGAAGGCGCAAGGGAGTCGGTTTCCTTCGCGCGGATTCTATCGGTGCCGTGGGCGCTGGGCTATGCTGCCAGGGCCTTTCCGGCGGGCTTGCCGCCGCTTCCCGAGCGATTCAAAGTGTCCCCCCCGAGTTCGTCGCCCCCGCGCGCCCACGAGATCCTCGATCGCCTGGTCGTCTGGGGGCAGAAGCTGGGCCTCGAGCGGATCCGCTCGGTGCTGGCCGATCTCGGAGACCCTCAGCTCGCCGTACCGTGCGTGCTGATCGCTGGTACCAACGGCAAGGGTTCGACATCGTCGGCGCTTGCGGCAATGCTGCAGGCAAGTGGCTATCGCACCGGTCTCTACAACTCGCCACACCTCGAAACGGTCGAAGAGCGCATCCGGCTGCAGGGCCGCGCCATCGACTCGCGCACCCTGGGAGGTCTGCTCGAGCGGGTGGTGACGACGGCCGAGCGCCAGAATGAGGACCCGCCGACCTACTTCGAGGCGCTGACCGCTTCGGCCTTCCTCGCCTTTGCCGAGGCGCCGGTCGACGTCGCTGTCATGGAAGTCGGACTCGGCGGTCGCCTCGACGCGACCAACGTCTGCGAACCGGTGCTGTCCGTGATCTCGCAGATCGCGCGCGATCACCAGGAGCACCTCGGCGACACGCTCGCCGAGATCGCCGTCGAGAAGGCGGGCATCCTGCGTCGCGACCGATCTTGCGTCTCCTGGCTGTCGCCGCCGGAGAGCGCCGACGCCATTCGCCGCTGCGCTCGGCAGCTCGATGTGGACCTCGTCGACGCGACGCGGGGGGTCGAGATTCGGGCGGAGCCCCGTCTGGAGCTCGATGCGGAAGGACGCTTCGTGGGCGAGCGGCAGGACGTCTCGTTGAGCACGCCAGCGGCTCGCTACCGGTTCACCACTCGGCTGCGCGGAGCTCATCAGTTGGACAATCTGACCCTCGCCGTTCGATCGGCCGAGAAGCTGCAGAGCCTGGGCTTCGAGCGGCTCGAGACGAAGACGATGGAGGAGGGGCTGTCGCGGGCTCGCTGGCCGGGTCGGATGGAGTGGGTCTGCTGTGAGACCGTCGACGGGCCACTGCGTGTCTTGCTCGATGGAGCGCACAACGGTGCTGGAGCGCGAGCGCTGGCGCAGCACGTCGCGACCCTGCCGCTGCACTTCGACCTCCTCTTCGGTGCACTGCGCCGCAAGAACATCGACGCGGTACTCCCCGAGCTGGCTCAGAGCGCCGAGAACGTCGTGCTGACTGCGCCGCCTTCCGACCGTGCCCAGGATCCCGCGGAGCTCGGTGCGCTTCTCGATCCGAATCGCTTCGAGGTCGTCGTCGACTGCGACCGCGCTCTCGAGCGCTCCTTGCAGCTCCAGAACGACCGGGCCGAGTCGACGGCGCTTCTCGTTTGCGGCTCCCTTTATCTCGTCGGCCACGTGCGCGAGGCGCTCCGACGCCGTTTCGGTGTGCCCGAGGCGACGACCGAAATCGTTCTCGGCTGAGCGCGTCCAGCGTCAGGAGGCGGGGTCCGAGCCCGTGCCTCAGCGGAGTCAGATGGACGGACGGCTCGCCCGAAGCTGGCCGGTGTCGCGTCGGCGTTTCTTTCGACGGCGCCTTCAGGGAGCTTCGATGAGCCCAACGCGCCGTGCGTGGCGCTCACCGTCGAAGTCCGTCTCCAGATACGCCTCGACGAGCTCCTTTGCCAGCCCGAGTCCGACGACGCGCGAGCCAAGGGCGAGAACGTTGGCGTCGTTGTGTGCTCGGCACATCTTGGCGGAGAAGGTATCGCTGACGCTGGCCGCGCGCACTCCAGCCATCTTGTTGGCGGTCATCGCCATGCCGAGTCCGGTGCCGCAGACCAGGACGCCGCGTTCGGCTTGGCCGCTCGTCAGCCTTTCGCCGACCGCGCGCGCGAAGTCCGGATAGTCGACGCTTTGGGAGCTGTCGGTCCCGAGATCTTCGACCTCGTGACCCAGGGAGCGCATGTGCTCGGCGAGGGCGTTCTTGAGCTCGAAGCCGGCGTGGTCCGCCGCGATGACGATCTTCACGGAGCGATCCTCTGGGAAAAAGGTCAGAGCGGCAGGTTGCCGTGCTTCTTGGCGGGCATCGTCGCTCGCTTGCCTTCGAGTCGGCGCAGAGCTCGAGCGACCTCGGCGCGCGTGCGGCGCGGCTCGATGACGGCATCGACGAAGCCGCGTTCGGCAGCCACGTAGGGGTTCGAGAACTTCTCGCGATACTCGTCGGTCTTCTCGGTGCGCAGCGCCTCGACGTCGTCCGAGCTGCCCAGCTCGCGACGGTAGAGGATGTTCACGGCACCTTCCGGGCCCATGACGGCGATCTCTGCGGTCGGATACGCGAGGTTGACGTCGGTGCGCAGGTGCTTGCTGGCCATCACGCAGTAGGCGCCGCCATATGCCTTGCGCGTGATGACCGTGATCTTCGGCACGGTGGCTTCGGCGAAAGCGTAGAGGAGCTTGGCGCCGTGTTTGATGATGCCGCCGAACTCCTGCTTGGTGCCGGGCAGGAATCCCGGGACGTCTTCGAAGGTCACCAGCGGGATGTTGAAGGCGTCGCAGAAGCGGACGAACCGAGCACCCTTGAGAGAGGCGTCGATGTCGAGCACCCCGGCGAGGTAGGCCGGCTGGTTGGCGACGATCCCGACGGAGCGGCCGCCGATGCGAGCGAACGCGACGACGATGTTGCGTGCGTAGTCGGCCTGCACCTCGAGAATCTCACCGTCGTCGACGACACCGCGAATGAGCTCCTTGATGTCGTACGGCTTGTTGGCGTCGACGGGGACCAGCGTGTCGAGCGCGTCGTCCTCGCGATCCTCCGGGTCGTCCGTCGGCACGAAGGGCGGGTCGTCGAGGTTGTTCGACGGCAGGTAGGAGAGCAGCTTGCGAATCTCGGCGAGGCAGGCGGCGTCGCTCGGAGTCGTGAAGTGGCTGACACCGCTCTTCGAGGCGTGCGTGGCCGCGCCGCCGAGATCCTCCATGGTGACCTCTTCGTGCGTCACCGTCTTGATGACGTCCGGTCCGGTCACGAACATGTAGCTCGTGTTTTCGACCATGAAGATGAAATCGGTGATCGCCGGCGAATACACGGCCCCGCCAGCGCAAGGTCCCATGATGGCGCTGATCTGCGGCACGACGCCGCTCGAGAGCGTGTTGCGCAGGAAGATGTCGGCGTAGCCACCGAGCGCCGCCACGCCCTCTTGAATGCGGGCGCCGCCGCTGTCGTTGAGACCGATGACGGGAGCGCCGTTCTCGACGGCGAGGTCCATCACCTTGCAAATCTTGGCGGCGTTGGTCTCGGACAGGGTGCCGCCGAGAACGGTGAAGTCCTGACCGAAGACGTAGACCAGGCGTCCTTCGACGGTTCCGGAGCCGCAGACGACGCCGTCTCCCGGCACCTTCTGGTCACCGATGCCGAAGTCCTGGCAGCGGTGCACCACGAGAGCGTCGATCTCCACGAACGAACCGGGGTCGAGCAGCATGTCGACGCGCTCGCGCACCGTCAGCTTGCCCGCGGAGTGCTGGCGCTCGATGCGCGCCTCGCCGCCCCCCTCGCGGGCTTTCTGCAGGCGATTCTGCAGCTCTTCGAGTCTCTCCTGGCGATGGGTCGTGTCGGTCATCGATGGCTCCGTTCTAGGCAACGTTCGCGCTCGGGACAGCGTTCTTCGAGGTGTTTGGCGAAGCGACTTCGGCGTTTCCTATCACACGGAAGGCCGGTCGTGAGAGCTTCCCTGCACCGTGCCCGGGGCCGCCGCTACAATGCGGGGCGTGACCTTCCCGCGCTTCGAGCCGTCTGCGGTTGCTCGCGCGCTCGGATATCTGCCAGAGGGCCCGGGCGAGTTCGCCGACGGGTACTTCGAAACCCTCACGGAGACTCGTCTCGGAGAGGACGGATACGCCGCGCGGAGTCGCGCCGAAGAGGGCTTCAGTCTGCGTCTGACCTCCTCCGGGTCGACCTACGTCGCAACGCGCGATTCGTGCAGCGAAGCCGACTTTCGCTCGGCCTACCGACAGGTGGCACGTACCCTGCCGAACACGCCGCTCGTTTGGCGCGAGCGAGAGGGGCGGGAGGTCGGCGGTTTCGAGGAGGGGGGACTCAGCGAGGAGCTGACGAGCGCGCCCAGGCGATTGCGCCGCCGGCTCGGCGAGCGCGGCTTCGGTCTCCGGTACCGCGCGACGTTTCTTCGCCACCATCGAGAAGTGCTCGTTGCCGCCTCGGAGTTCTGCGGACGGGTTCAGCGAGAGACCTTCTACAGTGTGGAGCTCGAGCTGCCGGGAGGCTTCTGGGGAACGCTTCTGCCCTCGCTGGGGGAGGGTGTGACCGAGTCTCTGGCCGATCTTGCCGCGGAGTTCGCGCGCTACGCCGAGTGCCGTCCCGCCGTCGTGCCGCCGACCACGGTCGTCCTCGGTCCGCAGGCGGCGGCTGTCTTTCTCCACGAGGCGGTCGCTCATACGCTGGAGGTCGACACCCTGGCGGCGAGCGGCGACCCTCGAGCCGCTCTGGGAATGGCCCTCGCCTCTCCGGCGCTGACCGTCTTCGACGACCCGGAGACCGCACCCCGCGCCGTGCGTCGCACGTCCGACGACGAGGGTATGCCTGTCGTGCGCCGCTGCCTGCTGCGGCGCGGCGCAGTGGAGCAGCTCATCGCCGACCGCTTCTGGGCTGAGAAGGTCGACGGTCTGATCCCCGGCGCAGGTCGGCGTGCGGACCGCTCGTATCTCCCAGGACCGCGCTCGTACCATCTCGAAGTGATGCCCGGAGAAGAATCGCCACAGCGTCTCCTTTCGAGCGTTGCCGAAGGCATCTACGTTCCTCTTTTCGTCAAGGGGCAGCTCGACAGCGTTCGAGGAACCTGCCGCCTGGATGCTCCCGGTGCCCTTCAGATCCAGAATGGCGAGATCTCTGGCCGGCTCGGTCGCTGTCGTTTCCAAGCGCCCGCTGCCGACCTGCTCGGAGCGGTTGCCGAGGTCGCTTCGGATGCGCAGGTCACCGGCGCCGGCTGGTGCGCCAAGTCCGATCAACGTCTGCCCGTCTGGGCCACGACGCCGACTCTGCTGCTCGATGCCGTCAGCGCGCGGCCCTGGTGACCAACATGGATACTGGCGATCTTCTGGAAGAGGCTGCTGCGGCGACGGCCCGACTGCAGAGTGCCGCGAGTACGACCTCTCGGATCGAGACCTATCTCAAGAAGGGGCGCTCGCGCACCTTCTCGCTCGAGCCGGCGGCCTCCGTCGTGCACAGCGACGAGCTCGGCTGGGCGGTGCGTGTTCACGCGGAGCGCGAGGCCGGCTTCGGATGTGGCTCGGGCACGCCGCGGATGCCCGCCCTCTCAGCGGGAGCCGCTCCCCTCGCACTGCCGACGCTCGAGGAGACGCAGGCCAGAGTCTCCCTGCCGCCCGTGCGAGACCTCGACGCCCCTTTGCTCAGCGAAGGGGAGGGCCTGGCCTGGTTGAGGAGCGTCGCCGAGCGCCTGAAGGACGAACTGCCCGGAGCTCGTCTGCTGCGCGGCGTGCTCGAGGACGGAGCTTCCTTGGGAGTCGTGGCTTCGAGCGAAGGCGTCACAGCTTCCTACCGACATCGGGTCGCGACTCTGAAGCTCGAAGCCGTCGGAGCCGATCCGCAGTACGGCGGTGTGTTCCTCGCGGCTTCCGCGCGCTCCGCGCGGAGCTTCGTGGCGTCGTCCGTGGCTCGTCGTCTCGCCGACCGGCTGGCCATCGCCGAAAGCGGCATCAGTCCCGAGGCGTCGACCTGCCGCGCGGTTCTCTCTCCTGAGGTCGCTGCGGCGGTCCTCGAGAGTCTGGCACCGATCTTCGTCGGTCCGGAACACTGGTCGATTGCCAGATCTCTGGCCGGGTCGGAAGCCCGCTGGGGGGTCTCCGAGCTGTCTCTGATCGACGATCCGCACCTCACGGAAGGGTTGCTACCACAAGCGCGAGACGGCGAAGGGGTTCCAACGCAGCGGACGGTGTTGGTCGATCGCGGTCGGCTCCGGCAGCCGATCCTGGGACGCGGCGACGAGGAGTTTGCCGAAGTCGATGGCCTTCCTCTCAGCGGCTGTCGCTATCGTCACAGCTATCGAGCGCTTCCTGAAGCGTCGCCGTCACACCTCTTCCTGCGGCACGAGCGGGCGGCCTCGGTTTCGCAGCTCGTGGGCGAGCTCGGTGGTGGCTACTACTTCATCGACGTCACGGGGCCGGTGCGACGCCACTTCTCGGAGGGGTGGCTCGAAGTGCCGGTCTGTGGCTTTCAGGTCCGAGGGCAGCGCGCCACGGCCCAGGTGCGAGGCGCTCGGCTTCGGCTCGACCTGCGCCACGTCTTCCATTCGATTCTCGGCGCGGGTCGTGATCTACGCTTTCGGCCGCGTCGCGGCTGCATCGGTTCCCCGAGCCTCCTGGTGGAAGGCGTCGAAGTCGCGCCCGGCTGAAGAAGCTCGACAGGCCGCAGGTCGCAACCCTGGAGTCGGGAGCCCGGCTGTCCAGAGATCAAGCAACCCGTAGCCGACGACCCGCATCGTCGGTCGAGCTGGACCGGCCCGTTGGCGAGTTCAGTCGCGAGCGGGTGCAGGAGCCGTCGTTGCGGGGCTGGGCTGGGGCACGAGGCGCAGATCGAGCTGCGCCGAGCTGCGGCGACCGGGACGGAAGCGGGTCGGCGAGCTCGACCGCGGCCGGTTCGTGTTGGAGCCCCGGTTCGTCGAGGGGCGTCGACCGGTGGAGCGCGAAGAACCGCGCGCGTTGGAGCGACGGGAGTTGCCTGCGCCTGCGGTCGGTGCCGCCTGGTTGACGCGGGTCGTGCTCAGATCGCGAACGCTGAGAGTGCGTGACGGCGGCGTCTCGGCCTCGGCTTCGGGAGCCGCGCTGCGCTGCGTCGTTGCCTCGGGTTCGTCGTCGTCGGCTCGAGCCCGGAGATCTGCGCGGCGACCCTCGAGCAGCGCTTCGTCGTCCGGTGCGGGGCTCGGCGTTGGACTCTCCACGCTGCGAGAGTCCATGGACCTCAGATCGCTCGTGCTCAGTTCCTTCTCATCGGCCTCGACGCCCAGAGAGCGCAGCGTTGCTGCTTCGTCGCTGGCGACGGCGCCCTCAGCAGGTGCCGTCTCGGCTTCCGCGACTTCCGGCTCGGACGACAACAGGAGAGAGGCGACCCGGGTCGGCTCCGAGTAGATGCGCGGCGCGTCTTGCTGCGCGTCCGCCTCGACCTCGACGCGCAGGAGCGCCTCGGTGACGAGCTCGTTGTCGGTGATCTGAGGGTTGACGTCGGGCAGGGCGAGAAACGGGTCGAGCTCGAAGGCGCGCACGTAGGAGCTGATCGCTGCACGGTCGCGGCCCGCTCTCTCGAGTAGCGAACCGACCTGATAGTGCGTGCGCGCGTGGTCCGGGTGAAAGCCGAGAAGCTCCTGAAAGATGCTGAGGGACTCCTGGTTCTCTCCGGCGCTATCGAGCAGCAGGCCCAGGTTGAAGCCGGCGGCGAGATGTGAAGGATCCATGTCCAGCGCTCGACGGTAGGCCTCGATCGCGGCCTGATTCTGCTCGTCGAGAACGAGCAGGTTCCCCAGGTCGTTGAGCGACTCGGCGGTGGCGCCCGGGCCGTAGGCGCGATTGCGCTGTTCGGCGATCGCGTCGGCGAGCGAAGCGTCCTGACTGGGCCCGGCAAAGAGCGCGGCGGAAAGCGCGATCAGGGTGATCGCGGAGAAGAGGGTCAGGGAGATCAGGGGGCGGCGCCGGTTCCGGGCGGGAGAGCGGCGACGAGCAGGGTTGCTCATGTGGATTCCTCAGAGGTGTTGCGAAGCCCGTCAGTGTTGCAGAGCCTCGCCGCCGAGTGAACGGCAGGGTCGGGCGAGTGGAGCGTGTTCCCTCGTCGAGCGCGGCGGTTGCGGTCGCTGGATCGGTCTCTTCGAGACTCTACTTGACCGCCTTGGCTTTGAGTTTGGTCTTGCCGCCTTCTTCCGCGAGACGAAACTGCACCTGCGTGCAACCTGTCTTGGAGCGGATGGCCGCAGCCTGCTTGTTCAAGTAGCCCTGGAAGCTGCCGAGGTCGACCTTCGATGAGCCTTCGTAGAGCCCTTTGTAGAGCGCTGCCGCTGCGATCTCTCCGATCGAGGATTCGACGAGAACGCCGGCATAGGCGTCGGGCCCTGTCCGGATCGGCGCTGCGCGCCGAATGTGCGCACGCCCCTCTTCGACGTCGCGCACGCGCCGGTTGAACATCTCGTTGTACGAGTTGAACCGCGCTTCGAGGCTGTTGAGCCGGAAGTTGTCGACCGATCCTTTGACCGCGGTCCGCAGGCGCCGGAGAGCCTGAGAGATGTGCGACTGCAATTCTCCCGGAGGCAGATCGTTGGCGCCGTTGAAGTACTTCTCGAACTCGATGCGCAGCTCTTTGAGCTGCTGATCGAGACGGTCGAGTTCTTGGTTCGTTCGCACAGGAAAGGGCAGCAAGAAAGGGAAGGGAAGCGAGGCCGGCGTGGGGTCGAAACGAGGCGCCCCAAGAACCGAATTGTATCTGCTCGTGCGCATTCGTGCACGTTTGAGCGCCGCTGGCAGAGTCTCGCAGGCCACGTTCTGGAAGCGGCGGCCGCTGAGAGAAGTCAGCGCCACACCCGGTCTTCGAGGTCGCTCCGCCGATCAGGGATCGGTGGGCGGACTCGCAGCGGCCCGGGAGGCCGCGGAGCAGAAGGCTCGGGGTGTTCGGACAACGTCGAATCTGCGAGGAAACCTCGTAGACTCTGCAGTGTGAAATCGGTCGAATCATCGAAGGCTACGGGCGCCGAGAAAGCCGCCGCGGCGCAGCTCCTGAGGTCGCTGCCTGCGGTCGGTCAAGTGTTGGAGGCTCAGAAGATTCGAAGCCTCTTTCCTGTCTACGGACGAGAGGCCGTACGGGTCCAAGTGCGCCTGGAGCTCGACCGCTTGCGTCAGTGGCTCGTCGGCCGGGACGCAGACGCACCGGCGGACGAGTCGCCACCGACGGAGAACTCGCTTCGAGTCCAGATCGACGCACTGCCCCAGCGTGCAGCCGCCGCGCTCGCCCGGGAACACGGTGCTCCGCTGCGCCGCGTCCTCAATGCGACGGGTGTCTTCCTGCACACGAATCTCGGTCGCGCCGCGCTGCCTCTGCAGGTCGCTCGAGCGATGCCCGAGTTTCTCGACGCTTCGTGCGACCTCGAGATGAGCCTCGAGAAGGGGCGGCGTGCCAATCGAAACTCGCGCGTCGAGGGCCTGCTGCGCCTACTGACCGGCGCCGAATCGGCCGTCGTCGTCAACAACAACGCCGCGGCGCTCGTTCTCCTCCTGCAGCACACGTCGCTGGGCCGTGAGGTGATCGTTTCGCGCGGAGAGCTCGTCGAGATCGGAGGCTCGTTTCGCATTCCCTCGATTCTCGAGACGGCCGGCACCCGCCTGCGCGAGGTCGGCACGACGAATCGCACACGCATCGACGACTACGCGGCGGCCGTGAGCGAGACCACCGGTGCCTTGCTCAAGGTGCATCCCAGCAACTACCGGATCTCCGGCTTCACCGAGGGGACTTCTCCGGCGGAGCTCGTCGCCCTGGGGCAGGAGAGGGGAGTTCCGGTTCTGATCGACGAGGGCAGCGGTCTGCTTCGATGCAGCGATCGCCCTCAACTGCGCGACCACGACTCCCTTTCGAAGTTGGTCGCGGCGGGTGTGGACGCCGCTTGCGGCAGCGGCGACAAGCTCGTCGGGGGTCCTCAGGCCGGTCTGATCGTCGGCAAGAGCGCCCTCGTCGACGCCGTCAAGAAACACCCTCTCTACCGAGCGCTGCGGCCGAATCGAGGCACGCTCTTCGCTCTGGAGTCCGTGCTGCGCCTGCATCTGGCCGAGGAGCCACTGCCGATCGATCGTCTCTGGACGCCAGAGGACCAGCTGCTCGCGCGGCTGGAACCGCTGGCTCGGGCGATCGACGCGGAGATCGTCGCGAGCGACGCCTTCGTGGGCGGAGGAGCAGCGCCCGAGGCGCCGATCGCAGGCCACGCTCTGGCGATCGAAGACTCGGGCAGCCTGCTCGAAGCGCTGCGAACCGGCCCGGTTCCCGTCGTCGGCTTCCTTCGCGACGGTCAGCTGATGCTCGACCTTCGAACCGTCGATCCCCAGGACGACGAGAGAGTCGTCGCGGCGGTTTGCGATGCGCGCGAGCGGGTTGCGGGAGCCAAGCGGTGAATGGCCGCGTCCTTCTCGTCGAGGACAAGGATTCGCTGCGCCGCCTGCTGAAGCGAGCTCTCGACAGCGAGGGTTTCGCGGTGCAGGCGGTGGGGAGCGCCGAGCAGGCATACGAAAGGCTCGCGGCGGAGCCCTTCGACATCGTTCTGACCGATCTACGTCTTCCGGGCGACTCGGGCCTCGAGGTTCTCCAGCGCTCGAGGGCGACGGCCTCCGATCGACCGGTGGTGGTGATGACCGCTTATGGCGACGTAGCGACGGCGGTCGAAGCGATGAAGCGAGGTGCTACCGATTTCCTGGAGAAGCCCGTGGAGATCGACGATCTCCTGGCCGTCGTGCGCTCCCACCTGGGTAAGGGAGACGTCGCCACGCTCGAGGTGGAAGGGGGCCCGACGCTGGTCGGCCGTCATCCCAAGTTCACGGCCGCGCTGAGGCTGCTCCGGCGCGTTGCCGAGACCGAGAGCACGGTGCTGCTGCTCGGCGAGAGCGGTACCGGCAAGGAGGTCTTCGCCCGCGCCCTTCATGGTCTGTCGCCACGCGTCGAGGGGCCCTTCGTTGCGCTCAACTGCGCCGCCATTCCGGAGGCGTTGATGGAGAACGAGCTCTTCGGTCACGAGAAGGGAGCGTTCACGGGGGCCACGTCGAGACAGCCGGGCCGGTTCGAGCAGGCGTCTGGCGGGACCCTCCTCCTCGACGAGATCGGCGAACTGCCGCTCGGCGTGCAGGCCAAAGTCCTGCGCGTACTGGAAGATCGTTCGTTCGAGCGCGTCGGCGGCGGCGAGACGCTCAAGGCCGACGCGCGGCTCGTCGCGGCGACGAACCGCGATCTCGGCGCGATGGTCTCAGCCGGAGAGTTTCGGCAGGACCTCTTCTACCGGCTCGACATCTTTCCGATCGAGCTGCCTCCGCTGCGCGATCGAGCGTCGGACATCGGTGACCTGGCGCGCCATCTGGTCACGCAGCTGACGAGTCGCGCCGGCCGTGCCGGGGCGCCTTCACTCTCCGGCGAGGCCGTGGAGCTTCTTTCCCAGCAGCCCTGGCCGGGCAACGTGCGTCAGCTCTCCAACGTGCTCGAGCGAGCGTTGATTCTGAGCGACGGCGACGAACTCCAGCGCTCCGACATCGAGGCGGTCCTCGGAACCGGCGCCGTGGGCCACATCTTGAAGACGAGCGAGCGTGACGAGCTCTGCACTGCGCTCGAGGAGAGCGGCGGAGACCGGCGTCGAGCCGCCTCGATCCTGGGGATCAGCACCCGCACTCTGCAGCGTCGCGTCAAGAAGCACGGCCTCGAGGGCTACCCCCACTACGGCTGACGTCGTCGGCGATTTGCTACGAGCCCGGAGTCGGCGCCCTGCCAGGGCTGAGCTCGTTGAAGGAGACGATGAACTCGATGTCGTCGTAGAAGATCTCACCGTCGAAGTAGGCGCTGAAATTCGCTTTGTCACCGACACCGAGAACGTTGGCCGAGGCGGTCACCTTCTGGTTCGCCAGCAACGTACCGTCGGCGCTGACGAGTCGGACCTCGATGACGATGGCGTCGACGGGCAGCGTGCCCGTGTTCTGCAGTGCGCCCCAAATCTCGACGCTTTCTTCGTCGACCTCGTCGGAGAACTGGGCGTCGTAGTTGAGCACCTCGACGGCTGCCGGACTGGCGTCGTCAGCGTCGCCCTCGCCGGCTCCACTCGTCGTTCGTGTTTCACTGCCCTTCAGGTCGGAGCTCGTGGTCGTCTCGCTGCGACGGGGCGTAGCGGGCTTCGGCTCCGGCTTGGCGCGCTCGAAGCGCGTGACGTCTTTGTCTGTCAGCACCAGAACCGGCTCCGCGCTCGCTGGCACTTCGACCGTTGTCGGTGGAGGAGCGTCTGCGCGCCGCATCGCTTCGAAGTCGACGGCGTCTCGTGGCAGGGACGTCAGGCGACCCTGGCGATCGCGAAAGACGATCCGGCTGCCTTTCTCCTCGATGGCTCCGTCGACCTCGATGCGCTGACCGTCCAGCGTGATGACCACCTCGGGCTCGGAGCTCGCCTCGTCGGCGGTCGCTGCGACCGCCGACCAGGAGAGAAGGAGCCCGACGGCAAGCAGAGCGGTGGCGCCGCGCCGGCACAGCGAGCCGATCACTCGAACGGGCCTTCCTTCCAGTTCTTGCTGATGACGCAGATCGGAACCGGAGCGATGAACTCGATGCCCGTATCGGCGCGCACCGCGTTGATGTTCACCGTCTGCGAGGTGAAGCGGCAGTTGTCCGGCAGGAAGCTCTTGAGCTCGTCGCGGATCCGCTCCAGGTCGCTCGTCAGATCACCCGCCGTCGAGCCTGCGGTCGAGTTGCCGGAGCTGACCTCGGTGAAGGGGTTCGAGAACACCGGCTGGTCGGTCTCGCGGTAGCGAGTCGTCTGACCGGTGAGCGAGTCTTCCTGGAGGCCGTTGCCGCTCGGAGTGAAGAAGGTGTAGACCTGACCGAAGCCCGAGCGCTGGCAGATGCCGGCTGAGGCCGCAGTGTCCGGAATGAAGGTGCTGAACGCGGTCACTCCAGAGAGCGCAAAGGCGCGGGTGACGACCTTCTCACCCGGATCCAGCGTGATCACGTAGCCGTTCTGGTTGCCGGTGCTCGGCGTCAGGAGGACGTTGCCACCGGTGGACGGAGCCTCGGCGTCGATGATCTCGTAGTTGGTCTCGTCGAAGCCCGTCGCCATCGTGAAGCCGTCGTCGAGGAGGACGTAGAAGCGGCCTTCCTGAGTGGCCACCGTGGTGTTCCACATGTCCTCGCGATCTCCCGTGCCGAAGGCCAGAGCGTAGCGGCCCAGGTCGCCGACGAAGAGAACGGAGGGCGGGAAGAAGACCGGGCGGCCGCCGGTGTCGAAGATGGCAAACGGGTCGAGCGAGGGGTCCTGCAGCAGCGGGTCGCCGCCGGGTCCACTGGTCAGTGCCGTCGGCGTCGAAAGGTCGACCTTGTACATGAAGCCGCCCACCGTCCCGATGTAGATCGTGTCGATCAGCGCGTCACCGTCGGTGTCGACGGCGGCCGGCTCAGAGGGAGCCGCGCTGTCCAGCTGCCGCTTGTAGATGTGCTTGCCCGTTTCGACGTCGACGATGTAGAGGTGTCGTCCCAGACTGGAGTCATCGGGATCGATGCCACCCCCGAAGACAGCGACGTACTTGACGACCGGGTTGCCGCTCGAGTCGAGGACTTCGATCCGCCCGGTGTTGGGCAGCGACCACGTGTTGCCGAGGTCGCTGTCGGTGTACTCCCAGAGCGTACGGCCGTAGCGGTTCGGGCCACAGCTCGTCGTGCTGTAGCTGCCGGTGATGCAGCTCGGCACGTAGTTGGAGCTCGTCGGAACCTGCTCGCCGTTGATCGTCGTGAGCTGATCGGGCTGCGTGACGTCGAGGGCGTAGTAGCTGTTGCCGCCCTCGCGCAGTCCACCGATCAGAACCGATCGCCACTCGCGGTCACCGTCGGTCGGCGAGCCCGTGTGGAAGGGATCCATGTAGAAGTCGTCGATGCGCACCGGACCGTCCACGGAGAACTCGTGGCGGCTCGAATTGAACCTCATGTCGTAGAGGCGCGACAGCTCTTCCCGCGGCACGTACGCGAAGAGCTCGCGCCCCGTGCCGATGCCGAAGGTGCCTTCCTGCTGGCCGCCGACGACGCTGCTCTGAAAGCGACCCGCGTCGAAGGCATGCAGCATGCCGTCGTTGGCGCCGGCGAAGACGACCTGGCGGCGGTAGCGGTGCTTCTCGAAGAAGCAGCGGTAGCCCTGGTCGCTGACCGAACAGTCGGCGTTCGATCCTGCGGGAAGGTTGGAGGCGAGGTACTCCGGACGCACGGGCTGCCCGAGCTGTACCGGATCACTGTGGAAGAGGTCTCCGAGGATGAACTCGAAGGGCACGCCGGCGGCGTCGGTCGCCATCTTGCGCACGACGACGTCGCGCATGACCAGGGCCGCTTCGGTGCGGGCGGCGAGCTCGGAGGCGGTGTCATTCGCGGTGAAGGTGATGCCCATGGCCGTCCACAGGTCGCGCTCCTGGTTGATGTTCGAGTGGGGCAGCAGGCGGCGGTTCGGGTAGCCCACGCGGTCGCCACCGTTGCGCCTGCGGTCGCCGTACAGGATGCGTCGCTGGTTCTGGCCGTTACCGACGCGCAGCAGGCTGCCGTTGACGACCGTGGGATCGGCTTCGATCGCCATGTCGTTCCAGGAGGCCGTCGACGAGTCGTCCGGGGGCGCCTGCGGCAGCATGGCAGCACCGGCTTCCCAGGCGAGACAGGAGGTTGGGTCGGAGCCGCTGCAGGTGGCGTTGTAGTTCGGAACGAAGTCGCCGGCCGAGTTCAGTACGGTCGGCAGCGGCCGGATGAAGTGTGCGAGCTCGCCGGGCCAACGGTTCGTTCCGTCCTGCGGCGTGAAGCTGGTCAGAAAGATCGAGTCCTCCGACTCGACCTGAGCTGCCGGAACGGCGGCCGAGGCGAAACTTGCCTGTGCCGACTGCAGCGAGTCGAAGATGTTGGAAAGCACGTTGACCAGCTCCGCCTTCGTCTGAGCGATGACGACGCCGTTCGAAGCCGCGGGTGGAGTTCCGGTGATCGTCGCGGGGTCGTATCCCAGGCAGAAGTTGAAGCCGACGACGTTGCCGGTCGTCTGGTCGAAGTCGTTGAAGTCGTTGCAGTCAGCGCCGTTCGTTGCGTCGCCCATGTTGGGCAGGCCGCGGCCGGCGAACTTCGGGTTGGTCGCGGGGGAGAGACCGTCGCGGTCCAGACCGCCGGTGCCGCCGTTGTTGGCGATCGCCTGCAGCGAGCCGGCGGTGACGCCAGCACCGAAGCCGACGACGAAGGTCTTGACGCCGCGGCCGTAGAGACCGTCGGCGGCGGTCCCGGGGTTGCCACCACAGGTTTCGGCGCCGTCCGAGAGGAGAATGACGAACTTCTCGCGACACTGGAAGTCGGAGTCGCCGGTGTTGACGTCAGCGGCGAAGGGCTCCCACTCGTCGAACCAGGCGCTCGTTGCGTTGAGCATGCCGGCGAGCGGCGTGAAGATGCCGATGAAGACCGGCGGGCTGTCGACGTACGGAGCGCGCAGCGCGAGCGTGCCCGAGACGGGCTCCTGCTCGAAGTAGTAGGCAGCGCGGAGAATCGGCAGCGGCTCGCCCGCCTCGAAGCCGGGGTAGAGCCCGGCCGCCTTGTCTGCCGCCGTCACGACGTAGGCCTCGACCGGCTGCCCCGTGACCGGGTCCGGTCGCGTGTTCGGTGCCAGGCGATAGAGGATCTCGTTCTTGGAGCTGTGCTCGAAGCCCGCGGTCGGGAAGGGCTGCGGATAGCCCCGCCAGTCCCAGGGGATGACGTCGCCACGGTCGAAGGCGCCGTCGGTGGGATCGCGGTTGAACGGGTCAGCCTCCGTCGGATAGGCGAACTGGCCTTCGGAGGAGTTCGTACCGGTCGCGTTATTCTCGTTGGGCTCCCAGAGGACCGACTCACCGCAGTCGGAGAAGCGGGTCCAGTCGAGAATCGTGCCGATGCCGCTGTGGTTGTAGCGGCTGAAGTAGTCGAAGGCGACCTGATTGCCGGCGGCGTCGAGGAACGGCTTGTTGGCCTGCGGGTCGCCGTCGTCGGTGAACGCGGGCACCATGGTGATCGTCGCCGTCTGGTTGCGCGCATTGCCGCCGGTAGCCAGGGTGCAGTCTGCGTTGATCGCTGTGACGTTGATCTGCAGATCGAACGTGGGGTCGCCGAGCGTGTTCGCCGGCAGGCCCGTGAAGCGAACCCTCAGGCGCTGACCGTTGCCGTTGATGTTGTTCGTGTAGATCGTCGTGGTGACGGTGCCGTCGTGATCGAGCTTGGGGAACGCGTTGAGGCGACCGCGGTTGTTGGTGGGGTTGTTGCACCAGCGGTAGTCCGCGTTGTCGCCGTCGACGACCCAGCGCCCGAAGGACACGTTGTCCGTCTCGAGGGGCCACTGCAGGACGTCCCACCAGCCCGGATTCGCCTGTCCCGTCGCCCGTCGGTAGAGATAGTGCTTGCGGTCCGCTTCCGACCCGGGCTGCGGAAAGTGCGCGAAGCCGAGACGGATGCGGTCGTCGAGCCCTCGGACCACGTCGTAGACCGCGGCCTTCGCCTGATAGAAGCGCGCTCCCGGGTTTGCCTGATCGCCCAGAGCGATCGTGCCGTTGAGCTGCGCGTTCATGGAGCCGGACGTGTCCAGCAGCATCATCACGTAGGGGCTCTCGGCAGCGGCCTGGAAGAGGTCGCGGTCGTCGGCTGCGGCTGGTGCAGCGGCGAGCGCCGCGACGCTCAGGGCGAGCGCGGCGCCGAGGACACGGCGGGCGTTGGAGATGGAGAGTAGGGACTTCATGGGCTAAACCTCCAGGGCGTGCTGCCCGGGATCAGAGAACTTCAGCCGGCGTTCGGCGGAAGGGAATCGGACTCGGCTTCGGACGACTCTTCGTCGTCGCCGTCAGGACTCGGCGGGGTGTCTTCACCCTCGCCCTTGAGGAACTTGTAGGTCACGTCGAACTCGATGTTCGAATAGGCGTAGACGTCGGGGAAGGCGACCTCGAAGGTCTGCGTCTCGAGGGGTCCGACCGAAGCGGCGGGCATCTTGCCGCGCGCCGTTTCGAGCAGGCTCCCTTCGGCGTCGTAGAGCGTCGCCTGCACTTCGACCAGCACCGCAAAATTCTCCGTCGGGTTCTGCAGCGTGCCGCCGAACTTCAGGCCACCGAGGCCGGCTTCCGTCTCCTGCCACGAAGCGATGCTGAGTTTCTCGGCGGCGGTGACGGCTTCGTCCGAGGTGCCGTCGGTGTCGGCGCTGTCGACGCGTCGGGCTCTGGCGACGTTCGAGTTGTTCAACACGAGCGCCGGCTCGCGCCGGGGTCGCTCGGCGGCGGGCTCCGGCTTCGCCTGAGGCGGTGCTGGGCGGTTGGCCGCCTCGCTGGCCTCGACGTCGACCTGCGACAGCCGGATCGAGGACAGGGCGCCGTTGGTTCCGGTGAACAGGACACGCGAGCCTTCGATCTTCCACGCTCCCCGCGTTTCGATGCGCTCACCGGTCTCGAGCACGATCCAGTCGCCGAAGGCGGAGCTGGGGGCGAGCGCAGCGAGGCCCGAGAGGGTCAGCGCGAGGAGTGTCTTTCGGTTCATGGCGAATGACCTCAGAACTTGATCTTGGAGACCTGGTTGGCCGCCACGGCGTACTGGTTCGTCGTCTTGCCCCAGGGCTGCATTTCGAGCATCACGGTGACGTCCTTGCGGGCGAGCGGAATGTCGTTCGCTCCACCGCCAGCCCCGACGGCCGATGACGTGCGCGTCGCGCGCGCCGTGACCGCGTGGTTGATCTCGAAGAAGTCCGAGTCCTGGTTGATCTGGCAGAGGTTGCAGGGCGCATCGAGGATGGGGACGAAAGGCGTCGTCTCGATGCGATCGTTGACGTCCAGCGCGTCGGTACCCTGGACCTGGATCGTGTCGACGAAGCTGAGCGTCTGCTCGCGGTAGTCGCCGTTCGCGAGGACCGCGGCGAGGGCCGCGTTGAGCCCCGAGTCCGCGGCGTAGAAGTTGCGCTGGATGCTGCGCTCCTGCGAGCCGACGAGCAACTCGGTCTGCGAGACCAGGGAGAGCCCGAGTCCGATGACGGTGAGAGCAAACATCACCATCAGAGTGATGATGTAGGCGCTGCCTTCTTCGCGGCGAGCGGCTTGCACCGAACGCTGATTTCGAGTCTTCATGAAGGTGAATCCTTGGGAAGTGCGATGCATGGTTCGGTATCGCTTCAGCCGATGTTGCGGAGGTCGACGACGGTCTGCAGAGTCCGGCGACGATGAGCTCGATCGTTCTGATCCTGCTCGTTGGTCGGTTCGGCCGGTTCGCTGTAGTCGCGGTTCTCGAGGGTCGTCAGCGGTGCCGACATGTAGCCTGCGTCGGGCCGGTCGGTGCGCGTCAGCGTGGAGATGCGCGCCGAGAAGAGGCGGTTGGTCGCCCAGCCGGCGGTCGTCAGATCGTCGCCCGGGTCGTTGGCCATCCACTCGTCGGCCGTGAGGTCGCTCGGGTCCTCGTCGATGTCGCCGTCGTTGTTCAGGTCGATGGCGAGTGCGACCTGGAGATCGAGCACGTTGTCGGCGATATCGACGCGCGTGTTGGCGTCGTCCGTGGTGTCGATCGGCGTCGTCGTGCTGCTCGGAATCACCGGAAAGAAGGTGTTCGTACCCGGGTAGAATTGTGCCCTCGAGAGCTTGCTGGAGAGGCCTCCGGTGACCGACTGGTCGTCGCGGATGTAGTAGCGATACTCCTCGACGACGCCCGCGAAACCGACGTTCGTCAGGTTGTTCGGAAAGGTGGAGCCGGTCGACGACAGCGGAACGTAGTTGCCCGTGTTGATTCCAGCGCCCGTGTTGGCGGTGAAGTTCAGCACGCCCCGAAGGTCTGCCGTTCCGTCGCCGTTGACGTCGGGGTTCGACCAGGAGGCGCCGGTGATCTCGACCACTCCGTAGATGGCGTCGTTCACCGCGCTGACCAGCATGAGAGCGATCGGCAGATTGCGGTCGAGCATGTCCTTGAGATCGTCGAGCGGCTGAGGGATGAACATCGACGGGCTCAGGCTGTCGACCTGGAGCGTGCCGGTCTGCGTCGAAGCCGTGTAGGAGAAGGCCGCCGGATTGGCGGAGTCGATCTGCATGATCGGCGTCGAGAAGACGCCCCGGACCGTCAGAACGTCGGTGTTCTCTGCCACGTCCTGACCGCCGATCTGAGTGCCGGTCGCCACGTTGTCGGCGATGGCGATCGAGCTGGCGCGGTTGAGTCCTCCGCGGCCCGCCATACGGGTCAGACGTGCAACGGTGTTCTGCGCTACGCGCTGCGACTGCTGCAGGTCGGCGATTTCCGTCTGCACGCGCGAGACGCGCCCGTTGACGTCGAAGAGAAGGAGAGCGAGAACGAGAACTTCCGCCATGATCGCGCTCGCAATGACGAGCTCGACGAGGGTGAAGCCTTCTTCGGAGGCCTGCTGCTGGATCGGTTGTGCGTTCATCTTGGCGTTCTCGGAGTTGTCGTGATTTCGGTCCGGTCGTGCGGTGCCCGTCATCACAGGGCCTTGTACATGCGCAGGGTGACCTGCTTGCCGGGGCTCATGCCCGAGGGGGGAGCTCCGACCTGGACCTCGATCTCCTTGAGGTGCACGGCCTGCGGATCGGCGCTGGCGTCGAGGAGCTCGGATGCATCCAAGACGCCGTCGGCGAGCGCGTTCATGCTGAACTGCCGCACCGTGACCGTGCGCTCGAAGGTGTCGATCTCGGTGCTCGGAAAGCTGCTGACGTCGTACCAGCGCTTCGAGTCCTTGGACCACTTCTCGTTGCGTACGAGTTCGTTGCCGGCGATCAGTGTCAGGGCCGGGTCATTCGCAGGCAGCTGGATCATGCGCTCGAGCTCGGAGCGGGCGAGGTTCGTCGCCTCGGTTGCCTGCTTGCCCTGCAGATTGTTGGTGATCGAACGCGTGAACATCGGCAGAATGCCGACGCTGACGATGAGCAGCAGCGCGGCGGCGATGAGCACCTCGATCAGGGAAAAACCGGAGGGTTCTCGGTCGAAGAGCGGGCTTTCGGAGCGCGGGCGTGTCGGGGATGGAGCGAGCATCAGAACCACTTCCAGAGGTTGGCGCCCGAGGTCGCGTCCTTGCCGCGCGGATAGAAGCCGCTGGTCCCAGATGCGAAGGGCGGAGTGGGGTAGTACTTGCGAACTTCGACGCGCGCCGTGGCGCGAGGCTCGACGCGGATCTCGAAGAAGTTGCCGCGAGCGTCGGCGATACGGAAAGCGCCGGTCTCTCGGACCGATCCATCGGGCTCGAAGACTGCGACGGGACGGCTCGAGGAGTCCGTATTGAGGCCGTCGGCGATGTCCGTTCCGTTGGGCGCGGCGTCGGCCGGACCCCAGAACTTGATCGAAGTGGAGTCGTTTCTGCCTTGTGGCAGGCCGCTCTCGGAGACCCGGTAGTCGACGGTCCTGGCGACCGCGGTCGCGTTCGGCTGGTAGAGCAGGCCGGCGTCGTCGTCGACGTTGGCGAAGGCGAAGAGTCGGTTGTTCGTCGTATCGGCGAGCACGACGACGTCGACGCCTCGGCGGATGGCTTCTTGACGCGCCACCTGGAGGACGTTGGTCGACTCGCGTAGGGCCGAAGAAACCTTCGAGCGCTCCAGCATGAGCAGCAGGTTCGGGATGCCGACGAGAGCGAGTGTGCCGACGATGAGGATGACGATGAGGACTTCGATCAGAGTGAAGCCTTCGTCAGGATTCGCGGAGCGCGGCGTGGCGGGAGTGGGCAGGGGCACCTTCATGACAGTCTCCTAGTAAGCAAGGGCTGTACCACCGATCGAGGGGCACTCTCGAGGCTCAGGAGAGCCCTGTTTTCATTGGGTTCAGGCGGTCTGCAGCAGTCGTCAGGCGGACGATTGCTGCGCGGCATCGGACAGTGAAGTGTCACGATTGGTAACAAATCGGTCATGCGGTAGATGCAGTCGAGCCAGTGCACCGCCCTCGTCGCGGTTCCTCAGTTGGACCGTTCCGCCGTGCAGCTCGGCGATGCGTCGGCTCAGTGCGAGCCCGAGTCCGACGCCCTGGGCGCTTCCTGAGGCGAACGGGTGGAAGAGTCGGTCGCGAACGGCGTCGGCGATCCCGGGGCCACGGTCCTCGATCAGGACGTCGAAGCCTTCGTCGACCGCCACGATGCGCACACGAATCGGCTCGTCGGCGTGCGCGCCCTCGCGTTGCGCGCGCGCTGCGTTGTGCAGAAGGTTGCGCAGGGCTCTCTCGAGCAGCTGGGGATCACCGGAGACCTCGGCGGTGCCGATCTTGCTGCGGACGGCGATCGGGACCTTTGCGAGAACCGGATCGGAAGCGGCGCGGTGCACGAGACGCTCGAGGACGACCGGCTCGACGCGCACCGATCCGGGGCGGGCGAAGCTCAGGAAGTCTTCGACGACTCTCTGCAGGTGGTCGGCTTCGTGGCGCAGTTCGACGAGATCCTCTTGCAGAGCTTGGGCCTCTACCGTCGCGCTGCGCTCGATCAACGTGAGATAGCCGCGCAAGGAGGCGAGTCCGTTGCGGAGCTCGTGGGCGAGCCCCGCCGTCAGCGCGCCGATCTGCTCGAGGCTCTCGCTGAGCCGCTCCTCCTCGTTGCGCTTGCGAATCTCGGTGAGATCGGCGAAGAGTCCGAGCCAGCCGCGCACGGCGCCGTCTTCACGGTGCAGCGGGTGCACGGTGAGTCCGACAGTGCGCTCGCTCGCTCCGGTCAGATCGCATTCACGTCGCTGAATGCCCGAGCCAGAGGCGACCGCCTCCTCGAGCGTCTGTCGCAGCGGGTTGTCGGCCGGCAGAAGCTCTTCGAGGTTCGTGCCAGGATCGACCTCCCGTTCGATTTCGAGGAGCTCGCGCCCCGCCGGGTTGATCGAAAGGACTTCACCGCGCGCATCGAGTACGAGCAGCCCGCTCTCGAGTCCGGTGGCAAGCGTGCGCTGCAGAGCTGCGATGTCCGCCTCGAAGGCGGGTGGGTCGTCTCCGTCGACCGGACGTTCGAGCGCCGTGACGGCGCGCTCGAAGGTCTCGAGCAGCATCTCGACGTCGTCCTTGTCGCTCGGCTCGGTCCCCTGCAGGCTCTTGGCTCGATCGAGCAAGGCGTCGAGAGGCCGCAGCAGATGACGAAGATAGAGGATGACCAGAACCAGGAGCCCGGCGTTGACGGAGAGCACCAGAGCGACCAGCAGCGGAAGCGCGCGGGACTGCCCGAGCAGCACCGGTGCTCGGTAGTCGACGCGGACGAAGGTTGGTTCGCTCGGCGTCGTTGCCATGGGCGAGAGGCCGACGATCGTGCCCGTCGCGCTCAGCGGGCCGATGCCCACGGGCTCCCTCACGTTCGGCAGTGCGAGGGGGGCCGGAGCGCTGCCGATTCCGACCTCGACGATGGGCAGCCCCATCTCGTCGATGATCGCGACAGAGTCGGCGCCGAGGAGCATCCGGCTCAGAGTTGCTTCGTCGGGCATGCTCCGACCGAGTCGCGACGCGATTGCGGCCGCAGTCGAGGCCGCGCGGCTGCGCTCGTCGTCGACCAGGCGGGAGATGCTGGCTCGGTAAGAGAAGAGCGTGAAGGTCGACAGGGCGATGAGGCCGAGCAGCGCCGCCGGCAGCAGGATGCTTGCTTCGCGTCGGAATCCGAGCTTGGGCCAGCTGCTCACGACACGCGACTCAGAGCAGTTGCAGGTAGCTGCTGACCAGCTGCGGTCCGACGAAGAGCGCGATCAGGCTGGCGACGGCGAGAAAGACACCGAAGGGCAACTTCGATTGGAGGTCGCCGCTGCCGCGCGCGAGCAGCGCCGCGCCGACGATCGATCCCAGGATCGACGATAGAAAGAGGGTCACGACGACGCCTCCGACTCCGAGGAACGAGCCGATCGCAGCCAGCATTTTGGGATCGCCCAGGCCCATACCCATCTGACGGCGGATCAGGTACCAGACGCCGATCAGCAGCAGCAGCGATCCCGCTCCGAGCACGATGCCGAAGAGCGAGCCGAGCGGCGTCACGAGAGGGGACCAGAAGGAGAGAAGGAGGCCGAGCACCATTCCTGGGTAGGTGAGTCTGTCCGGGAGGATGAAGTGCTCCGCGTCGATCAGGGCCAGCGACAGCATGAGAAAAACGAAGAGCATGGCGATCGGGGTGGCCAGGGTGAATCCGAAGGTCAGAAAGCAAGCGCCGAAAAGGACGCCCGTCAGCGCTTCCACCGCCGGATAACGCGCAGAGATTCCGAGGCCGCATTGGCGGCAGCGACCCTTCAGCAACAGGTAGCTCAGCACCGGAATGTTGTCGCGGGCCAGAACCGGCTCGCCGCAGCCCGGGCAGCGCGAGCGCGGTCGCACCGTCGACATGCCGCGCGGCAGTCGATAGACGACGACGTTCAGGTAGCTTCCGACGACCAGTCCGACGACGATGGCGTAGGCCATCGCGATCCAGAAAAGCTGAGGACTCGTGCTCAAGAGACTCGGTCTCAGCGTCGAGACTCGGTGAGCGAAGCAAGGATGTGTCGCATGACGTCGACGCCGGCGTCGAAGTCGTCGACTCGGATGTACTCGTCCGGTCCGTGAATGCCCCGGCTATCGGCCCCTGCGATCGCGAAGGGAGAGAAACCGTAGGCCTCGACGCCGCGCGCTCGGAAGTAGCGACTGTCCGTCGTGCCGGGGATGAGAATCGGCAGGATCGGAAGCTCGTGGTGTTCCGGCAGAGCGCGAATCGCCCTCTGGAGGTCCTCATAGCCGCCCGCTTCGAGGGTCGGCTCGGCGACCTGAGGCGAACTGACGGTCACCTCGACGTCGACGTTGGGTCCGACCGCCTCTCGTACGTTCGCGAGGAAGGCCTCGCCGTCGGTGTCGGGCAGCAGGCGCACGTCGACGAGCGCCGATGCGTTCGCCGGCACGACGTTCACCGAGCTGTCCCCGTTGTCGATGCGGGTCACCTGGACGGTGTCGAGGAACGCGGTCTGCATTCCGGGCAGCAGAACGCTGTAGAGACCGCCCTGCTGATCCAGCTCACGCAGCCGATCTTCGATCGCCTGGCGATCCTCTTGTCCGAAGAGAGCCCGGAACTTGGCGCCGTGAAGGGGTGCGAGTGCCTGGAAGTAGAGATGAGCCGCGGGAGAGACGTGGATCTCACGGCCGCTCGAAGCGAGCAGCTGCGTGAGACCGCGGGTGAGCGTATGGGTCGCACTGTCCGGATTGAAGCCCGAGCCGTGGCCGCCGCGGCCGCGTGCTGTCAGCCGGAGCCAGAGCGGTCGTTTCTGCGCGAACTCGATGCCCCACCAGAGCATGCGTCCGTTGACGGTCTTGTTCAGTCCCGCCTCGTTGAGCACGAGATCGGCATCTGCGAAGAGCTCGGGGTACTGGTCCAGGACGAACGCCGCGCCCTGACCGCCGCCGGCCTCCTCGTCAGCGACGGCGAGATAGATGACGTTGCGGTCGACCGGACCGCCGGCGTCGAGCAGAGTGAGCAGCGCCTCGAGGTGCGCGATGCCAAGGCTCTTGCTGTCGATGGCGCCGCGACCCCAGATCTTGCCGTCGGCAATGTCTCCGGAGAAGGCGCCGCGCGTCCAGCCGCTGCCTGCGGGTACGACGTCGATGTGATGGAGCAGGACGATCGACGGTGCGGGCTGCCGCTGAGCTTCGACCTTCGCGTACAGGCTCGTCCGGCCGTCGGGGGTGACGAGCAGCTGCGTCGTCACGTCGCGTGCGTGAAGGAGGGAGGCGAGGTAGTGAGCGCCCGCGGCTTCAAGGCCTGGAGGGTTCGTCGTATCGATGCGCAGATACGCCTGCAGGCGCGAGCGTGGGTCCGGGGCGGCGGTCGAGCCGTCGTCACCTCCGGTGGGCTGACCCAGCAGAAGAGCTGCGCAGAGACAGAGAAGCGTAGAGAGCCGCCGCCGACGAGTCGAGCCGGGCCACGGCGCTTTCCGGCGGACGCTGTAGGGAGAGCTCTTCATCGCGGGGCACCTTCGGTGCGCTGGTTTCAGTCTATGAGAGCGATGGCTGCCGTGGTCGAGGTCGGCAGAAAAGAAAAAGGCGCCGTGCTCAGCACGGCGCCCATCGCATCGGATTGGATCTCAGTCTGACTTAGGAGCCGGCGCCCGAGGCGGCCGCGGAACCGCTGGGGTAGCGGACGAAGTAGCCGTCAGCCCAGACGATGTCCTGGTCGTAGTCGGTGGCGATGAACGGACCCGGCGTGTAGGTGCCGGCGGAAGCCGTCAGGTCGCGGCCGAGGCTGCGGATGGCCATGACGTTCGAGCCGGAGAGGAGGTTGGCGTCGGTGCCGATGAAGCCGAAGCCGTAGTTGTTGCCCCAGCCGTCGACGCGGGGAACTTCCTGCATGTAGAAGAAGGTGTCCGACGGGCGCAGGAGAGCCTGCAGGTCAGAGTGGTCGTAGCTGCTCGCGAGCCAGGTGTAGGTGGCGGCGGAGCCAGCGGCCGAGGAGCCGGCGGCGTCGGTGAGCCAGGACATCCAGGCGGTACCGATGGTGCGGACGTCCGCGACCGAGCGCTTCTGCTTGGCCTTCTGCAGGGCGTCGATGAGGTTGGGGATGAGGATTGCGGCGATGATGCCGATGATAGCGACGACGATGAGGAGCTCGATGAGGGTGAAACCACCCTGGCTCTTCCGGTTCCGGATTCGATTCATCATTTGGGTCTTCTCCTTGGTTAAGTCATGGCCCGGTCGGGCTTGATTCGAGGAGCTAGAAAGCAGGATGCGTGCCAGCCCTGCCAAGGGTCGTATTCCCTTCAAAAACTAGTAAATGCTAAGGCTACCCAAGTTCGTCTGACAATATGTGACACCAACTCCTGTCACTGGATGAGGTTTGCAGCGGGAAAGGACTCCCCGCACCGCGCGGCTGATCCGTTGCGGTGCACCCGGTCTCGACGCATCAGCGCTTCAGGAGCGCGTCGACGAGCTCGACGTAGAGATCGACGCCGCCGACGAAGGCGGGGAGTGCGATGCGCTCGTCTGGACCGTTGATCGTCGCCGCATCGGTCGCCAGGGCCAGGAACGGAGAGAAGCCGTAGCTCGGCACGCCCGCACCGCGAAAGAAACGTGAGTCGTTGGCGTAGAGCGTCAGAAAGAAGGGGCCCGTTGCTTCCGTCTCGAAGCGTTCTCTCAGTAGCTCCTGGATGCCCTCATAGGCTGGATGATCGAGCGGACTGGACGCGGCAGCCCCGAACGGACCTTCGACGGTCATGCCGAGTCCGTGCGTCATCCACTCGGGCAGCAGTCGCTTCATCGCTCGATTCAGATCCTGCCCTGGACGCAGATGGACCATGAGACGCATGCGGAAGCCCTGGGTGCCGGGGTCCTTCTCGATCGGAAAGGCGTGGACCTCGTCGCGAAAGAGCGCCTGCATGTACGCCGGCAGGAAGAGGAAGTCTTCGATGTTCTCCAGAGCCGAGTCAGGATCCGAGAGGATTCGTGCGAAGGAGGTCTCTTCGCGTGACGGCGCGTAGGAGCGCAGGAATTCCCGTGCCGGCTCCGTCAGAGAGAGGTCGTCGATGAGGTGTCCGCGGGTCGAGAGGTCCTCGTAGAGATCCTCCAGGCGCTGCCGGGTGCGGGTACAGACCCAGACCTCGGCGAAGTGCTTCTGGGCGAACGCCGTCCCCCAGTACTTGATCGTCTCGCGGTCCGTTGCCTCGACGACGCCGCCTTCGGTCAAGAGCGCCCAGGTGCGATCGACGAGCTCCGGGTACATCCGCACGATCCACTGGGCTCCCAGATGGCTTCCCGTTTCTTCGCTGCTCGTCGCGAGCAGGATCAGAGAGCGCTCCGGGATCTCGCCCGTCGTTTCGATCTTCTCTCGAACCCGAAGAAAGGCCTCGAGCTGTGCCGACGCCACCGACTTCATGTCGAAGGCGCCGCGTCCGTAGATCCACGGCCCCTCGATCTCGCCGCTGAAGGGACCGAACTCCCAACGGTCGGGTTGGCGGATCGGGTCGGTGTCGAGATGGCTGTGCAGAACGAGGGCCTCTGAAGACTGTCCTTCGATGATCGCCCAGAAGTTGGCGCGGTCTTCGATCAGAGCCTCGACCGTCGGTTCGATGCCGGCCTCGCGCACGACGTCGGCGAGGTAGTTGGCGGCCTGAAGCTCGCTGCCCGTCTGCTCGGTGGTATCGATGCGCAGGAGCGCCTGCAGGTGTTGGACGCTGCGCTCGGCGGCAAAGTCGAAGGTGCTCCACTCGGTGTCGATGCCGAGATTCAGTGCGCGCTGAACCCACGGGCTGAGCAGCAGAAAGAGGCCGGTCGTGACGGCGAAGCTGCCCCAGAGCCCGAAACGGGCTGAGGATCTCAGAGTCTTCTGCACGGGTGTTCGCTCGGCCATGACGCGGGAGTCTAGCTTGGAGATCGCCCGTATGTTCCTCGGACGCACCCGCGGCCATAGAGTGCGGCCATGAGGGTGACGAAGGAGAGCCTGGTGCGGTCCTGGCTGACCGGGGATGCACTCATCCCCCTGTCGGTCGCCGTCGTTCTCTGCGTCGGTTTCCTCGCCGCGGAGCGCTCTGTCCTCGGCGAGTTCGGCTTCCCGCTCGACGACGCCTGGATGCACCTGCAGTACGCGCGCAGTCTGGCGACGGGCGACGGCTTCAGCTTCCAGGGCGACGGGACCGGAGCGGGGGCGGCCGCACCTCTGTGGACGGCCATGCTGGCTCCGGGCGCCTGGGCGACGCCCGTCGGCGTCTTGTGGGCGAAGGCGCTCGGCATCGCGCTGCACCTTCTGGGAGTTGCCGTCCTGCTGAGTCTGGCGTCGCTCTGGGGTCTCGGTCGTTGGGCGTCACTGCTGGCCGTCACTCTCTATCTACTGACGCGATGGACGCTCTGGTCGGCGCTTTCGGGAATGGAGATCTCGCTCTTCGTCCTCCTCTGTCTGCTGGGCGTGCGCCAGCACGTCCTCGACGTGCAGGCGTCGGCAGAGCGCTCCCGCTTTCCCTGGTCGACGCTCTGGCTGTCGCTGGCGACCCTGGCGCGTCCGGAGGGTCTGCTCCTCATCGTGCTGTGTTGGGCGGAGAGGTTGCTGAGCCTGAGCCGGCAGGGAGAGCAGAGCTCGATCGGCCTGCGCTCGACGCCCAACCGGCTGGGGCTTCACGCCGGACTTGCTCTGCTGCTTCTGACGCCGACGGCGCTCTACAACCTCGGCACCTCGGGCAGCGCACTGCCGATGGGGCTGGCCGCGACGTCGGACACTTCGCTGGGCCTGCCGAGGCTGAGAGATCTTTGGGAGATGGGCCTCGTCCTCTTCCCGGCACAGCCCTGGCTGACGCTCCTCCTAGGTGCCGGCGTCGTGGCGGCGCTGCGGACGCCGGAACGATCCCTGGTGCCCGCCGCGTGGCCGATCCTGCTGCCGATCGTCTATTCGGTGCTCGGCGGTGGCCTCCATCAGGTGCACCACGGCCGCTACCTCTTCCCTCTCTTTCCCTTTTTCTGCCTGCTGGGCGGCCGGGCGCTGGCAGAGCTCGCGGCCGTCATGGCAGAGCGCCGGTTGTTCGGCATCCGGCTCCGCCACGCCGTTGCCGCCCTGCTGCTGATCACGGCCGTCGGTTCCTTGCGCGACGGACTCGATCACTATCTCGGCAACGTCACCGACGTCACCGACTCGGACGTGGCCATGGCGCGGTGGGCAGCGGCCAACCTGCCGCGCGACGCCGTGCTGGCCGTGCAGGACGTCGGCGCCTTCGGCTATCTGGCGCCCCAGCGTCTCGTCGACATGGGCGGCATCGTGACGCCCGAGATCCTGCCCTACCTTCGCGGTGAGCTGCGCGGCGCCCATCCGAGCGGCCTCGAAGGCTGGGCGACGTTCCTGCAGCAGCGGGACGTCGATTTCGTCGTGCTCTTCCCGGCGTCCTTTCGCGGTGGACTGCGCGACATCGACGCGGTCCTGCCCGGGGCCCGCATGGTGCATCGAGCAACGCTCGAGAACAACATCACGATGGCAGGGCCGGATCTCGTCGTGCTCGCCACGCCCTGGGGCCGGGGCGGCGGCAATCGTCCCTAGCAGCCTGCGGTAGAAGCCCGTGCAGAGGGGCCTACGCTGCGGGATCCCCACGCTCAGTTACACGCGACTCTCATCACGGGCCGCTACGGCCCTTTAGCAGGGGACGGACAGCCGTCGAAAGCGGCGGTGTCCTGCACGGGCCGCAGAGGCGTGCCCTGTGGGTTGTCATAGGTCCTCACCGCTCCCGTCACCGTGTCGGTGACCGTGATGCGGACTTCGACGTCTGTCAGGCCGGCGGCGAACACCCAGAAGCGCTGAGAGAACGAGCAGGCGTCGAGGACCTTGACGATCACCTCGACGTTGTCGGCCTCGAAGAACCAGAAGGTCGCCGTGTCCGTGGTCAGTTCGACGCTCCGCCCAGCGCCGGAGTCCCCCGAGCGCGTCCGATAGGTGACGTCGACCCGGAAGCGCTCGCTCGAGAGGCAGGCCGCCGTAGCGCTCGACGAGCAGCCTTCCGTCAACGCCGGTGTCGTCGCCGAGGCCACGTTGCTGGGCGCGGATTCTCCCAGGCCGTTGCGAGCGCGCACGCGAAACCGATGATCGCTCGCAGCACGCAGCCCGGACACCGTAGCCTCGGACGCGTCGAGGCCTTCCGAGGCGGCCTCGAGCCAGGGGCCGCCGTTCGTCTGGACCTCGACGAGGAAGCCGTTCTCGTTGGAGCTCGCGTCCGTCCAGCGCAGTGCGACGGTCGTCGCCGAGACGGCGGTCGCCGTCAGTCCGACGGGAGGGTCCGGCGGACCGAGCTCCTCGACTTCGGACGGGCCGGCGAGGAGCCAGACGGCGGTGCGGCGGGCGAAATCGAGCTGAAAGTCCGGCACGTGGTCCTCCTCTCGGAGGGTCCACAGCTCCGTCTCACCGCCGGGAGGGCAGTCTTGAAGGAACTGCAGGACCCGCGTCTCCTGGCCGGCGACCTCGGCCGAAAGGTCCATGCGGTCGCCGCGCTCGGTGACGCCGGTACAGCCGTGCAGGAGCGCTCTCTGTTCGACGGACTCGAAGGCTCCCGGGTAGGGGCCGCCCCCGGGCACGATGCCGCCCTCGTAGAGCACGACGAGGTCGCGATCGCCGTGGATCTGCAGAGAGCGCACGGGATGCGTCGCCTGGCAGTCCTGCGGCCGGTTGAAGTTCGCGCCGGCCAGGCTGGCGATGGCGCGCACGACATCCCCGTGCTCGCAGGCCATGCGGTTGGCCATGAAGCCGCCGTTGGAGTGACCGAAGAGGGCGGCGTGAGAGATGCGCCAGCGGGCCGCGACCTCCTCGTAGATGCGCCTCAGGTACTCCGCGTCGCCTGGTGACTGCCCGTAGAACTCGCAGCAGGCGGGAGTCGCGTCCCAATAGGTCTGTCCCACCGGGTTGCGGGTGCCGGTCGGCGCGACGAGGAAGAAACCGAGCTCGTCGACGAAGCGTTGAAAGCCGAGGTAGAGCTCGGCTTCGTCACCGTTCGAGGTGAAGCCGTGCAGGTTGTAGAGGAGCGGCCACGCCCGATCCGGCGTGTAGTCGTCCGGAATGAAGACGACGAGGTTGCCCCGGCCGTAGTCGACGAGCACCGTGTCGAAAGCAGCGAGATGGCTGGGCGCGAGCAGGAGCAGTGCCGTGATGAGGAGAGCCGCTGGACGAAGCAGGTTCATCGAGAGGCAGTCTAGCCGGCTGGATCGGCGTTCGTGTGCCCTGTGCTGCAGGGCCTGCTACCATTTCGACGACGGCCAGCGCCGCCCGCTCTCATCCCCTTATGTCCATTGAAATGAAGACTTACGGCGACCGCCGGTGGCTGTATTCGGCGCTGGCCGTCGCTGCGCTCTCGACGATCCTTCACTTCGGAGCCGAGCTCTATCTGCTGGAGGAGCCGGCCTTCCCGCTGGACGACTCGTGGATCCACCTTCAATTCGCGCGCAATCTGGCGGCGGGTGAGGGAATGAGCTTTCATCCCGGACGAGCGGTCGCCGGCTCGACGGCGCCGCTTTGGACGGGGCTGCTGGCTCTCGGAGCGTGGTCTCCGAGCCTGGCGATCGTCTGGAGCAAGCTCCTGGGAATCGTCTTTCATCTGATCGCGACTGCGGCGCTCTTCTCCGCGGCTCGGAGCTGGGGCCTCTCGGCTCTGTGGAGTGGTCTGGCGCTCCTTCTTTTCGTCTTGACCGATTGGGTGCAGTGGTCGGCGCTCTCCGGGATGGAGATCTCGCTCTTCCTGGCGCTCAGCACCGTCGGTCTGGCCGTGCATCTGCGCTGGGTGGGCGCGGATCCGGCCGAGCGCGGCACCCTGCCTTGGGCAACGCTCTGGTTCGCTCTGGCGGCTCTGGCGCGTCCTGAGGGCCTGCTGCTCCTCGTTCTCTCCTGGGCGGACGCTGCGCTGCGCTGGGAGACCGATCAGGACGATCTGCGGCCTCGACTGCAGGTGGGCCTGCCGTGGGCCCTGCGTCAGGCACTCTGCGCCACGATCGTGCTGGCGCCCGTCGGTCTCTACTACCTTTCGATCAGCGGCTCTCCACTGCCGACCACCTTCGGCATCAAATCGGCCGGCGATGGCGGGGTCGGGTTGCCCAATCTGCGCGACCTGTGGTTGATGGTTCGAGTCGTCTTTCAGCCGCAGCCGTGGATGGTCCTCTTCCTCGGCGCCGGCCTCGTCGCTTCGTTGCGCCAGGCACGGCGCGGGCTGCTGCCGGTTCTCTGGCTCTTCGCCCTGCCGATCGCGTTCTCCGTCCTGGCCGGCGGTGCGCGGCCCAATCTCGGCAACTTCGGCCGCTACCTCTTCCCGCTCTTTCCGGTCCTGCTCCTCGTTGGCTGTAGGGGGCTGGACGCGGCGACGCAGAGGCTGCCGGAGACGCTGCGCTTCGGTGCTGTCCGTCTGCGGCTGCGCCCGCTTTTGGCGCTCGCCGTGTTGGCACCGACGGCGCTGGGAGTCCTGCCCGGCCTGCAGCGCTACCTCACCAACGTCGCCAACGTCACGGACTCGGACGTCGCCGCGGGCCGTTGGATTGCGGAGAATCTGCCTCCGGACGCGCGCCTCGCCGTCCAGGACATCGGGGCGATCGCCTACTTCGCTCCGAACCCTCTCGTCGACATGGTCGGGATCGTCAATCCTGAGATCCTGCCCTACGTCCGCGGCGACAAGATGGGCGACCATCCGACACGCCTCGGCGGCTGGGCCGACTTTCTGCGCCAGTCCTCGGTCGACTACCTCGTGCTCTTCCCGCGGTCCTACGGCGGACTCGCCGCGATCGGCGAAGTGATGCCGGGGCTCGTTCCCGTGCACAGCATCCGGCTCGAACGCAACATCACCATGGCGGCCGACGAACTTCTGGTGCTGGCGGTCAGCCGCTCGCGCGAGGCACCAGGTAGAGAATGAGCAGGACCGCGACCCCCCAGAGGGCCAGGTTGAGCAGGAACGGCAGATCCGAGAGCATCGACTCCGTCGGGTTGCGCTCGTCGTTCACCTGGTAGGTCAGATAGAGATAGCGGAAGATGCCGAAGAGCACGAAGGGCACCGTGTACACCAGCGTGGCGCCGCCGAACTTGGCGGTCGTCTCCGGCGCGGTCGTCCACAGCGCGTACGACATCAGCGTCGACGCGGTGACGACGTTCATCATCTGGTCGAGAAAGGCCGGGCTGTAGTGGCCGAGCACTTCACGCTGGGCGGCCGCCGACTCGTCGAGCAGGACGAGCTCGTGACGCCGTTTGGAGAAGGTCAGGAAGAGCGCCATGAAGATGGTGCACAGCAGCAGCCAGGACGACACTTCGACGTCGATCGCCATGCCGCCGGCAAGGACCCTGAGTACGTACCCCATGCCGACGATCAGGACGTCGATGATGACCACCTTCTTGAGCCCCGTCGAGTACAGGAGGTTGATCACCAGATAGACGGCCGCGACGATCAGAAAGTCGAGGCCGAGATACCAGGATCCCGCGAGTGCGGTGAGCGCGACGACGATCATCGCGACGACGGCGGTGCCGACCTTGAGCTCGCCGGAGGCGATCGGACGGAACTTCTTCAGCGGATGCAGGCGGTCGCGCTCGCGATCCATGATGTCGTTCAGCAGGTAGATCGAGCTCGCCAGCGCGCAGAAGACGACGAAGGCGATTCCGGCCTGCAGGAGCATCTGCGGATCGCGCAGAGACTGCGCGAAGATCAGCGGGGGCAGAACGAAGAGGTTCTTCACCCACTGCTTGGGGCGCATGGTTCGGAGAAGCGGCACGCGCGGATTATAGGAGCGAGCGGCCCGGTGGGCGAGTGTGGGCTCTGGTGGAGCGCAGCGCCTTGATGCGCAGCTTTCTGCAGCGCAACGGCTGGATGCTGCCGTCGATAGGGCTCCTGACGGTCGCGTTCTGGCCGCTGATCTCCGGCGCCAGGACGCTGTTTCTGAGAGACGTCTTCAACCTGCACCTGCCGCTCAAGATCGCGCAGGTGCAGAGCTGGGCCGAGGGTCGCCTCCCGCTGATCGATCTGTCGCGCGCCGGCGGACAGCCGCTGCTGGCGAATCCCAACGCGGTCGCCCTCTACCCAGACAATCTCCTCTACGCGGTCGCGCCTCTGTACTGGGCGTTCAACGCACACTTCTGGCTCCACGCCCTGCTGGCGCCGCTGGCCGCCTACTGGCTCGCGCGCGAGGCGCAGCTCGATCGAGGGCCGGCCTGGCTCGCCGGAGTCTCCTACGGCGTGTCCGGCTTCTTCCTCTCGCAGCTCAACTTCTACAACCTCGTCGCGGGTGTGGCCCTCGCTCCGGCGATCGTGGCGGCGCTGCTGCGCGCGCAGCGGTTCGAATCGGCGGGGGAGTCGCCTCGTTACGGCTGGGTCGTCGCGTCCGCGCTGACGGCGCTGCTGCTCTTTGCCGGGGATCCCATCGTTCTGGTGCTGACCCTGGTCGCCGCGGCGGTCGTGGCGGCCGCGCTCTCCGGTTGGAGCGACGCGCCCAACGTTCGCAGTCTCGTTCCGATCGCGGTGGCGATGCTGGCGGCCGCGCTCCTGTCGGCGGTCCAGTGGGTTCCGTTCCTCGAGACGCTGCAGCTCTCGTTTCGCGGCCACCAGGGCTACGGTGCGGCCGGAGCACTGGCGGCGAGCTGGGATCCTCGAACTCTGATCGAGTGGTTCGTGCCGCTCGCCTTCGGCCATCCGAACCTGGGCTTCTGGGGTCAGGCGTTTCACGGCGGCGATCTGCCGCTCTTCTTCTCCCTCTACCCGGGAGCGCTGGCTCTGACTCTGGTGCTCTGCTCGGGTCTGCCGGGGCGCGAACAGGGTCTGCCGCGCGTTCGCTGCGTCGGATGGTTACTCGTCTTCGCAGGGCTCTTCGTCGCCTTGGGAAGCGCGAACCCGGTCGTACGCTGGGCGACACAGCTTCCCGGCAGCGGTCTGCTTCGGTTTCCGGTCAAGGCCTGGCTCTGGGTGGCGCTCGGTGGCAGCCTTCTCGTCGGCTGCGGGGCCCAGCGGGCCCTGGTCGACCGCCAGCTGCGCGACCTGGCCCGCGCGGTCGGTGTGTCGCGTTGCTCTTCCTGGCACTGGCGGCGGGTGCGCTTCAGTTCAGCGCGGGATTCGACGGCTGGCTCGAAGCGCAGGGAGTCGGGGGGAGAGCGCCCGAGATTCGGCCACGCTGGATCGGCCTCAGTCTGCTGGGAGCGCTGATCGCCGGGCTCGTCGGGTGCCTCGCGCGGTGGACGCGACCCCGGGTCGCAGCATCGAGCCTCGCAGCGCTGCACGTCGCCTCGCAGCTCCTGCTGCTGCAGCCGCTCTTCGAGAGTGACGCGGTCGATGCCTATTCGGAGGAGCCCAAGGCGCTTGCCTACACACAGGCCGGTGAACGGCTCGTGCAGGGCGGCGTCTTCGAGCTGTTCGGTCCCCACAGCGCTTCGGTGGCCTTTCCTTCACGCTCTCTGCGCTGGGTCCAGCGCCGCGGCTGGGAGGAGCTCTACCCGTTCGCCGGGATCCAGTTCGATCGGCACTACGACCTCAACGTTTCCCCCGAGGGTCTCGACGCCTTCCTGACGCAGATGACCGCCCAGGCGGCGAGGTCCTGGAATGACGCACGTCGCATCAAGCTGCTCCAGGTGCTCGGCGTCGACGCCCTGATCGTCGATCGCCCTCTGGAGCCGGAGGGGCTGGCCTCACTGCGAGGTGAAGTCGAGAACTTCGGTGCCGTGGCCTACGTCTACGGCCTCGATCCCTTGCCCGAAGTGCAGCTTCTCGAGGAGATCGTGCGGGCGCCGCATCTCAACGCATCGTTCGAGGCTCTGCTGAACCCTGCGTTCGACCCGCGCCGCGCCGTCGTCGTACCCGGCGCTGGCGCTCGCGCCGTCGTCGAGAGGGCGGAAGGGGAGAGGCCTCGAGGCTCGGTGATCGATGTCCGGGAGTCGGGTGACCGGCTCGAAGCGACGGTGCGTGCCGAAGCCCCTTCCGTTCTGCTCGTGCAGCGAGCCCACCTGGGCCAGTATCGAGCGTCGCTCGACGGGGATCCGGTTCCGGTGGTCGCAGGCAACGTCAGCCGCGTCGCCGTCGAGGTCCCGCCCGGAGTGCACGAGATCGTGCTCTGGGTGCCCCGCACCACCGTGGCGCTCGGCGCCGCGGGGCTGCCTCTCGGAGCTCTCCTGTGCCTGTGGCTCGTGCGTCGCACCGAGCCGTCGAGAAGCGTGGCATGACGAACGAGGCGCAGAGTCCCGGACCCGAGCTGGAGGCGCAGAATCCGTCGAGCGCGAAGGAGCCTCGCGCTGCGGTTCTCCTCCTGCCGGTCACTGCGTCGCTGCTGCTCTCCATGCTGCCGCTGATCCTCGGCACGCAGACGCTCTTCCTGCGCGACCTCACGTCTTTCCACCTGCCGGTCAAGCACGTTCAGGCCGAAAGCCTGAGGGATGGGAGGGTCCCGCTCCTCGATCCGACGCGCGGTGGCGGCCAGCCGATGGTCGGCAACCCGAACACCGTGCCGCTCTATCCGGACAATGCTCTCTATCTGCTGGCTCCGACGCTGTGGGCGTTCAACGCCCACTTCTGGATTCACCTGCTGATCGCGCCGTTCGGCATGTTCTGGCTGGCGCGGCGATGGGGCCTGTCCGTCACGGGCGCCGCGGGCGCCGCGACTTTCTGGGGCACGAGCGGCTTTCTCCTCTCCCAGATGAACTTCTACAACCTGATCGCGGGAACCGCTCTGGTTCCCGCGTTTCTCGCGGCCGTGCTCGCGCTGCTCGAAGATCGGCCGAAGGCGTGGCGAATGCCGACGGTCGCCGTGCTCTGGTCGCTGCTCATCCTCGGTGGAGATCCGATCCTGGCGGCGCAGGCCGGCCTCCTGTTGGTCGTGCTCGTCGCGCTTCGCCTCGGAGGCTCGCTGCCTCTGCGACGTCTCGGCGCGGTCGTGGTGGCGCTCGGTCTCGGAGTCCTGCTGGCTCTTCCGCAGATCGTCGAGTTCTTCCGCATCCTGCCTCTCTCGTACCGCGGCTACTGGGGCTACGACGCGGAGACGATCCTCGTTGCGAGCCTGCACCCGCTTTCGCTCTGGGAGTGGCTGCTCCCCTTTGCGTTCGGTCGCCCGTCGTTGGGCTTCTGGGGAGCCCCGCTCTTGGGCGGCTCCGGCGCCGCCCTCTTCTGGAGTCTCTTTGCGGGCGTCCTGGCGGTGATCAGTCTCTTCGCCAGCGGTGTGCCGAGAGACCGACGTCGACTCGGTCTCTGGGTTCTCCTCCTCTTCGGTCTCTTTCTCGCCCTGGGCGGCTACAACCCGGTGGTTCGTGCGTTGGCAGCCGTGCCGGGCTTCTCGCTCGCTCGCTATCCGGTGAAGTTCGTTCTGCTCGTCGCGGTGGCCGCGAGCCTGCTCGCGGGGCGTGGATTCGAGCGCCTGCGTGAAGCCGGAGCGCTACGCGGTTTCGTACGCGCCGCGTCGGCACTGACGCTCGTCTACGTGGCGACGGCGGCGCTCGCTCTCCAGCCCGAGAGCTGGCTCGCCGCGGTCATCGGACGAGCCACCAACAACCCTCTGCGCGCTCAGCAGGTGCTGCAGAACTGGCTGGCGATGTCGGTCTTCCTGATCGTCCTCCTCTGGGGTGGGATCGGCTGCCTGTCACTCGCCCGACGTCGCCCGACGCTCGCCGCGCTTCTGTTTCTGATGCTGCATGCCAGCTCGCAGCTCTTTCTCCTCGAGTCGCTGCTGCAGATGGACGATGCTTCCTTCTTCGCGCAGCCGCCGGCTCTTGCGACGGAGCTTTCCGAACGGCGCGTCGTGCACGAAGAATCCGGTGCCTTCGGGAGCCGGCGTGCCCCTCGGCAGCTGCCGAACGGCGAGCTGCAGTGGCTCGCTCGTCGTCTTTGGGGCGAGTCGCGATACGCGTCCGGCGCCTTGGCGGGCTTGCGGTTCGAGCTCAATCGGTCGCCGGAGGGGCTCGATTCTTTCCTGGATCGCATGGCCGCTGACGCCTTGCGCGCGCGGCCCGACGCGGACCGGATCGTGCTCGCGCGGGCTCTCGGTGCCGAGGTCCTCTTGCTGGATCGGCCTCTGCCAGCGAGCGAGGTGTTGACGTTGCGCAAGACGGTGCCCAGTTTCGGAGCGACGCTCCATGCGTACGACGTACGGGACGCTCTTCCTGCGGCCTCCCTGCTGACGGAAGAGTGGCCCGCCCCGCATCTCAACGCTGCGATCGACATCCTCTCGAACCCCGAGTTCGATCCGCTGCGCGCAGTGGTCGTTCCGGGCGAGGGGCCGATCGCGCGTCGCGGTGAAGGCACGGTGGAACTGCTCGAGGACTCGCCGGAGCGTGTCGCACTGGACGTCGACAGCCCGGAAGGCGGCGTCCTGTTGCTGCAGAGGTCTTTTCAGCCGCTCTACCGGGCGACGATCGAGGGCGATGAAGTCGAGGTTTTCGCCGCCAACCTGAGCCGGCTCGGCGTCCGTGTCCCCGGCGGCCGGCATCGCGTCGTGGTCGAGGCGGATCGCAGGCCGTTTCGACGTTCGGTCTCGGTCGCTCTGTGGACGCTCGTTCTGCTGCCGTGGCTCGGCAGGCGCAGCGCTGGAGTGCTCGAGGCTTGACTCGATCCGTCGCGTCTCGGTCGAAGTGGCTCCTGGCGGCGCCCGTCCTGCTCGGCATCCTCTGGATCTCTGCGCCGTTGATCGGGGGGCAGCGCACGCTCTTTCTGCGCGATGTGATGACCCTCCATTACCCGGCCAAGTTGGCCCAGGCCAAGGCCTGGGACGAGGGGCGCCTGCCGCTGGTCGATCCGCAGCGCGCCGGCGGCCAGACCCTCCTCGGCAACCCCAACTCCGTCGCCCTGCACCCGGACAACCTGCTCTTCAGGCCGACGTCGGTCCTCTGGGGACTCAACGCGCACTTCTGGTTGCACTGGCTTCTTGCGCCCCTGTCGATGGTGTGGCTCGCCCGGCGTCTTTCACTGCGGTGGGACGCGGCCTGGGCGGCGGCGACCGTGTGGGCGCTCAGCGGCTACTTCCTGTCGCAGCTCAACCTGTACAACCTGATCGCCGGCGTCGCCCTGACACCGGCGCTCTGTGCGGCCGCGCTGCAGTCGCTGTCTCCCGATCGCCGTCAGCGCGCCGTCGGTCTCGTCGCGGTGGCCCTGCTCGTCGCTCTGCAGGCCGTCTCGGGAGATCCGATGATCGCGGTCCAGGCGGTCGCCCTGGCGGGGTCGCTGTGCATCGTCGAAGCCCGGCGCAGAGAGCGCACCTCGGCCTCGAGACGCTGCGCGCGGACAGCGCTGGCGGGGGCGGCCGGTCTGCTCCTCGCCTGGCCGCAGATCGCTGCTTTCTTCGCGATCCTGGGGCGCTCGTTTCGCGGCAGCTTCGGTTTCGGCGGTGAGCTCGGAGTGCAAGCGAGCTGGGATCCGCGTCTCGCTTTCGAGTGGCTGCTGCCTTTCGCTTTCGGCCAGCCCAATCTCTCCTTCTGGGGCGACGCCGTCTACGGCTCGCTGCCGCTGATCTACAGTACGTTTCCCGGGGTTCTCGGACTGGTTCTCGTGCTCAGTTCCGGGGTACCCCGGCGATCGGCTGCCTTCTGGGCTTGGGCCGCCGTCGCTTTGGGAGTCGCCCTGGCGCTCGGTCGTTTCAACCCTGTCGTGCTCTGGCTGGCGGAGGCGCCCGGGGCGCGACTGCTGCGCTTTCCCGTGAAGTTCTGGCTCCTCGTCGCCGTCGGCGCCTCGGTCCTCGCGGGCTTCGGCTGGCAGAGCTTCGCTCGCGCCGAGCCGGGTTCGGCCCCAGCGCGCCGGCCGTCGTTCGCGGCCGGCCTGCTGGCCCTGGTCTACGTCGTTCTCGTGGCGCTGCTTCTGCAGTTTCCTGACACCGTCCGGGAGACCGTCGCGAGGCTCCTTCCCCCCGGGTTCCCTGCGGAGCGCGCCGAGGAGATTCGGCTGCGCTGGGTGGCACTCGCCGGCCTCATGGCGCTCACCGCCGGGGTCGCTGCGCTGCTCCTGCGAGCCGTTCCCCGTCGCCGTTGGGCGGCCCCGGCGGTGCTCACCCTCCACGTCGTCACGCAGCTCCTGCTGCTGCAGCCGCTGGTACCGACGGACGAGTCCTCTTTCTATCGACAGCGTCCTGCTCTGCTCGACGTGGTCGACGCCGAGCGATCGGTCGTGCAGCTCGGTCCTTATGGACACTTCTCGGGCGAGCGCCGGGCGGCGCAGTACCCCGACCGTCGTGCCTTCTGGAGTGCCCGTCGCGGCTACGAAGAGCTCGAAGCCTACGCAGGAACCGCTGCGGGACTCGACTACGAGCTGAACGTCTCGGCTGAGGGCCTCGACTCGTTTCTCACCGAGGCGACGCTCCTCGCTCTGAGGCCTCTGGTCGACGCCGAGCGGCTGCAGGTCCTGCGCGCACTCGGTGTCGGCACCCTGATTCTCGACCGCAGACTCGAAGGGAGTGAGGGCCTCGGGGGACTGGCGCTCGCACGCACGAAGGAGAGCTACGGCCGACAGCTCTTCGTCTACACGCTTGCCGGCTCGGCGCCGAGGGTGGCGCTCTACGGCGACGTGCTGGTCGCCAGCGACCTGCCGCAGGCGCTCGCCCGCCTGACCTCTCCGGACTTCGACCCGACGGTCTCTGCGGTGATCACAGGCGACTACGAGGAGCGCCTGCAGGCGCCCGTGGGCGAGCTCGAGATCGTCGAGCTCAGCGCCGATCGACTCGTCGCGGAGACGCGCGGCGAGGGTCCGAATCTGCTCGTCTGGCAACGGTCTCACCTGCCTCTCTTCCGAGCCGAGATCGACGGTGAGCCGGTGCCGGTCGACGTGGCCAATCTGAGTCGACTGGCGCTGCGGGTTCCCGCCGGGGAGCACCGCGTGCGTCTCGAAGTCGATCGCGGTCCGTTCCTCCGCTCGCTCGGCGTGGTGCCGCTCGGTGCGGTCCTTCTCCTGGCGCTGCTGTGGCCGGAGCGCGCTTTACTTCGGCAACGCGCTCGCAGAGAATCCGACGGCAGCTCCCTGGAGGAAAGTTGAGTTGAAACGCACGATTTCAAAGGTGTTGGTGGCCAATCGCGGCGAGATCGCGGTGCGCATCATCCGCGGCCTTCAGGAGCTGGGCATCCGCTCCGTGGCGATCTACTCCGAGGTGGATCGCGAAACGCCTGCGGTCCTGCTCGCCGACGAGGCGTACTGCGTTGGCCCTGCGCCGTCGAGCGAGAGCTATCTCCGTGGTGAAGCGATCGTCGAGCTGGCTCAGAAGATCGGAGCGGACGCCATTCATCCAGGCTATGGCTTCCTCTCCGAGAACGCCGACTTCGCCCGTCAGTGCGAGGCGGCAGGAGTGATTTTCATCGGTCCGACGGCCGATGCGATCTCGTCCATGGGGTCGAAGATCGAGAGTCGTCGACTGATGCAGGCCGCGGGCGTTCCCGTCGTCCCCGGTGGCACCGACGCCGTCGATTCGGTCGAAGCGGCGCAGGCCGAAGCGGAGCGCATCGGATTCCCGGTCATGCTCAAGGCGTCGGCGGGCGGCGGCGGCAAAGGCATGCGACTCGTCGAAGAACCGGACCAGCTGCCGGCCGCCTTCCGCGCCGCGACGTCCGAAGCGGGAGCCAGCTTCGGAGACAGCTCCGTCTACGTCGAACGCTTCATTCAGGAGCCGCGTCACGTCGAGATCCAGATCCTCGGCGACGAGCACGGAACCGTCGTTTCGCTCGGCGAGCGCGAGTGCTCCCTTCAGCGTCGCCACCAGAAGGTCGTCGAAGAGGCGCCTTCGGTGGCCGTCGACAAGGAACTGCGAGCGCGCATGGGCAAAGCCGCGGTCGAGGCCGGCACGGCGGTCGAGTACCGCGGCGCCGGCACCGTCGAGTTCCTGCTCGACAAGAGCGGAGAGTTCTACTTTCTCGAAATGAACACCCGCCTTCAGGTGGAGCATCCGGTCACCGAGCTCGTCAGCGGCATCGACCTCGTGCACGCACAGCTGCGCGTGGCGCAGGGAGAGCCGCTGCCGGAGAGCTACTCGTCGGTCGAGCCGCGCGGCTGGGCCATCGAAGTGCGCATCTACGCCGAGGATCCTTACAACGGCTTCGCCCCCTCACCCGGACGTATCGACCTTCTGCGCCTCCCGGAGGGCCCGGGAGTTCGCACCGACGCGGGCATCCGGCAGGGCGGCGAAGTCACGATCTACTACGACCCGATGATCGCCAAGATGATCGTCTGGGGTGAAGATCGAGAGCAGGCGATGCAGCGCCTGGAGCGCGCTCTGTGCGAGCTGCGGATCGACGGCATCAAGACGACCGTGCCACTCTTTCTCGACCTCCTGGCCGACGAGGACTTCCGATCCGGCAACATGGACATCGGCATGCTCGATCGCAAGCTGAGCAGCGGCGAGCTGCAGGACGCACGGCGAGGAGAGGCGGCAGACGAGCCGGACGATCTGCCGATCGTCGCCGCAGCGATCGCTCGCCTCGCTGAAGTCGGCAAGTCCGGAGTCGCCGCGTCGGCCACCGCTCCGGTCGGTGCTCGATCGCGCTGGGCGGAGTTCGGTCGTCGAGAGTCGCTGCGTTTGAGAGGGCCCTGAGATGGATCTGATCGTTGATTTCGAAGGACGCGAAGAGAAGGTCCGGGTGGAGAAGCTCGGGCCCTCGGAGTACGAGGTGATCGTCGGTGAGCGGACCTACCGCGTCGACGCCTCCACCGACGGAGACGTCTGGAGCCTGCTGCTCGAAGGGCAGCAGCACGAGGTCGCCGTCGCTCGCGAAGGGGCCAACGCATTCCGCGTCGGTACCCGAGGGGAGACCGAGTCCGTCTCCGTCTACGACCCCCTCGAGTTCGAGGTTCTCGCGAGTACCGGAGGGCCGGGCGCGCACGGCGCGCAGCGCGTCGAGGCGATGATGCCGGGCCGCGTCGTGAAGATGCTTGCTGCCGAGGGCGACGCCGTTTCGGTCGGACAGGGTGTCCTCGTTCTCGAAGCGATGAAGATGGAGAACGAGATCGTTGCCGAGGCGGAGGGCGTGGTGGCCCAACTCGCCGTGGAAGAGGGGCAGGCCGTCGAAGCCGGCGATCTGCTGTTTGTCGTCGAGGACGCGGCCGAAGCCTGAGCGGCGGACCGGTTTCAGCAGGTCTCGGTCTCGATGCGCCAGCGGTCGTGCATCCAGAGCCAGCGCTGTGGCTGCTCGCGGATGACGGCCTCGGTGACGTCGAGGTAGCGCTGGGTCAGCGCCATCACCGCCGCCTCCTCGCACGGGGCGGCATCGCACCGCTCCATGGCGACGCCCTCGGGATCGACGCAGTCGGCGTCTCCCCGATGGGGTTCGACCTCGAACGGCTCGACCGGTTCTCCATAGCGGACGAGCCAACGCCCGTCGTCGAGGCGCCACGAAAAGACGGGGACGACAGCGGCCCCGGTCTTCCTCGACATGCGCGCGACGAGCGTCGAAGTGCGCGCCGGTTGGCCGAAGAAGGGGAGCAGCTCGCCTTCACGCAGTTTGGCGCGTTGGTCGATCAGGATGCCGACGGTGCCGCCCTCCCGAAGGCGGCGCAGCATGGCTCGCGCTGCGCCTTTTTTGGCGATCATCTGGTTGCCGAAACGACATCGCATGGCGACCATCTCTTCCAGCAGATAGGGATTGTCGGGGGGGCGACCGATGGCGTGCGTCGGGTAGCCGCGCAAAGGGGCCGGGTATGCGGCAATCTCCCAGGTGCCGATGTGTGCACTGAGGAGAATGAGGCCTCTGCCGCGCTCGGCGACGCGGCTGAAGTTCTCCCAACCCTCGACCACCCAGCGCTTCTCGAAGTCCTCTCCAGAGAGATTGGACGAGGCCAGGGTCGAGAGCAGCGCGTCACCGAAGCCGCGGAAGCTCTGGCGAGCGACGCGTCGGCGCTGGTCCGCGTCGAACTCGGGAAAGGCGATCTCCAGGTTCCCGAGCGCCGTCTTCCGTCGAGAGCCGGAAACCGTGTAGAAGAGACCGCCCAGGAAGCGCCCGAGGGCGCGGCCGGCCGATTCCGGGAGGCTTCGCAGCAGCCAGCGGAACGGGACGAACGCGCCGTACTCAAGGCGATGAAGGAGGGGTGCGTTCTTCATTCGGGGGGTGGCTGAGGAGCAGCTCCACGCCCAACTCGCCCATCGTTCAAGCGCTGCTCGATCCAGTCTCGGAAGCCTGCCGTGGTACGGCAGCGGATCGTGAGCTCGGCGACTTCGGCCTCGAGCCTCCCGGTCAGTTTGCCCCAGTCCTTGCTCGTCGCCAAGACCGGCACGTTGCCGTGGGCGTACCGACGATCTCGAATGCGCTTCAGGCTCGACTCGGGAAAAGCGTGATGATCTCCGAACGCGAGATGCTCGACGACTTCGACGCCGCAGGAGGCGGCGCTCGCCTCGACGCCCTCGGGTCGCGCGACGCCGCTGACGAGGAGGGCGCGCCCGATTCCTGCGTCGACCTGCGCGACCCGCTCGGTAGCGAAACCGGTGCCGCCGAAGCCGTGAGGCTCGAGGGCCTTCTGGAGATCTCGTCCACGCTCCTCGGGAGCGTCACCGCTTGCGGGTGCGAGGCCGGTGAGCACCGCTGCCGCGGCGAACCGGCTCGCCGACAGCGGTTCGCGCAAGCGTCCCGATGGGAGAAGCCGCCCCCGGGCGAACGGGTCGGCGGCGGGGAAGGCGAGGACGTCGAGGTCGCGATCGAGGCGCACGTGTGAGAAGCCATCGTCGAGCAGGAAGACATCGGGTGCTGCAGCGAGCTCGCGCAGCGCCAGGCGGCCCGCGTCGTAGCGCTGCGACGCGACGGCGACGGCGAGGCCGGGGACCGTTCGCGCCAGCAGGTGCGGCTCGTCTCCTGCTTCGAAGGCGGAGCAGAGCGGGCCGTCACCGCGGCTGACGAGCCGAGGCTCTCGTCCCGAGCGGCCGTAGCCTCGCGACAGCACGCAGACCGAGGCGCCGAGCTCCAGGAGCTGGCGGCCGATCTCCGCGACAAGGGGTGTTTTGCCGCCGCCGCCCCAGTGCAGATTGCCAACGCTCCAGGTCAGGGCGTCCAGGCGTTGACGGCCGCCGCGCCGCCGGCGCTCCGCCAGCACCGCCCCGTAGAAGCGTTGCCAGGGAGAATGGCTCGGTGGTGGCGCCGTGAGATCGATCACGGCTCGGCGCTCTGTGGCAGGTGCGGCCCGAGCAGCGTCAGCGTGGCGTCCTTCGCTCCGCGGTTGCGCTCGATCAGCTCGAGGCCTTTGTGACCGAGGGCCTCGGCGACGGCCGGTTCATCGAGCCAGCGGCCGAAGATCCGGGCCAGATCGGCGGCATTCTCGGCGCGCTGCCAGGCTTCGGCTTCGTCGAAGTGCTGCGCCATCTCTCGAAAGTTGTGCATCGAGGGGCCGACGACGACGGGCTTGCCGAAACGCGCCGCCTCGAGCGGATTGTGGCCGCCTGTAGGCACCAGAGTGCCGCCGATGAAGCAGCCGTGAGCGACGCGGTAGATCGAGGCCAGCTCCCCGAGAGAGTCGAGCAGAAGGGCTCGCGCCGCATCCGGCGCGGCGTCGATCTTCGTCCGGCGAGCGACCGGCTGGAGCCGGGCCTCCAGAGCTTGCGCGGCTTCGTCGAACCGCTCGGGATGGCGCGGCGCGACAACGAGGAAGGCCTCGCGGTCGCGCGTCGCTTCGGCGAACGCCGTGGCGACGATCTCTTCTTCCCCCGGCATCGTCGAACCGGCGACGATCAGCGGCCGGTCCCCCGCGAGTCGGCGCAGACGCTGCTCGAGCTCCGGAAGAGGCTCCGGCATCTGGGTCTCGTACTTCAGGTTGCCCGTGACGACGATGCTCTGCGAAGGAACTCCCAGCGCTCTCAGTCGCTCGCTGTCGAGGTCGGTCTGCACTCCGAAGAGCTGCATCCGATCGAAGAAGAGCCGTCGCGCCAGCGGGCCCAGTCTCCGCAGCCGGGGAAAGCTGCGGTCGCTGAGGCGACCGTTGACGAGAATCCTGGGAATCTGGCGCTGTTCGAGGCGCTGGAGAAGAAGTGGCCAGTACTCACCTTCGACAAAGACCGCGGTCCGCGGCTCGTAGCGTTCGAGAAAGCGCTCGATCGGCGAACCGAGATCGATCGGCAGATAAGCGATCTCGGCTCGGTGCCCCAGACTACGTCGCGCCGTGTCCTGACCCGTCGGCGTCACCGTCGTCACCAAGACCGACAGCGACTCCGGAAGCGCCTCCAGGAGTGTCTTGGCGACCCCGACCTCACCGACGGAGACGGCGTGAATCCAGAGGTCGACAGGTCCCACCTTGGGGCCTCGGGGGACCCACCGGCCCCGCAGCGTTCGTCGGTAGTGAGAGCCCCGGCGCAGCAACAGCCACGGTGCCACGAGGCCGAGAAGGGCACCCAGGACCAATTGGTAGAGAGTCCACATATTGGAAGTAGGCCGTGCGGAGAGACCCACGGCGTCGACCCTCTCGGTCTTTCGACCCGGGGAGACGCGGTCTTTGACGTCTGCGCACAGTATAATTCCCACCGGTCCCGGCGCGCGCCGACAGGTGTTCGCGAGACCGCCGATCCGCGCTTGGACGCGCCGTTCGCTTCCTCCGTAGGAAGGTCGGAGGCAGACCATGGCACTCAACCTCGCATACTCACGAAAACGTCACCAATCGAGTCTCGGTGAACTCTCCGACCGAGAGGTCTTGCTCGAAATCCAGAAGGACGACGAGCTCGCCCTCGACGAGCTGATCCGTCGCAAGACGGGGCCGCTGGTCCAGGTTGCCTACCGCGTGCTCAGCGACATGGAAGAGTCGCGCGACGTCGTGCAGATCGCTTTCGTGAGGATCTGGGAGAAGCGCTCGAGCTACGATCCGAAGTGGAGCCCGAACACCTGGATCTACCGGATCGTGACCAACCTCGCGATCGATCATCTGCGCTCGCAGCGCAGTCGCGACCGCATCGCCGAACCTTTCCGCCTCCACCTCGAGCACGTCGCCGCCGGGGCGCCGTCGACCGCCCGCCGCAGTGGCGAGCGTGAGATCGACGGGATCTTCGGTGAGCTGGTCGAGGTCCTCACCGAAAAGCAGCGCGCCATCTTCGTCCTGCGCGAGCTCGAGGGGCTCTCGTCCGCAGAGGTCTCTGAGATCGTCGGTTGCAAAGAGTCCACCGTTCGCAACCATCTCTTCAACGCTCGCAAACTTCTGCGCGCCGCGCTCGTCGAGCGCTACCCCGAGTATTCACCGCAATCCGGGGAGCTACGTTGAACCGTTCCCCGCAGTGCGTCGCCTGCCCTGATTGGGAGGCGCTCGAGCGCTCCCGCGACGACGGCGCCGAAGGCGAAACTGCCTGGATGGACGCTCTCGAGCGTCGCCACGAGTGCGAAGCGTGCTTCGAAGCCGCGCTCGCGGTCGATCCGACGCTCCTCTTCCTCGATCTGCCGCCGGTGGAGACTTCGGAGGCGGAGATTGCTGCCATGCAGGAGCGCGTCGCCATCTCGAAACGCTTCTCCGAGTCGGTCGCCGAGACGCAGCCGGAGACCGAGGGCCGTCGAGCTCCGCGCTGGCTGGCCGCTGCCGCGGCGCTGGTCGTCATCGGTTTCGCCGGGCTCAACCAGCCCGTCGCGACTGTGGCCGACCTGAGTCCGGTCGAGACGGGTGAGGGTTTGACGCAAGCAGCGCTGCCCTCCGGAGCGACGCTTGGCGAGGGATCGGTGACGACCCTGGCGGAGCATCTCGAAGCGCTGCCCCTCGTCGAGGACGGCGACGTTCGCTACGAGGTGAGCGGAGGTTCTGCCGACTATGCCGTGCTGGTCTTCACGGGCGTCGATCTCTGAGCCCGAGCGGCGGTCTTCGATGATGTTTTCGGTTTCGAGATCCGTGCGTCCGGCGGTCCAGACGCTCCTCCTGTTGCTGACGTTCTGCCTTGGTGCGAGCGCGGCGGCTCAGGAAGAGGTCGAGACGCTGGTCCGGCTGGACTTCCAGCTTCGGCATCAGCCGGCTGATGACGTCATGACCGTGCTCCAGCCGCTGCTCTCCGGGCAGGGACGGGTCGAGATCGATCGTCAGACCCGGCGTGTCGTCGTTCGAGACCACCGCTCGAACATCGAACGTATCGTCGAGGGGCTCGAAGGATTCGACCATCCGGTGAGGTCGCTCGGATTCGACGTCATCCTGTTGCGGGCGACCCGATCGACCGACCCGGATCTGCGCAAGATCAACGAGCGCGTTCTGCCGAGCACCGTGGTCGAGAGCCTCGGTTTCATGCTGACGCAGAACCTGTACAGCCTGGTGGCGCGAACCGAGCTCGAAGGTCGCGAAGGCGAGCGCGTCACCACGCCTCTCGGTGAAGAGCGCGTCGTGCGCATCGCGGTGGGCACCGTGCTCGAAGACGGCTATGTTGCGCGACTGCCGGTTCACTTTCAGCTTCATCGCAAGGAGCGCCCGGAGGCGAGTGGCTTCAATCAGGCCCTCAATCTGCACCTCGACAAGACCGTGGTCATCGCTCTGGCTTCAGACGCCGACGCCCAGAGCGGCTGGGCGATCGCCGTCACGTCACGGCAGCTCTCGGAGCTGACGCTGCCGCGGCCGGGCGAGGAGTAGCCGAGTGGAGTTCGTCTGCCGTGTCGGTACGCCGGACGGCCGTGTCGTCGAGCAGGTCCTGGAAGCCCCGCACGAAGGCGCTGCGCGCGGCGACCTCGAGGGGCGTGGGCTGCACGTCTTCGAGGTGAGGCAGCGTGGCTGGTCGCTCGCTTCGCTGCTCGAGCGTGACGGCCGGCGTCGACCCATCAAGGACGTCGACTTCATGCTCTTCAACCAGGAGCTCGCGAGTCTGCTGAAAGCCGGTCTGCCTCTCCTGCAGGCTCTCGACATGATGCTCGAGCGTCAGCGTGACCCGAGCTTCCGCAAGGTGCTCGAAGAGATCCGGGATCGAGTGCGTAGTGGTGAGGAGCTGTCGACGGCCTTTCGTGCCTTTCCCGACGTCTTTCCGCCCCTCTATGCGCCGACGCTGATGGCGGGCGAGCGTAGCGGCGACCTCGAGCAGGTGATTCGCCGTTTCGTGCGCTACCTGCAGCTCGTCATCGACACGCGGAAGAAGGTCGTCTCGGCGCTCACCTACCCGGTCTTTCTGATTCTCCTGGCGCTCGTCATGCTCGTCGTCATGGCCGTCGTCGTGATCCCGAAGTTCGAGGTCTTCTACGAAGCGATGGACGTCGAGCTGCCGACGCCGACGGCGATCCTCCTGTCGACGTCGATCTTTCTGCAGAACAACTTCTGGCTCCTGGCCGTCGGCTTGGTGATCGGCTACCTTGCGGCGCGACGCTGGCTGCGGACGGAAGTGGGCCGCCGGCTCTACGACCGGTGGCGACTCAGGATCCCCGTGGCCGGCGCCATCCTGCATCGCTTCTCCGTCTCCGAGTTCTGTCGATCGCTCGGTACGCTGCTGGCCGGAGGCATGCCGCTCGTTCCCTCGTTGGAGGTCGCGGTCGACGCCATCTCGAACGCGCATCTGCGCGAGCGTATGGCGCCCGTCGTGCCGGCAGTTCGCGAGGGCGCGCCTTTTCACCACTCGCTGGACCAGACCGGAGTGTTCGACGACCTGGCGATCGATCTGGTGAAGGTCGGCGAGGCGACCGGCGCGCTCGACGAGATGCTCGTCAATGTCTCGGACTTCTTTGACGAGGAAGTCGAGACCCGCACCCAGCGCATGCTGTCGCTCCTCGAGCCGATCATGCTCGTCATCATGGGCGTCACCGTCTGCCTGCTGCTGATGGCGATGTATCTACCGCTCTTCTCGGTCCTGGGGAGACTGGAATGAGTCTCGCTCGTGGACGAGATGCGGCGTGCCACCGTAGGCTTCAGTACGGGCCGAGCGCCCGGGAGCCGCAACGATGACGACCGAAGAACCGACGACCGAAGTCCTCCAACCGCTTGCCGACGGCGAGTTCGATCCGTCTCTGGGCACGGACGAAGAGCGTCGTCAGAGCCAGCAGCTCGCCGAACGCTTCGGCTTCGAGTGGGTCGACCTTCGTCACTACCGCATCGACAACGACCTCTTCCATGGAGTGCCGTTCGATCTGATGCTCCGCTACCTCTTCTTGCCGGATCAGCAGCTCGACGGGCGCATGCGCGTCGTCATGGCGGACCCGTCCGACGTCGTGCGTCTCGACGAGCTCGAGCTGCAGATGGGCCAGCCGCTCGAGGCCCAGGTCGGCGAGGCGGCGCTCATTCGAGAGATCCTGCAGAAGTCGGAGAGCGCGCAGCGCGTCCTCGACGAGGCGACGGAAGATTTCCGTATCCAGCTCGTTCAGGAGGACGACGACGGTGACGAGGTCCTCTCGATCGATCGCATCAGTTCGGATCAGAGTCCGATCATCAAGCTCGTCGACTCGACGCTCTTCAACGCGATTCAGCGCCGCGCATCGGATATCCACATCGAGACGCGCGAGGCCGAAGTGGTCATCAAGTACCGCATCGACGGCGTGCTCTACCAGGCGATGGAGCCGATCGACAAACGCCATCACCAGACGATCATCTCCCGCATCAAGGTCATGTCCGAGCTCGACATCGCCGAGAAGCGCATTCCGCAGGACGGTCGATTCAAGCTGCGACTCGCGGGACGAACCATCGACTTCCGCGTGTCGATCATGCCTTCGGTCCACGGCGAGGACTGCGTCATCCGAATCCTCGACAAGGAGTCGATGAACGACGAGTTCAAGAACCTGCGCCTCGACGTCCTCGGCATGAACGAAAACACCTTGCGCAAGCTGCGGAAGTTCATCCGTGAGCCCTACGGCATGGTGCTCGTCACCGGGCCGACGGGTTCCGGTAAGACGACGACGCTCTACGCATGCCTCTCCGAGATCCAGAGCTCGGAAGACAAGATCATCACCATCGAAGATCCGGTGGAGTACCAGCTGCGCGGCATCACGCAGATTCCGGTCAACGAGAAGAAGGGGTTGACCTTCGCGCGTGGGCTGCGTTCGATCCTGCGTCACGATCCGGACAAGATCATGGTCGGTGAGATCCGAGACGAGGAGACGGCGCAGATCGCCATCCAGTCGGCGCTGACCGGTCACCTCGTCTTCACCACGGTTCACGCCAACAACGTGATCGATGTTCTCGGTCGCTTTCTGAACATGAACGTCGACCTGTACAACTTCGTTTCGGCGCTCAACTGCGTGCTGGCACAGAGACTCGTGCGGCGCATCTGCGAGTCGTGCCGTCGGGAAGCCATCGTCGACGACGAGCTCTTCGAGGAGAGCGGGCTCGACCCTGCGCAGTACCGCGACGTGACTTTCTATGAAGGTGCCGGATGCATGGAATGCAACGGCACCGGTTTCCGCGGCAGGTTGGCGGTTTCGGAGCTGCTCGATCTGTCAGACAATATCCGCGAGCTGATTCTCGACCGTCGTCCCGCTTCCGAGATCAAGCGCGCTGCGCACGAAGAGGGCATGTCCTTCCTGCGCGAATCGGCACTCGAGAAGGCACTCGAGGGAGCTACCACTCTCCGTGAAATCAACAAGGTCACTTTCGTGGATTGAGCGCGCGCTCGGTGCCGAGCCTCTTTCGGTACCGCCGCACGTCTTCTATCTCGGTCCGGACGCCCTGCTGTACGCGCAGGTCGACACGGCCGAGGGCGTCAGCGTGGGGCCGTCACGCGTTGCCGAGCTCGAGCCGGAGACCTTTCTGCCGGGGCAGCTCGGCGGCCCCCTGAAGGAGCCAGAAGCCTTCACCGGGCTGCTGCGCGGACTCGTCTCCGAAATCGGCGAGATCGACTCGGCTTCGCTCGTGCTCCCCGACGCCTGGTACAGGCTGGTCTTCGCCGAGGTCGACCAGCTGCCTTCGGCTGCGGCGGCGCGCGACGAAGCGCTGCGTTGGAAGCTCAAGCGCCTGGTTCCCTTCCGCGTGGAAGATCTGCGGCTCGACGCCGTGAACGCCGTGCCGCTAGCGGGTCAAGAAGATCCCGGGCGCGTCATGATCGGCTTCGCTGCGCAAGCGCTCCTCGAGCAGTGTGAAGCCGCCTTCGCTGCTGCCGGAATTCGCCTCGGCGCGATCACCAACGTGACGCTCTCGGTAGCCCACCTGATCGAGCCGGTCGCAGCAAACGAGATCGGCCTGCTGCTGGTTGCTCAGGACGATGGATACTCGCTGCTCGCCAGCCTCGGAGAGGCGCCGGTCCTGTACCGGTACAAGCCGCTCGACGCGGGCGCCGGCGCCGGCCGCGCTCAACGCGAAATGCTGCTGACGTCGCGCTTTCTGGAAGAGCGGCTGGCGCACTACGAACTGTCACGGGTCGTCGTCGTCGGCTCCGATCGCTGGTCTTCGGTCGTTGGCGAGTCGCTCGGTATCGAGCCCCAGGTCCTGGAGGCCGAAGACTGGCGCGATCTGCTGTCGTCCCAAGCCGACTCCGTGCTTCGAGCGGCACTCGTCGGGGCCGCGCACGTGGAGGTCGCCTGATCGTGAGGAACCTCCCGAATCTGGCGGCTCGACCGTTCGTCAACGACCGCCCCGTACGGCGCCTCATCGGCGTACTCTGGGGTGTCGCGGTCCTGCTGTTGCTCTTCAACGCCTACCGCTACTGGCGCTACGCCACGACCAACGTCGAAGGTCGCGATCAGCTTCAGTCGATCCGCGACGAGACCGACCAGGAGCTCGAGACAATCGACGAGCTGCGGACTCGGCTCGCGGGCTTCGATCTGCGCTCCCAGAACGACGAGATCGACTTCCTCAACCGCCGCATCGCCGAGCGCTCGTTCCCATGGAGCGAGCTCTTCGAACAGCTCGGAGATGTGCTGCCGCGCGGCGTGCGTGTGCGCTCCCTCGCTCCGCAGCTGCCGGAGCCACAGCGTCAGCGTCGCCGTCGTCGCCCAGCGGAAGAGACGCGGGTCACTCTGGCGATCGACGGCACGGCCGAGGACGGTGAAGCGCTCCTCGATTTCGTCGATCGTCTCTTTGCCCACCCTGCCTTTGCCCAGCCGCTGCTCGAGAGAGAGTCGCGTCAGAACGACTCGCTGATCAACTTCAATCTCGAGACCTACTACCGACCCCGCCTCGAGGCGCCGGAGGAGGAGGCAGAGGCGCCGGAGGAGCTCGTCGCGGAGACAGCCTCGGACGCCGACGAGGTCGCTGCCGGCGCCGCGACCTCCGTGGCGTCCAGCCGCGTCGAGTCCGCTGAGCCCGCTCTCGACACTGCAGACGACGCGCCTCGCGACACCGCTGACGACCCGAGCCCGAACGCTTCGACGGTCGCTGGCCGGGACGCGGAGGTCAGGCAGGGTCGACGCACACCTGAAGCTGCCGCCGAGAGCCGTTCTGGTGTGCGGAGTCTGAGCCCCGGCTCGAGAGACCTGCCGACGCCACGAGAAGATGCCGCGGTACCGCGCCGAAGTCGCTCCAACGCCAGCTCGCCGCCGGGAGGAGCACGATGAATCCGTCATCTCTCCTGCGTTCGCTCCGCTCCCTCCCGTGGTGGGTGTGGGCCGTCCCCGCGGTTCTCGTAGTGGTCAACCTCGGTGCGCTGATCTACTACCAGATCGGCTACGCCGGACAGTTCGGTCAGATGCAGGGTCAGTTGGACTCTGCCAAGAACGAACGTTCGTTGGTCATGGCGCAGCGCCAGGCACTCGAAGAGCTCGTCGGTCGTGCGAACACGGGCCGCGAAGGCATCGAGTCGCTCTACGTCGACAGTTTTTCGACAGAGAGTGAGCGCCTGACGCGGATGATCCGAGAGGTGAAGGATCTCGCCGAAAAGGCAGGTCTGCAGCCCGCCGAGACGATCAGCTACCCCGAAGAGTCGATCGACGACTACGGGCTGCTGAAGCGCTCGCTCGTCTTCACGGTGAACGGAACCTACCCTCAGCTGCGACAGTTCGTGAACTTTCTGGAGCTCTCCGACACCTTCGTCGTGCTCGAGAAGGTCAACGTCTCCGGGGTCTCGCCGAGCCTCGCCGTTTCCTTCGACATCTCGACGCTCTTCTCGGGTCGTGACAGTGCCGAAGAGCGGATCGACCGTCGCCGCCGTCGGAGGAACGCGTGAGCGAGTCTCAGCAGCGGATCGTTCTGGCGGTACTCGGCCTGATCCTCGTCGTCATCGTGGGGCTGCGCGTCCTTCCCGCCCTGCGCGGCTCCGGCGGCGAGCGCTGGTGGCAGCAGGGCGGCTCGCGAGCGGTCTTCGACGACGAGCTCGACGTGGAGGTTCTGGAACTGCAGACGCGGTTGCTGCGCGCAGAGCCACGCGAGTTCGCCGTCGGCCGAGACCCCTGGCGCTTCGGTGAGGCACCCAAGCCTCCGGCGCCGAAGCCGAAGCCTCCTGCTCCCAAGCCCAAGAAACAACCGAAACCCAAGCCCCCGAAGCCGGTCGAAACGGGACCGGTGGAGCCCCCCAAGCCGAAGCCGCCGGAGGTCGACGTGACCTTCCTCGGTACCTTCGGCCCTGCGGATCGCAAGATCGCCGTCTTCTTCGACGGTAGCGCGATCTACAACGCAGGCCGCGGTGACGTACTCAACGAGAAGTTCCAGGTGGTGGAGATCGGCCTCGAGTCGGTCGATCTCGGCTTCGTGGGATTCCCAGACGAACCGCCGGCGCGCCTGGCGATAGGTGGATAGATGACGCATTTGCAGACAATGAACCGCAGCGCACGAGCCGATCGCCGGCCCCGGCGTCTTTCCGCCGCGCTCTGCCTCGCGGCTCTGATGCTGGCCGGCTGCAGCGGCTACAGCAGCTTCCGTCGCGCTCAGGTTGCCGAGCAGATGGGCGACTGGGACCAGGCCGTGCTCGAGTACATCGAGCTCTCGCGCCAGAACCCGGGTGATCTGCGCTACCGCGCAGCTCTGATGCGCGCCAAGATCAACGCCTCCGTCTTTCACTTCGGAAAGGCGAAGGACTACCGCGAGGCAGGGCTGCTGACGCCGGCGATGGTCGAACTGCGCAAGGCCGTGGAGCTGGATCCGACGAACCAGTACGCTCGCGCCGAGCTCGAAAAGGTGCGCGATCAGATCGAGGCGCAGCGTGCCGGTACCGAGTCGCAGACCCTGGCCGAGGCCAAGGAAAAGACGCGAGGCGCCATGCCGCAGCCTCCTGAGCTGAGCCCGCGGTCGCCCGAGCCGATCGGACTGAACTTCCCCGAGGCCACCTCGGTGATGCAGATCTACCAGGCTCTCGGCAAGGCCTTTGGAATCAACGTGCTGTTCGACCCGAAGCTGCGCGACCAGGAGATCAGCATCACCCTGACCGACGTGACGGCGCAGGACGCTCTCGAGATCCTGATGCGCACGGCAGGCCACTTCTACAAGGTGCTCGACGAGCACTCGATCATCGTCGTCGCCGACACGCCGCAGAATCGCCGCAACTACGAGGACCTCATCATCCAGACCTTCTTTCTCTCCAATTCGGATGTGAAAGACGTGATGACGATGCTGCGGAGCCTCGTCGACTCTCGCAAGATCGCGTCGAACGAGCAGCTGAACGCCATCGTCCTGCGCGACACCGCCGACAAGGTCAAAGTCGCGGAGCGCATCATCCAGGCCAATGACAAAGCGAAGGCCGAGGTCGTCGTCGACGTCGAGCTCCTGCAGCTCAATACGAACCTGCTACAGGATCTAGGTCTCTCACTGAGCGCTTACCAGATCGGCTCGGAGCTCGACAACGGCGGCGCCGACGTGCCGCTTCGCTTCAGCGACCTCGAGTTCATCGACGGCAACAACTGGGTGCTGTCGATTCCCAGCTTCATGTTCGACTTCGTGAAGCAGAACACGGAGGCGCAAACGCTGGCTCAGCCGAAGTTGCGGATCAGCGAGGGTGAACGCGCTACGTTGACGATCGGCGACCAGGTGCCGATTCCCGTGGTCAGCTTCAACACCGCCAACACCGTCGGCAGCAACGTCGTGCCGTTGACCTCCTTCCAGTACCAGGACGTGGGCATTCAGATCGAGATCGAGCCTCGGGTGCACCACAACGAAGAGGTCTCGCTCCAGCTCCGCGTCGAGGTCAGCAACATCTCTGGAGAACGCGACGGTCAGCCGATCATCGGCACGCGCAACATCGAGACGACGATCCGTCTGAAGGACGGCGAGACCAACTTCCTGGCCGGTCTCATCCGTACCGACGAGACCAACAGCGAAGAGGGCATACCCGGCCTCGCCGAGATTCCGGTGCTCGGTCGACTCTTCTCGAAGAAGCGCTCGCAGAACCAGCGCACCGACATCGTCCTGACGATGACCCCGCACATCATTCGCAAGGCCAACATCACCGAAGAAGATCTGATGCCGATCTGGGTTGGTACCGAGTCGAACATCACCTTCCGCGGCGGCAGCCCGAGAGTGGAGTCCGAGGTCGACGGTCCCTTCGACGAGTCGAGCGGTGGCGAGGATGGAGATCTGCGTCGCCAGATTCGTCAGCTGCCGCGCGGTCTGCGCGAATCGGCCGCGGAGGAGCCCGAGGAGGGCGACGACAACGCGCCGCCGCCGGGCGTCGACCTCGTACCGGTCACTCGTCCGCCGCGCGACGTGAGCTTCGAGGTGCCACCGGCTCTACGCGACATGGGCTTTGCTCCGGTGCGCGGTCTGCCGTTGTCGGCGCCCTGGGCGCAGCTCATGACCGCCCAGTCGGCGAGCGATCCGAGCGACCGGCTGGCGATCCCCGGCGCGGCTGCGGTGCGCGCTCGCCTGGCGCCGCGCCGCGTCCAGGCGCAGCCGGGCGGCCTCTTCGCCATTACCCTCGACCTCGACGCCAAGGGAGAGGTCTCCCACGTCCCCGCTCGCCTCCGCTATGACACGTCGGCGCTCGAGCTCGTACAAGTGTCACAGGGAGACCTGTTGGACCGCGATGCTACCGAGACGATGAGCTTCGATGAAGGAGGAGAGATCATCCTGGGCGTGAGTCAGTTCGGCGATCTGGCCGGACGCAGCGGCAGCGGCAGCGCTGCCGTGCTCGTCTTCCGGGCTCTCGGTCAGGAGAGCCAGACGCTCGTCGAGCTGCTGGAGGTCGAGGCGATCGGCCGTGACCTCCGCCCGCTGACGACCGGCGTCGGGCGTCGCGCCATTCCGGTGAGCGTCTCCTCCTTCCCCGATGGCGGGCCGATGGGAGGCGACCGCCGAAGGACGATCGAGTGAGCTGGCGCGCGCATCTTCGGCAGCGCCGCGCGTCTGGAGGTGCCGTGGCCTCGGCCGGCTACACGCTGGCCGAGCTGATGATGGTGTGCGCCATTCTGGTCACGCTGGCCGCGGTGACCTTCCCGGTGGCCAAGTTCACCCAGAAGCGCATCAAAGAAGCGGAGCTCAGGGCTCATCTACGCACGATGCGCAACGCGATCGACGAGTACAAGCGCTTCAGCGACGCCGGTCTCATCCCTTTGACGCTCGGCTCCGACGGCTATCCGAAGGACATGGAGACGTTGCTCGAGCCTCAGGACATCGTCGGTCAGATCGACCGCCAGATCCGTTTTCTGCGTCGTGTTCCTGTCGATCCGATGACCGGCGAGGCTGAGTGGGGGATGCGCTCGACGCAGGACGAGCCGGACTCCGAGAGCTGGGGCGGGGAGAATCTCTACGACGTCTACTCTCTGAGCGGCAGCGTCGGTCTGAACCGAGTGCCCTACTTCGAATGGTGACGGCGCCCTCTCGGCGAACGAATGGAGAGCTTTCGATGAACCCGACCCCGTCACGCACGATCCGCGTCCAGACCACGGCGCAGAGCGGCTTCACACTGCTCGAGCTGATCATCGTGGTCTCGCTGATCGGCATTCTTGCGGCGATCGTGCTGCCGAACCTGATCGACAAGCCGACGCGAGCCAAGGAGGCCGTGCTCAAGCAGAACCTGCGGACGATGCGCGACGCGTTGGACCAGTTCTACGCCGACAAGGGCAAGTATCCAGGCGATCTCCAGGAGCTGGTCGAGTCCAACTACCTGCGCTCGATGCCGCTCGACCCGATCACCGGCAGCCAGGAGACCTGGATCGCGGTCTACGAAGAAGCGGGCGAGGAAGAGAGCGAAGACTTCTACGAAGAAGGCGAGAGCGAGCCCGGAATTGTCGACGTGAAGTCGGGATCCGAGCTGGCCACCCTCAACGGTGAGGGTTTCTACAGCGAATGGTGACCCCCGCAGGCGGGCCGCGACGTCGCGTGGGAGAGGAGGGCTACAACCTCGTCGTCCTGACGCTGATCGTGCTCTTGATGAGCGTCGCTCTCTCGCTGGCGTTGCCGGCGTGGTCGGCTCAGGCCAAGCGCGAGAAGGAGCAGGAGCTGATCTTTCGCGGCCTGCAGTACGCGGAGGCGGTGCGGGTCTTTCAGGCTCGCCACGGTCGACTGCCGACGACGCTCGAAGAGCTGGTCGAGGTCGAGCCCCGCAGCATCCGTCAGCTCTTCCCAGAGCCGATGTCGGAGAACGGCAAGTGGGGACTGCTCGTGCAGTCTCAGACGCCGCGAGGCCAGGGGCGCGGCCGCCGCGGACGCGGGCGCGGTCAGCAGCCGAATCAGCAGGGGCAGGAGGGCGCCGCCCCTGGAGGAGGGGCGAACGCCGGTGCTGGCGGAGGAGAAGCTGGCGAGGCGGGTGCTCCCGGCGAGGGCGCACAGCCCGACGGGGGCGGCGCGCAAGCCGGCGGCCAGCAGTCCGGTGGGTCACAGGCCTTTCCCGAAGGCAATGCAGCGGTCAATCCCTTGCTCGGCGGTGGCGGTGGCAACCGGATGAACGTCGTCAAAGTTCCGCCGAGTCAGGGCACCGAGGAAGGCTTCGGTCGGCGCAGCAACGTGACCGCTGGCCCGATCGTCGGCGTCTACAGCGCTGTCGACGAGGAGAGCATGATCCTCTGGAACGGCCAGACGAACTACGTCGACTGGGAGTTTCGTGCCGACATCATCCCGACGCCGGTGGTCATCGGTGGTGAAACGCCGATTCAGCGAGCGAACAGCGGTCTCATCGGACGGCCGTGGCCCGAGGGGCTCCAGCCCGAGAACGTGAATCAAGGCGGTCCGCGGCAGGGCCAGAATCTGAACGGCGGCCGCAACAATCGCGGTAACTCCCGCAATCGAAACCCTGGACGGGGCCAGCGCAACCAGCGTCTGCGAGGCAACAACCCGTGAAGCTCAGAATTCGTCGTCTCGATCACGCGGAGGGCTTGCCGCTCCCCGAGCGGGCGTCGCCGGGCAGCGCGGGCCTCGATCTGCGCGCTGCGGTCGACGAGCCCCTGACCCTGCGGCCGGGCGCTCGCTGCCTGGTGCCCACGGGTCTGTGCATGGCGATCGACGACGGATGGGAAGGACAGGTTCGCCCGCGAAGCGGTCTGGCCTGGAAGCAGGGCGTGACCGTTCTGAACGCGCCGGGAACGATCGATTCGGACTATCGAGGGGAGGTGAGAGTGCTGCTCATCAACACGGGTCCGAAGGCCGTCGTGATTGCGCGCGGCGACCGCATCGCTCAGCTGCTGCTGGCGCAGGTGCCGGAGGTCGAGGTGATCGAAGTCGAGTCTCTCGACGAGGGCGGCGAACGCGGTGCCGGCGGCTTCGGCTCGACCGGACGCTGAGCACAGCGTAGCGGTCGAGGATGGAATCGCGAGGGAAGCCCGTGGTGTGACCACGGGTTTTCGGGGCTTCGCTGGCGCGCGCAGCGTGCCTTGCGCGCAGTCCCCGGAGGGGACGGAGCATGAAAATGGCTAGCGAAGCCCGTGGTAACACCACGGGTCTTCGAGGCAAGCTGGCTCGCGCAGCGTGCCTTGCGCGCAG